>NZ_JBWKQZ010000004.1:0-316890 GCF_059419025.1 Cupriavidus sp. GW821-FHT07C08
CATCTCTTTCTGCGCTCGTGATTCTTCAAATAACGCTTCTCCTCACGAATCGGAGGACTTAATCAGCATTGCCTTAGTGTTGCGCCACCGCGTCGGCGTCATCCCGAACTGCGCCGTGAACCAACGGACGAACGAGCCATAAGAGGAGTATCCGAGCGACTCGGCAATGCGGCCCAGCGAGAGGCTTCCGTTGTCCATATAGTGGATGACAAGATCGCGCCGCACGCTATTGACCATGTCGGAGAAGACCGCTCCGGTTCTTTCGAGCTGGCGCTGCAGCGTGCGCACGTTCATTCCCACGCCTTGAGCAACTTGCTCGATGGTAGCGCGCCCTATCGGAAGCATCAGATAGATCGCCTTGCGCACCTTGAGCACAACTGACGGCTCGTTAGCCCCCGGCAACCCTTCAAGCAAGCGTTGGGCATGGCGTGCCATGACGGGGTCGGCAATAGGGTTGGGAATCTCCAGGTCGGCAGCTCGGCAAACCAGACCGTTGAACGAGCTTGCGAACTCCAGCTTCCCCCCGAAGATGCGGCGGTGCAGCCGCAGATCAGGTGGGGCGTCATGGGTGAAATGGACACTAAGAGGGTGCCAGGAGGTGCCCAGAAGCGTGCTACACATGCGTGACAGTGTGCCCAGTGCCAGCTCAACTGACTGTATGGATGGGCCGGCGTCATCCGCGACGACGTCCTCCCGGACGAAAACCTTCTTGCCGACCTCCTCGATCCGGATGACCAGGAACTCATTCATCAGGTGCCGAAACTGAATCAACGTTCCGACAGCGTCGCGCAGGGTCCTTTGATGCGTGAGCAAAACGCTGACGACACCGAGATCAGACAGTTGCCACAGATCCGCCATACGCAGCCCGAATGTCGGACATTGCGTGATCCGCGCTGACTCTTCCAGCAAGGTAACGGCACCACTCCCGGAAATCCAGTGGTCCGGGTCCGCAAGCATCGCTCTGCTCAACCGCAATTTCCGTAGCAACGGCTGCGGTTCCAGGCCCAATTGCTGCGCAACCTTGAAGTAGTTCCTGAGCACGCCAGTGCGAATCAATGTGGCCATCGTTTCTCCGTTACCCGGGGAGTAACCCGGATCCGTTCGTTCAGGGGAAACCCGGGTATTCCGAATATTCTGTCATGAAATGAGACATGAGTGTCATGAAATGAGAGAAAGCGACCGCCCCGGGATTACTAGACTAATCCCGGTTCGAGCTCAACAGTTCGTTGCGGCGCCGATAGCTACCCCCCTATAAAGGAGAACGAAATGCAATTTCTGGATGATTCGCTGCACCCGGAGAACATGGACAAGGTCGTGATCACGGTGGCCCCCTACGGTCCGGAGTGGATGCCGGAAGATTTCCCCGAAGACATCCCTGTGACCATGGAAGCGCAAGTCCAGAAGGCCGTCGATTGCTATGAGGCAGGCGCCAGCGTGCTGCACCTGCATGTGCGCGAACCGGATGGCAAGGGCTCCAAGCGCCTGTCCATGTTCAACGAACTGATCGCCGGCGTGCGCAAGGCGGTGCCGGACATGATCATTCAGGTCGGCGGCTCGATTTCGTTTGCACCGGAAGACGATGGCCAGGCTGCCAAGTGGCTGTCGGACGACACCCGACACGCACTGGCCGAACTGGACCCGAAACCGGACCAGGTGACGGTAGCGCTCAACACCATCCAGATGAACATCATGGAGTTGATCTATCCGGAATTCTACGAAGGCACGTCCCTCGCCAATCCGGCTACGTACGATGCCTACCGTGAAATGATCGTTCCGGCAGGCCCGACCTGGGCGGAAGAACACTTGCGCCGCCTGCAGAATGCCGGCATCCAGCCGCACTTTCAGTTGGTTGGCATGCACGCGCTCGAAACGCTGGACCGCATGGTGCGCAAGGGGGTCTACAAGGGCCCGCTGAACCTGACCTGCATCGGCATTGGCGGCGGCCACCATGGACCGCATCCGTACAACCTGTTCGACTTCATCCAACGTGCACCGGATGGCTGCACCGTTACCGCCGAGTCGTTGTTCAAGAACGTACTTCCGTGGAACACGATGGCGTTGGCGATGGGTATGCATGTGCGTTGCGGCATTGAGGACACCCTCATCGATCAGCATGGCAAGCGCTTCACCTCGGTGCAGCAGGTGCAGCAGCTCGTGCGAATCGCCAAGGAGTTGGGCCGCGAGATCGCCGATGGCAAGGAAGCGCGGGAAATCTACCGTATTGGCACCTGGTACGACGATGTCGATGAAACCCTGACCGCCAACGGCATGACCCCGAACCGCAAGCCTGGTGTCAAGAACGTGCCGCTGCGCCGCGCAGCCTGAGTCGACTACGGCACAGACGAGAAGTCGGTCCAGTTGATGTGTGCACTCCAGCCTGGATTGCGACAACTGGATCGATCTGCTTTGTCTTGTTCGCTCCTGCTGACGTCAGTCATGAGGAGCAAGTCTGAGCGCCCCTGCTCATGCCAGACACACCTGTCACTCGCACAGCCACCGCATACGACGCCGTAACAACACATACGCAAAGGGCCAAATGACCTCGAACATCATCCGGCTTGCACGCCGTACCTGCCTTGCAACGCTGTTGTCCGCCCTGCCCCTCTCCAGCGCGCTGGCGGAAGGGGATTGGCCCAATCGCCCCATCCGCATCCTCGTTCCAGCTCCGGCGGGGGGCGCGTCCGACATGATCGCACGTACGATTGCGGAGAGCATGCGCCAGAGCCTCAGACAATCCGTGGTGGTTGAAAACAAGCCCGGCGCGGGCGGCATCATTGCCACGGACGCAATGCTCGGCGCGCCACGCGATGGCTACACATTCGTGCTGTCTCCCAACTCGCTAGTGACGGAGAACCCGTACAGCTACAAGTTCCGCTTCGATCCGTTCAAGGATGTGGTACCGGTCGCTGAAGTGGCCAGCGTGCCGCTGGTGCTGGTCGCCGACCCTCGTCTGCCGGTCACCAATGTCAGCGAGATGGTGGCCTACGTGAAGGCACATCCAGGAAAGGTCTCCTACGCGTCCTACAGCCCGGGTACGCTTTCTCACATCAAAGGCATGCAGTTCAACAAGGCGGCCGGGCTGGACATGGAGCACGTCGGCTACAAGGGCTCGCCCCCTGCGCTCACCGACCTGATGGGCGGCCAGATTCAGTTCATGTTCGACGGCATGGGCACCGCGCTTGCGCTCGTGAAACCCGGCAAGGTCCGTGCGCTGGCGGTGACATCGGCCGAGCGTTCGCCGTTCCTGCCCGATGTGCCGACAATGGCGGAAGCGGGCTATCCAAATCTCAGCCAGATCATGGGCACCAGTGTCTGGTCCACGCCAGACGTGCCGGCTGCCATCCGCAGCAGGCTGCAGCAAGAGCTACTCAAGGCCATCTCATCCCCTTCGGTGAAGAGCCAGCTTGCGGCACTTGGAATGAACCCAGGGAGTCCCACGCAGACGACAGCCGATCTGGAGAAGACGCTCAAGCGGGAGAACGAGCGGACAGGTCAGGCACTACGTGCCATCAACTACAAGCCCTCCTTGAACTGACCGCCATGCACGACGACAAATACACCGGTACAAGCCGCCTGCCAGCCACGCCCATCAGCGACAGCTTGCGCGCGAGCGGCTATTGGAATCCGGAGTGGAACAGCTTTACCGAGCTCGACCCCATCTGGACCGAGAAATTCCTCGACATGGCCATGCATCCGATGACCAAGGGGCTGATAGAGCCAAAGGTCTGGGAGTTCATCTCCATAGCCGTCGATGTATCCTGCACGCACATGTACGGTCCTGGTACGCGGCGCCATATCCGCCGCGCGCTCGAGCTCGGCGCCACCAAGGAAGAGATCGCCGCTGTCCTTCAAGGCGTTAGCGTTCTAGGCTTGCACGCGAACAGCATGGGTGCGCCGATGCTGCTCGAAGAAGTCGCGCGCTTTGACGCGCATTCTCAAAGCAAGAAGTGAATCTCTTCCATCCAAGGCAAAGCATGCCAGTCAGCCTCATGTGCTGACTGGCATGCTTTCGGGTCTTCAGCGTTTTCCAGGAAAGGGTCTCATCTCGTTTGACAGCAACAACACCAGACAAGGCGGCAGGCGCCATGTCTGGCTGCAATAAACACAGCAGTCCGCCCTCGCCAACTGGCACCGGGCTCGCCATTGCAGCGTGCCCGGCTTGCTGACGCTTACTCGACCGCGATGCCTTTGTCGCGGATCACCTTGCCCCACTTGGCATAGTCCTGCTGGATGCGCTGGGCCATCTGTGCCGGCGCCTGGTATTTGGCAATGGCACCGGCCTTCAGCAATTTGTCCTGGACATCCTTGTCGGCCAGGATCTTGCCGACCTCGCCCGAGACGCGGTCCACCACCTCTTTGGGCGTTCCCGGCGGCGCCAGCAGGCCGCCCCAGGACACGGCGTCGTAGCCCTTGAAGCCTTGCTCGGCAATGGTCTTGACGTCGGGCAGCATGCTCACGCGCTGCGGCGAGCCGACCGCGATGGCACGCAGCTTGCCCGCCTGGATGTGCGGCAGCGCGGCGACGAGGTCGGCGTACATGATCGGGACCTGGCCACCGAGGGTGTCGCTGATCGCGGGCACGCCGCCCTTGTAGGGCACGTGCTGCATCTCGAAGCCGCCCATCTGCTTGAGCAGTTCCATGCTCAGGTGGCCGAAGCTGCCCGCGCCGGAGCTGGTGTAGTTGAGCTTGCCCGGCTGTGCCTTGGCCTGTGCGATCAGCTTGGGCAAGTCCGTCACGTTGGGCAGCAGCGTCGGGTTGACCACCACCACGATCGGCAGGTCATAGACGGTGGCGACGGGCGTGAAGTCCCTGGTCGTGTCGTAGCCCGCCTTCTTGTACAGGTGCGGCGCCAGCAGCGTGGGCGTGGCCAGCATCATCAGCGTGTAGCCGTCGGGCGCGCTCTTGGCCACCTGGGCGGCAGCGATGGAACCCGATGCACCGGCGCGGTTCTCCACCACCACCGGTTGCTTGAGGCGCTCGGCCAGCTTCTGGCCGACGATGCGCGACGCCGTATCCGTGGGCCCGCCCGGCGGGAACGGCACGACGAGCTTGATCGGCTTGCTCGGCCAGGATTGCGCGAAAGCGCTGCCGACCAGCAGCGGCACCGCGGCCAGGGCCAGGATGGCACGACGCCGGGAGTGGACCATACGGGTGAAATTTCGAGTACGCACGATTGTTGTTCCAGTTGAATCAGTGCAAGGGAACCCAAGCCCCCCTTGCCGGGCAGGGCTGCGCGGACGTTCATGTGCGTCCGCGCGGCACGAATGCTCAGGCCTGCTGCGGTGTCTCGGGCAGCGTCAGCACGCCGCGGGCCTGCAGTGCCTGCAGCTGGTCATCGCTCATCTGCAGCAGGTTCTGCAGTACCGCCCGCGTGCCCTCGCCCAGCGTCGGCGGCGCGTTGCGGATCGGCAGGCGCTGGCCATCCAGGCGGTAAGGGGGCGCGAACACGTGCGTGCTGCCTGCCACGGGATGGGGCATCTCGCGCAGCAGGCCGCCCTCGCGGGTCCGCTCGCTGGTCAATGCCTCATGCAGTCCCGCCACCTTGCCGCAAGGAATGCCGCAGGCCGTCATGCGCTCCAGCAGCAGGTCGCGCGCAAAGCTGCGGATCAGGCCCGTGATCAGCGGGGTCAAGGTCTCGCGGTTTTTGGCGCGCTCCACATTGGTGGCATAGCGCGGGTCCTCGACGATGTCCGGACGCTCGATGACCTGGCGGCAGAACTTGTCGAACTGGCTGTTGTTGCCCACGGCGATGATCAGCGGGCCATCGGCGGACTCGAACATGCCATAGGGCACGATGGACGGATGGGCATTGCCATAGCGTGCGGGGTCGCGCCCGAGCAGCATGGCGTCCAGGCCGTAATAGCCGGTAACCATCAGCCCGCAGTCGTACAGCGCCATCTCGATCAGCTGGCCCTTGCCCTTGCGCTCGCGGCGGAACAAGGCAGCCAGCACCGCCTGCGCGGCATACATGCCGGTCATCAGGTCCACCACCGCTACGCCGAACTTCAGCGGCGGCGTGTCGGCTTCGCCGTTGAGCGCCATGAGCCCGGCCTCACCCTGGATCACCAGGTCGTAACCGGGACGCTTGGCCTCGGGGCCGCTGGTGTTGTAGCCGGAAACCGCGCAGTAGATCAGCTCGGGCTTGATGGCCTTGAGCTGTTCGTAGCCGAGGCCCAGCTTCTCGGCCCCGCCGGTCTTGAAATTGTGGATGACCACGTCGAACTGCGGCAGCAGGTCGTAGACAATCTGCACGCCTTCCTTGCTCTGCAGATCCAGCGTGATGGACCGCTTGTTGCGGTTCATGCTGTTGTAGTAGGTGGTCTCGGTCTTGCCGATGCGCATGCCCCAGTCGCGCGTGTCGTCGCCGCGGCCGGGGTGTTCCACCTTGACCACCTCAGCGCCGAAATCGGCCAGGACCTGGCCACACAGCGGTCCCGCAAACACACGCGACAGGTCGAGTACGCGCACGCCCTCAAGCGGGAAGTCGATGCCTTGGGATTGGTCAGGCGTCTGCATTGTTTGTCTCCATGGGCTGTTTCGAGGCACGAGCCGTCTGTGAATAATCGAAGCTTATGTCGGGCTGGCGTCACGCGAAGCCGGCAGGGCTGCCGCAGCGCAGCGCCCTGGATGCGGTGCCGGAATCGCGAATGTCGGTGCCGGCGATGAAGACTGCAGTGCATCGCCGACGACGCTGCGACAGAAGGAAGCGGAAGCTTCCTCGGACGTGGGCTGGTCCCCATCGCGGTCAGCCTAGCATTCTTGCTTGGAAAACACCGCTATACAATCCCGATTCAAATTGACAAAATGTTCAATAAAATTTGACAGTGAATCGGGCCCGCTGAGGCGCCCTCCGTCGGCGACCTTGACTCGAAGTTGTGCTTACTTGAGCAAGAAGGCGGTTCGGATTGCACCGTCCTCTCCTCCGCAGGTCAGGGCTGGCTCTTGGGGGCCGACGCTGGGTGGCTACGCGTGGCCGCTGCCGAAGCGCCTTGGCCGCCTGCACGCCCCATAGTACGGTCGACGTCGCCGTGAGCTGCGCTCTTGTCCTTCTTGGCGCTCTCGCCGGAGGCACCGCTGGCGGCCTGCCCAGACGGCTCCGCGCGCCTGCCAGTGTCAGTCCCCGGGGTTGGAGGGGAGCCGTAGCGGCCGCCCTGGGCCCAAGCCGCAACAGCCGTAAGCAAAAGGGCGGCGAGGAAGGCTAGCTTTTTCATTGCTGTCTCCGTTCATGTGAGATAGCGCGCTAAGAGATAGAGGCGTATTGGATTCTCAAACCTTTTTCACGTAAGAGTTGCACCAACCGTTTGCTGCGACCTGCTTATTACCGAAAATGGGACAGGGTCCCCACGCGTCGCCGGCTTTTCCTTGAAACAATTGGCAGTTGCTGCACTTCTGGCTTGCCTCGTGCTTCGGAAATTTGGCCTTATCGACCTTCGTTGTTTCGTGCTTGTATCCTAGTGAGACGGCTTGTGGATCCTTCTCGTCAAGCTTGCCCGCTTGTGCATTTGCCGGGGACTCGATGCCACCCACTGCGGCCGCAACAACGCCCGATATACCCTTCAAAAATGTTCGTCGAGTAGTCATCGCAGCACCTCCAGTCAAGACATCGTTGGTCAGCTTGTATTCGCCTCCCATCCTTTCACGCTAGACGTTCGAGCGGCAAACACAAGCCATGAGGCACGCTTTGCTTCGAACCGAAAAGTGCAGCGCAAGCCGCTGCCACCGGCATGACCCAGCGTTGCCCCCTGGGGACAGCGCCGCGGCGGCAAACTGCATTGCATGAACGCCGGGCCGCGCGGGTGGCATCCGCTCCATCCCTTGCCATCGCCCTGCCCCAGCCGAAACATGGTTCAGGAAAGCACCGCTTGTAAGCCGGAGGTTAAAAAGCCAGGTCTCATACAGACTTAACAATTCGTCATCTTGCCAACGAGACAAGTTGCCTAAGCTGAGGCGAGCCGTCTGCAATTGGAGGAGGTCCTCATGCATTGCAATCACAAGCTTATCCCGTTGCTAGCCGGAACCGCGCTCTGCGCAGCCTTGACGGTCAGCCACCCCAGCCAGGCGGCCACGCTGGTTTCCGGCCCCAGCCCATTTGCCGGATGCACCGTTGGCGGCGGCACCGGCATCAATTATTTGAATGCAGAGGTCGAACCTTATCTGGCCATCAATCCCGCCAACCCCACCAATTTCATTGGCGTGTGGCAGCAGGACCGCTGGTCGGATGGCGGCGCACGTGGTCTGGTTGCCGGTTCCTCCTTCGATGGCGGCAAGACCTGGACGCAGACGGCCCTGCCGTTCAGTGCCTGCGCCGGCGGGCTCGGTTACGAGCGCGCCTCCGACCCGTGGGTGTCGATCGGGCCCGACGGCACCGCCTATGCGATCTCGATTTCGTTCAACCGCTCCAACAACAGCAACGCGGTCGGCGCCGCGGTCTCGCGCGATGGCGGCAAGAGTTGGCAAAACCTAAGTGTCATCATTGCGGATAACGAACCCTCTTCGCAGTTCTTCAACGACAAGGAATCGGTGACGGCCAATCCGGTCACCCCTGGCGTTGCCTACGCCGTATGGGACCGTCTCGAGCAGCCGAATGCCAATCCGTATGCCAATTTGCACACCGCCGCCTTCCGCGGACCCGCGCTGTTCTCCAAGACTGTCGACGGCGGCCTGACCTGGAGCCCGCCGAAAGTGATCGTGAACACCCCGTCGCGGCAGCAGACCATTGGAAACCAGATCGTGGTCAACTCGCAGACCGGCACGCTCTACAACTTCTTCAACCTCATCAGGCCGCCCTTCAATATCACCGCGTCCAAGCTCGCGTTCGTCATGTCGACCGACGATGGCGCCACCTGGAGCAAGCCTGACGTCATCGCCGACATGCGCACGGTGGGGGTGACGGATCCCAATACCGGCGAAGCAGTGCGCACCGGGGACATCATTCCCGAGCCCGCCATCGACCCGGCAACCGGGCAACTCTACGTGGTGTGGCAGGATTCGCGCTTCAATGGCGGGCTGTACGATGAGATCGCCATGTCGACATCACGCGACGGCGGCCAAACCTGGAGCACTCCGATTCGCGTCAATACGCCTACCGGACGTCCCGCATTCACGCCGTCCGTGCGAGTCAATTCTGCCGGAATCGTTGCTGTTACCTACTACGATTTCCGCAACCTGGCCACCGGCAACACCACCACGCTGCCGACGGACTACTGGCTCACCACCTCGGGCAACGGGGGCGCTTCGTTCGGCGGCGAAGTCCATCTGGCCGGTCCCTTCGATATGAAGACGGCGCCGGCGGCATCGGGCTTCTTTGTCGGCGACTATGAAGGGTTGGCGACAATGGGAAATGCCTTTGTGCCCTTCTTTGTCCAGGCGAACTCAGGCAATACGGCGAATCGCACAGATGTGTTCGTGGTGGCTCCGTAACAGTAACCTGCATCATCGCTGCCTGCCTCTCCTGGCCGACGCCAGGTGAGGAGGAGGCGTGGTTGCAACGATGCCTAGAAAGCCGGCGCTGTCAACTTGCTGGTAGTGAGCCGAATCTGAGGCAGGCTGGTACCACTGCACAGAAATCAGGGGCGCGAAGTACGGCCCCCCATTTCTTCGAAGTACTCGCGCCCCTTCACGATGCACTGCTGCTTGGCATCTTTAGATTCTTGTACGCCCTTCTGCCGTCCTATTTCCCGTCAATCCATTGAAAGCTGTGCTTGGGCCTGCTGGCGGATCCCCCATGCTTGCGAATTGCGTTTCCCCGCTTTAGCAGGGGGAGGCTTCCCACCGTGGAGGGAAGCTGTCAGGCTCGCCAATTGCGGCCCACGCAATGCGGATTTGCGAACGCCGGAGCCGCCAATGGGCTTGCGCGCCTTAGCACGGGTGCGGCTGCGCCGGGTATTTATAGGACAGGATTTTTTTAGGGATGAATCAAGCGATCTTGCAATATCTGACCGAGCGCCACTGCTCCTCGCAATGGCGTGACGTGCTGACGGCATTGGCCGAGGAACTCTCGGGGGTGATGGACCCGCCCAGCCTGCGCGCCTTCATGTGGCGCGTTGGCGTGCGGTTTGCCCAGCGGTTTGATCCGGGCAACTGCGCCACGCTGGCCGAACTCGAGCGGGCGCTTGCGCAGATCTGGCTGGACGTGGACTGGGGATGGGCCAGCATCGAGGATGCTGGCGGCGCGCTGGTGATCCGGCATTACTGCGCGCCGCTGCAGGCAGCGCTCGGCGAGTCATCCGGCAGCTGGTCGCCGGCATTCCTGGAAGGGGCCTACCAGCACTGGTTTCGCATGCTGGGTTCGTCCGACACCCTGAAGGTCAGCCAAAGTTCGCCGATCGATGCTACCGGGTGCCTGGAATTCCGGTTTGGCCGTTGAGGCGATGCGGGCCCGCCCTGCCAGGCCGCCCCTCCAGCAACAGCACTCCTCTCCGTGAGTCAGAACCATGAGCCAGTTAGACGACCTGTCCCAGCTGTTCCAGCGCTTTGGCGGCAAGACGGAAACCTATAAAGAGATCGTGCGCGAGGACGCCGCGGCGCAAGCGCGCGAGCGTTGGCCGCTGTTGTCGGCGGTGCGGGTAGACGCCGCCGGCCTCGTGCCGCCAGTCCATGCCACCGCACAGCCTGCGGCGGCACCCGTTTCGCCCGTCGAGCCGCCGGCCATGACGGCCGCAGTAAGGCCGATGGCAAAACCGGTCATGGCGCCCGCGATGGCGCCGCGCTTCCGCACGCCCGAAGGCATGCCGCCCGCTTCAGGGCCGGCACCTGGCCTCGCATCCGGTCTCACGCCTGCTGCCGAGCCTGCGGCAGCCTCCAGTCCGGCCGCCATCTGGACGCCCACACCCCAGCCCGCCGAGCCGGAGCGGGCAAGCCCGATCCAGCCTGCCCAGCCGGTCGCGGCCGGCACCGAACTGTCGCGCGTATTCGGGCGGCTCGAAGGCCGCCCGCAGCCGGCTCCGGCCAGCGAGCGGGTGCCCGCCCGCCGTTCCTTCCTCGATCGGCTGAATCGCTCGTGAAAATCATTGCTGTTGTCTCGGCCAAGGGCGGTGTGGGCAAGACCACGCTGTCGGCCAACCTCGCCGAAGCCCTGGCCATTGCCGGCGAGCACGTCCTCGCCGTCGACCTTGACCCGCAGAATGCACTGCGCCTGCATTTCGGCATGCCGCCGCACGAGGTGTCGGGCCACGCGCGCGCCACGCTGGCAGGCGAGGCCTGGCAGCAGAGCATGTACCGCGGCCGCTCGCGCGTGGTGCTGATGCCGTTCGGCGCGCTCAACGAAGCGGACCGCTCCGCCTTCGAGGCCCATCTCATCACCCATCCTGGCTGGCTGCGCACGCAGCTCGGCACGCTGGGCCTGGGGCGCGACGACGTGGTGGTCATCGATACGCCGCCGGGCCCTTCGCCCTACATGCGGCAGGCGCTGTCGTGCGCGCAGCTTTGCGTGATGGTCTCGCTGCCGGACGCCGCTTCGTACGCCACCATGCCCCTGATGGAAGACCTGATCCGCAACTATTGCGAAGGCCGTCCCGATTACCTTGGCCATGTGCTGGTCATCAACCAGGTGGACGTGAGCCGCCAGCTCGGCAAGGACGTGGTGCAAGTGCTGCGCGCCCAGCTCGGCGAGCGCGTGCTGGGGGTGATCCACCAGGACCAGGCCGTGGCCGAGGCGCTGGCCTACGACCGCAGCGTGCTCGAGTACAACCCCCATAGCCAGGCCACGCACGACCTGCAGCGCTGCGCCGCGTGGCTGCGCCGCGTCATGGCGGCCCATGGAGAAGCCGCGTGAAGCCAGACCAGTCCATGCGCTCGCCCAACGCGTTGTCGGCGGCCTTGCAGCGGTTCGGCAATGGCTTCGTGGAACTGCCGCTGTGGAACAGCAGGCCGGTAAGCGTCCTGGCGCTGGTGCTGTCGCTGTGCATGTTTGCGCTGGTGGTTACGGTGCCGCTGGAATTCTGGCAGCAAGCCGGCTTTGTCACGGCCTGCATCGTGCTGGCCATGTGGCTGAACCGGGTCAAGGGCCATCTCGCCACCCTGATGATGGTGGTGCTGTCGGTCGCGGTGTCCAGCCGCTATATGTACTGGCGGCTGACGGAGACGATAAGCCTGGGCAACTGGGTCGACGCGGCGTTCGGCATCGGCCTGGTGCTGGCCGAGCTGTATGCCTTCGTGGTCCTCCTGCTAGGCTACTTCCAGACGGCCTGGCCGCTGAAGCGCCGGCCGGTGCCGATGCCCGCGGACAGCGCCACCTGGCCCACCGTCGACATCTTCATCCCCACCTACAACGAGCCGCTGTCGGTGGTGAAGCCCACGGTGTTCGCCGCCATGTCGATGGACTGGCCGCGCGACAAGATCAACGTCTACGTGCTCGACGATGGCCGCCGCGAGGAGTTCCGCGCGTTCTGCGAGAAGGTGGGCGTCACCCACGTGACGCGCAACCACAACCGCCACGCCAAGGCCGGCAATATCAACGAGGCGCTCAAGAACACCCACGGCGAGTACGTGGCGATCTTCGACTGCGACCACATTCCCACGCGCTCCTTCCTGCAGATCTGCATGGGCTGGTTCATCAAGGACCGCAAGCTGGCCATGCTGCAGACGCCGCACTATTTCTTCTCGCCCGATCCGTTCGAGAAAAACCTGCGCACTTTCCAGGAGGTGCCCAACGAGGGCGAGCTGTTCTACGGCCTGGTGCAGGACGGCAACGACCTGTGGGACGCCACCTTCTTCTGCGGCTCGTGCGCCATCATCCGCCGCGCGCCGCTGCTCGAGGTGGGCGGCATTGCGGTGGAGACCGTGACCGAGGACGCCCACACCGCGCTCAAGCTGCACCGCAAGGGCTACGGCACGGCCTACCTGGCGATTCCGCAGGCGGCGGGGCTGGCCACCGAAAGCCTGTCCGGCCACGTCGGCCAGCGCATCCGCTGGGCGCGCGGCATGGCGCAGATCTGCCGGGTGGACAACCCTTTGCTAGGCCCGGGCCTGTCGCTGCCGCAGCGGCTGTGCTACCTCAACGCCATGCTGCACTTCTTCTACGGGCTGCCGCGGCTGGTGTTCCTGACCGCGCCGCTGGCCTACCTGCTGTTCGGCGCGCACGTGATCCAGGCTTCGGCGCTGACCATCGCCATCTTCGCGCTGCCGCACATGCTGCACGCGAACATGACCAACTCGCGCATCCAGGGCAAGTTCCGCCATTCCTTCTGGAACGAGGTCTACGAATCGGTGCTGGCGTGGTACATCATGCGCCCGGTGCTGGTGGCCTTCGTCAACCCGGCGGCCGGCAAATTCAACGTGACGCCCAAGGGCGGCGTGATCGAGGAAGCGTACTTCGACTGGGTCATCTCGCGCCCCTACCTGGTGCTGCTGCTGTTCAACCTGCTGGGCGTGGTGGTGGGCCTGCTGCGGCTGTTCGTGTGGCACCAGGAGGCCACCACGGTGGTGCTCAACCTGGCCTGGACCTTCTACAACCTCATCATCCTGGGCGCGTCCATTGCCGCGGCCAGCGAGACGCGCCAGATCCGCGAGGCCCACCGCGTGGCGATGAAGCTGCCGGCCACGCTGCATTTCGGCGACGGCCGCGCCGTGGTCTGCGAAACCATGGACTTTGCCGAAGGCGGCATCGGCATCCGGCTCCCGCACGGCGTCGAGGCCCAGGTGGGCGAGCCAGTGCAGATCTCGCTGTACCTGCAACACGACGAGCACATGTTCCCCGCCAGGGTGGTGTTCCAGGGCGAGTCGCACACCGGACTGGTGCTGGCGGAGATGAGCCCGCGCGAGGAGATGGCCTTCATCCAGTGCACCTTCGCCCGCGCCGACGCCTGGATCGATTCGTGGGGCCGCAAGCGCCCGGACGCGCCCGGCATGGCGGCCGGCCAGATCCTGCGCATCGGCCTGCTCGGCTTCCATAACGTGATGTTCCACCTGAGCCGCGAGATGCGCCGGCTGCTGCGCCGGCCCGAGCCCGGCGCTTCCGCCAATTGACCAGCCAGAGCCGTCACGCGCCGCGCCCCCGTCGGGGCTGCGGCGCACCACACGCAACGGACCACTGGCACAAGAAGAGAATGCGTTTGAACCAGACACCACGCCTGCCCGCACTCACCCGCATGGGTACCCTGTTCGCGCTCGCCATGCTGGCGGTGCACCCCGCTGGCGCACAGCGCCCCGCCCAGCCCGATATCTTGCGCGACACGGTTGCCGCGCAGGCTGCCGGTGCCGGTGCCGGTCTTGCGGCCGCACCCGCCGCGCCGCGCAGCGGCAGCCGAACCGTGCAAATCCCCCTCAAGCAACTCGGCGCCGACGCCCCGTTCCAGTTGCGCGGGGTGGACGCCATCAACGGCGTGCCGTTCTCGATCCGGGCCGACGAAGTGGTGACCGCGGCCAGGCTCAAGCTGCGCTATACGTACTCGCCCGCGCTGATCCCGTCGCTGTCGCACATCAACGTCATGGTCAACGGCGAGGTCGCTGCCACCGTGCCGGTGCCCAGGGAAACCGCGGGCACCAGCCTGGAGCGCGACCTCACCATCTCGCCGCGCCTGATCACCGAGTTCAACCGGCTCAACCTGCAGCTGATCGGCCACTACACCACTGAGTGCGAGGACCCCTTCCACTCCAGCCTGTGGGCCACCGTGGGCAACAGCAGCGTGCTGGAGCTGACGCTCGCGCCAGTGGCGCTTGCCAATGAGCTCTCGCTTTTGCCGCTGCCATTCTTCGACCGCCGCGACGTGGGCCGCCTCAGGCTGCCCTTCGTGTTCGCGGGCCAGCCCTCGGCCGCCACGCTGGAAGCCGCCGGCGCGGTGTCGTCGTGGTTCGGTGCGCTGGCCGGCTATCGCGGGGCGTCGTTTGCCGCCTCCCTCAATCAGGTGCCCGCCAGCGGCAACGCAGTGGTGTTTGTCACCAACGATGAAAAGCCGGCCGGCGTGGCGGTGCCGGCCATCAACGGCCCGGCGCTCGCGGTGGTGCCCAATCCCGGCGATGCCAACGCCAAGTTGCTGCTGGTGATGGGCCGCGACAGCGCCGAGCTCAAGACCGCCGCGCGCGCACTTACGCTGGGCGCGCGCGCTCTCTCCGGCCAGAGCGCCACCATCAGCAGGCTTGACGAGGGCGCGCCGCGCGTGCCCTATGACGCGCCCAACTGGATCCGCAGCGACCGCCCGGTTCGTTTCGGTGAACTCGTCGAGGTGCGCGACCTCAACGTCTCGGGCTACAGCCCCGACCTGGTGCGCGTGAACTTCCGCCTGCCGCCGGACTTGTTCGGCTGGCGCAGCAAGGGCATCCCGATCGAATTGAAGTACCGCTACACACCGCGCCCGGCGCTGGACAAGTCCACGCTCAACATCAACGTCAACCAGCAGTTCCTGCGCGCCTACGCCCTGCGCCCGGTCAAGAACCCGGACGGCCGCGCCAGCCAGCTGCTGGCCAAAGTGTTTGCGGACGGCTCGGTGCCGGTGGATGAACGTATCGAGCTGCCACTGTTCATGCTGCCCGCGCAGTCGCAGCTGCAGTTCCATTTCTACTACGACTATCTCAAGCAGGGCGCCTGCAAGGACGTGCTGATCGACAACGTCAAGGGCGCCATCGATCCCGACTCCACCATCGACGTCTCCGGCCTGTCGCACTTTATCGCGCTGCCGGACCTGGCGGTGTTCGGCAACAGCGGCTTCCCCTTCACGCGCCTGGCCGACCTTGCCGAGACCGCGGTGATCCTTCCGGACAAGCCCGGCGCCGAGGACTACTCCGCCTATCTCACGCTGATGGGCCGCATGGGCGAATCCACCGGCTACCCCGCCACCGGCGTGGCGGTGGCCGGCGCGGCCCAGGTCGGGAAGATGGCCGCGCGCGACCTGCTGGTGATCGGCACCACGCAGAACCAGCCGCTGTTCAGCCAGTGGGCCGAGCGCATGCCGGTCTCGCTGGCGGGCAATGAAAAACACTTTGCGCTGACCGACATCGTCTCCACCGTGACGGGCTGGTGGAACGGAGCCGACGGCACGCGCAACCGTCCCGTGGAGACGCGCCTGTCGCTCACCAGCGCCAGCACGGACGCCGTGCTCAGCGGCTTCGAGTCGCCGCTGGCGTCCGGGCGCAGCGTGGTGGCGCTGGCCAGCAATGCGCCCCAGGGCCTGCAGGCGATGACCGAGGTGCTGCTTGATCCCGAGCAGGTGAAGCGCGTGCAGGGCAGCCTGGCGCTGGTGCACGGCAAGGAGGTCGAGAGCCTGGCGGCGCAGCAGAACTACCATGTGGGCAAGCTGCCGCCGTGGACCTATGCGCAGTGGTGGCTGTCGCGGCGGTCGCTGACCATGGTGCCGATGATCGGCGGCGCCGCGCTGCTGCTGGCGGCCTTGCTGTTCGTCTCGTTGCGCGCGCGTGCTAACCGGCGCAAGCGGGGAGAACCCACGTGAACGTCAACCAGCCGCGCCGCCGCTGGCTGGCGCGCCTGCCGGGGCTTGGCGCGATGGCCCGGCTAGCACCGCTGGCCGCCCTGCCGGCGCTGGGAGGCTGGCCGACGCTGGCGGGCGCCGCTGCGCCCTCCTCCTGCCCCTGGCCGCTGTACCAGCACTTCCTGTCGTCGTTCGTGCAGGCCGACGGCCGCGTGCTGGACCCGTCCACGCGCGAGCAGCACAGCACCTCCGAGGGCCAGTCCTACGGCATGGTGTTCGCGCTGATCGCCAATGACCGCACAACCTTCGACCGCCTCTGGCAATGGAGCATCGCCAACCTCGGCGCGGGCAGCCTGCAGGACAAGCTGCCGGCCTGGCAATGGGGCCATCGCACCGACGGTTCGTGGGGCGTGATCGACGCCAACTCTGCCTCGGACGCCGATCTGTGGTTTGCCTTCGCGCTGCTCGAGGCGGCCCGCGTGTGGCGCCAGCCGCGCTATGCCGGGCAGGCACGCGCACTGCTGAAGCTAGTCGCGCGCGAGGAAGTGGTGTCGCTGCCGGGCTTCGGTGCCATGTTGCTGCCGGGGCCGCAGGGCTTTGCTGAAGGCAAGGAAGACGGCGCGCGCCAGTGGCGCCTCAACGCCAGCTACCTGCCGGTGCCGTTGCTGCGCCGGCTGGCCGGCGGCGATCCGTCCGGGCCGTGGGGCACGCTTGCCACGCAGGCCGGGCGCCTGGTCGAGGCAGTGGCGAGACAGGGCATCGTGCCGGACTGGTCGGCATATCGCACCGACCAGGGCGGCACGGGTTTCCTTACCGACCCCGTCAACGGCGACGTGAGCAGCTATGACGCGATCCGGGTCTACCTATGGGCCGGCATGACGCCGCGTGGCGATGCCGCCGGGCGTGTGCTGATGAAGGTGCTGGCGCCGCAGGCGCAGCGCATGGTGGGGCGCGCCACCCCGCCCGAGCGCATGCGCGCCGGCAGCGGCGCGCTCGAGGGCGAAGGTCCGGCCGGCTTCTCCGCCGCGCTGGTGCCCTTCCTGCAGGCGGCCGGATCGCCGGCCGCCGCGGCGCAGCGCGCGCGCGCCGAGGCGATGCTCGGCGCGGCAGCCGCGGGCAAGCCCGCCGCCACGTATTACGACACCGTATTGGGACTATTCGGCCTCGGCTTTGCCGAAGGCCGCTACCGGTTCGCCCCTTCGGGGCAACTCGAGCTGGAGTGGGGGAAAGCATGCTGATCCGCAAGCGCCCGGCCATGAACGGACGCGCGACCATTTCCGTGCGGGCGCCACGCGCCCGGCAACTGCGCGCGAAAACGCTCGTGCTGAGCCTGCTGACCGCGTTCAGCGCAGCCGCCGCCGCCCAGGAGGACCCGGTCAAGCTGCTGGTGGACCAGGGCAAATACTGGCAGCAACGTGGCCGCAGCGACCGCGCCGCCGAAGCGTGGCAGAAAATCCTTCGCCTCAATCCCAACCAGCCCGAGGCGCTGTACGGCATGGGCGTGGCCGAGGCCGAGTCGGGGCGGGCCGATGCGGCGCGCACCTACCTCGAGCGGCTGAAGCAGGCCCAGCCCGGCTCGCCGCTGGTGGCGCGGCTGACGCAGCTCATCGCCAGCGGCGGCACCGGCCAGCAGCTCGAGCAGGCGCGCCAGCTCGCGCGCAGCGGCCAGAGCGAGGAAGCGGTCAAGCGCTACCAGCAGGCCGCCGGCGGCGCCGCGCCGCAGGGCAACCTCGCGCTCGAGTATTACCAGACCCTGGGCGGCACCGCGCAAGGCTGGGAAGAGGCCCGCAAGGGCCTGGAGCAGCTCGCGCGCGCCAATCCGTCCGACCACCGCGCCCAGCTCGCCCTGGCCCAGCACCTGACCTACCGCGAATCCACCCGGCGCGAAGGCATCCGCGGGCTTGAAGCGCTCAGCAAGAGCCCCGACGTGGCGGGTCAGGCGCGCGAGAGCTGGCGCCGCGCGCTGACCTGGCTGGGAGGGCGCCCGGCCGATGCGCCGCTGTACCAGGCGTGGCTGGCCAGCCATCCCGACGATGCCATCATCCGCGCGAAGCTCGACGCGGTCAGGATCCAGCCGCCGCCACAGCAGGATGGCGCGCGCGTGGCCGGCGCCAGCGTGAGCCCGGTGCGCCAGCTTGTGCAGCAGGGCTTCGACGCCCTCGACGCGGGCAATCTCGAACGCGCCGGCGAGCGCTTCCAGAGCGCGCTGGCGCAGCACGCCGACGATGCCGACGCGCTCGGCGGCATGGGCGTGCTGCGGCTCAAGCAGGAGAAGTTCGCCGAGGCGGTGGACTATTTCGAGCAGGCCACCAGGCGCGGCGCGGGCGGCCGCTACCGTGCAGCGCAGAACAGCGCCACCTACTGGTTGCTGTCCGAGCAGGCCAGCGCAGCGCGCAACACCGGCAACCGCGCCGAAGCGCGCCGCCTGCTCGAACGTGCCATCAAGCTGGACGCGCGCGAGCCCTCCGCTCAGGTCGCCCTGGCCGACCTGATGGCCGAGGAAGGCCAGTACGCGCAGGCCGAGGCCGCCTACCGCCGCGTGCTCAAAAAGCATCCGGACAATCCCGACGCCACGCGAGGGCTGGTGGGCGTGCTGTCGGCGCAGAACAAGAGTGCCGAAGCGCTGGCCATGGTGCAGAACCTCACGCCAGCCCAGCAGGAGAAGGTCGGCTCGCTCGGCAAGCTGCGCGCCGACGAAGCGCGTGCCCAGGCGCGTGCCGCCCTGAAGCGTGGCGACACCGCCGGCGCGCGCCGCGCGCTCGAAGACGCCATGGCGGCCGATCCCACCAACCCGTGGGTACGCCTGGACGCGGCGCGCGCCTTTGCCTCGGTGGGCCAGAAAGAGCAGGCGCGCGGCATCATGGACGGCCTGCTGCTGTCCAACCCCGACATGCCGGACGCACTCTACGCCAGCGCCCTGTTGTCGGCCGAGACCGGCGACTGGCAAGGCGGGCTCGATGCGCTCGAACGGATCCCGCCGCAGAACCGCACGCGCGACATGGGCACACTGCAGCGTCGCCTGTGGGTGCACGCCGAGGCCGCGCGCGCCGCCGAGCTGGCCGCCGCCGGCCAGCAGCGCGCCGCGCTGGCCGTGCTGCAGGAGGCCGAGCGCTATGCCCAGCAGGATGCCGACCAGCTTGGCGCGCTGACACTGGCCTACGCCGATGCCGGCGACGAGGTGCGCGCGCTGTCGCTGATGCGCAGCGTGATGAGCCGCACACCGCGCGCGGACGTCGGCATGCAGCTGCAGTACGCCGCCATCCTGCTCAAGACCAGGCAGGACGTAGAGCTGGCCGGCGTGCTGCGCCAGCTGGCGGGCGCCAGCATGAGCCAGCCCCAGCGACGCGACTACGACGACGTGCGCGTGGCCTATATCGTGCGCCAGGCCGATGCGCTGACCGAAGCCGGCGACCTGGTCGCGGCCTACGACACGTTGGCCCCGGCACTGTCCGAGCGCCCCGGCAACGGCGCCGTGCGCGCGAGCCTGGCGCGCATGTACGCGCAGGCCGGCGAGAACAAGAAGGCGCTCGCGCTGTATGAAAGCGTGCTGGAGAAAGACCCGCGCAACCTGGACCTGATGCTGGCCGCAATCGGTACCGCCGCCGCCGCCAAGGAGTTCAGCTGGGCCGAAGGCACCTTGCAGATGGCGCTGGCGCAGGCGCCCAGGTCGCCCAAAGTGCTGACCGCCGCCGGCCGCCTCTACCGCGCGCAGGGCAAGACGTCGCGCGCGGCCGACTATTTCCGCGCCGCGGTAGCGGCCGAGAACGCCGCCGGCGCCGCGCCCGGCGCCCACCCCGACGCCTCTGGCTTCGACCGCGTCCCTGCGAACCCCTTTGTCGGCCTGCCGGGCCAACGCGGTAGCTCGCAACTGCCGCCCCCAGGCTCGCCGGCACCTTACGTGGCCGTGCCGGCGCCGACCGCAGCAGCGGCCCTGCCCCCGCCGGTGATGATGCATACCAGCGCGCGGGCCTACAGCCAGCCATATATCCCCGCGCCGCTCGGCACGGCGCCGGCCACGGGAGCATTGGCCATCCAGCCGCAGGCCTCCTACCCGCAGCCGGCCAGCGCATCGCCGCGCGCGCCGGCCGCCAGCAGCGCCACGCGCGGCAAGACCACGAAGGTCGTGGCTGCTGCGCCTGCCTATCCTGCCGCGCAGGCGCAGCAGCAGGCCGCGCAGTATCCGGCGCCGTTTCCGAATGCGGCGCCGTACCAGGTGCCACCATACCCGGCAGCGCAATACCCCGCTGCCCAGACAGTGGCCGCAGCCGACGGCTACGGCGCCGCATCCGCCGTGCCCGCCCGCCAGCCGCTCGGCGCCCAGTCGCGCGCGCCGTGGTTGGCCGACACCGATTCGCAGGCCAACCCGACCGGCCCCAGGACAGCCCGGCAGGAGCTTCAGGAAATCGAGTCCCAGCGCACCGCCACGCTCGCGGGCGGCCCCATGCTGCGTGGGCGCAACGGCGATTCCGGCATGAGCCAGCTCACCGAGCTGCAGGTCACGGCCGAGGCCAAGATGGCGGCGGGCAACGGCAAGCTGGTGGCACGCGTGACGCCGGTGGCGCTGGATGCCGGTTCGGTCGGCGGCGATTTCAACAACGCCTCGCGCTTTGGCGGCGGTCCGCTGGCTTATGGCGTGAACGGCGCGGCGGTCAACCTGAACGGCAGCCCGCTGAAATCCACCTCGGCGGGCACGCAGAACGCCTTCGGGGTGGCGCTCGGCGTGGCCTACGAATCCGACCGTTTCAATGCCGACCTGGGCAGCACGCCGCTGGGATTCCGCTACACCGATGTCAACGCCGGTGCGCGCCTGAACCTGCCGCTGACCCAGCGCACCACGCTGTCGCTAGGCGCTTCGCGCCGGCCAGTGACGGACAGCCTGCTGTCCTATGCAGGCGTGCGCGACGAGCGCACGGGCCAGCAATGGGGCGGCGTGATGAACAGCAGCGCGCGTGCGGACGTGGGCTGGGACGACGGACTCTTCGGCATCTACGGCTACGGCGGCTATGGCCTGCTGACCGGCCACGACGTCAAGCGCAACACACGCTGGGAAGGCGGCGGCGGCTTCTACCTGCGCGTGATCGACACCCCGGACCAGCGCCTGATGAGCGGCGTGAACTTTACCTCGATGGGGTACGCGGAGAACCTGCGCTACTTCACCTTTGGCCAGGGCGGGTACTTCAGCCCGCAGACCTACTTCGCGGTAACAGTGCCGATCTCGCTGTCGGGCCGCACCGGGCGGCTGGCCTACAACGTGCGCGGCGCGCTTGGCGTACAGGCGTTCAGCGAGGATGACTCCAACTACTTCCCGACCGACGCGGCGGCCCAGTCGGCGGCCAATGCCGCGGTGGCCACGGCCAACGGCAAGGGCCTGGCCAACGCGACCAGCGCAGTCTACCCGGGCCAGTCCAAGACCGGCCTGGCCTACAACCTGATCGGCTCGATCGAATACCAGGCGGCGCAGCAACTCTATGTGGGCGGCCTGGTGGGCATCGACAACGCGCGCGACTATCGCCAATGGTATGCCGGCGTCTACGTGCGTTATGCGCTGCAGCGCCAGACCGGACTGATCACGTTCCCGCCGGTGCCGCCGCAATCCGCGGTGGGCCCGCTGCCGTTCTGATTGCGCCGCGCGGCCGGCGCGGCGTCAATGATCGGAAAGCAGCCGCAGCCGGACAGACGGCTGCGGCGGGTGCTCAGGCCTCGGGATGGCGGCGTTGGGGAGCCATTCGAGTCCGGGGCAATCGCCTGGAATCCCCTACTTCGAAGGGATCGGCATAGCCGACGAGTCGGTAGAATCAGGTTGCAGCGCACAATAAACCCTTGCGGCTCGAGCGTGGGCCGCTCAAGACAAGGCCTGCGCACCCATTCATGAGCGGAGCCTGCAAATGAAATTTCCATCCCTCTTGATACTCGTGCTGGTTGCCGGGGGCGCCCATGCCGGCCAGCATCTTGGTGTGGCCAGCCACGGCCAGACTGGTGGCACGCAGTACGGCGGTGCCAGCTACGGCTCTGGCCAAATACAAAGCTACTCCGCGGGTGGCGTGAACGCCGATATTGGGAGGCGCTATAGCGGGACAGCAGGCGGTTCCCAGTTTGGAGACACGTCGTCTGACAGAAGCGGAATGACAAATTCCCAGCCGCGTTCACCATCTCTGTACCCGTCCACGGGCAGTTCAACACTCCAGCAGCCAAAGGCTCCGAAATGAAGAACCCGCCCGGCGACTCCGCTGGCCATCTTGCCTTGACCTGCTGCGCCTCATCGCGGCATATGCCGTCGTGCTATATCAGCTTGCCCCAGCCTCCACCGCCCGCCGATTGCTTTGAGCGCAGTTTCTTCTGGCTGCGCTAAGCTGCGCCATCTTCTCTCCCCTAAGAGACCATGTGGAACGCAATCAGCGATGTCGGCGATGCCGCATTGACGCTACCAGTCGCCATTTCATGCGCAGTCTGGCTGGGAATATCAGCTCCCCGCCTGGCCATCCGCTGGATACTGCTTCTGTCGGCCGGCATGGCACTCACCGGCATCACTAAAGTCCTGTACGCGGGATGCGGGTTCGAGATTTCCTCGATCGGATTTCGCATGATCAGCGGGCATACCACCCTGTCGACCGCTGTCTGGACCGTCGCCATCGCACTCCTTTCCCGGGGCATGGGAGGCAACGCGCGCATCGGCGCCATCGCCGGCTTGCTTGTCGGCCTGCTGACTGCTGTCGCCAGGGTCTTCGATCACGCGCACACGGTTCCCGAAGTCATCGCGGGCTGGCTTTTGGGCGCTGCAATTGGCGCGCTCTTTGTTCGCGCTTTCACGCGCTCTGAATTCAGACCATTTCGACCGGTTGCCGCCGCTGCTGCGCTCATCCTCGTCACCACCGCGGCGTATGGAAACCACGCGCCCTTCCAGACCATGATCGAGGCACATTCACGAGGGCTGTGCGCACGTGCATTCCCCGCAGTTTCGGCCGCACGCTAACATCAAGTGGGGAGGGATTTCGGGGTCGGAACTATTCGCTTGCAGTCCCTTACTCAGGGGGGATCTGCGCACCCTACGAGTAGGTAGAATCAGGTTGCAGCGCACAATAAAACAGGGATGCGCTTCGCTCTGGGTCAACCTCACCGGTAAGCCGCGATGCTCTATTTGCTAGCGTTCGTCGCCTTCGAGGCGGCATGGTTCGTTCCATTCCGCATTGTGTTCAGGTCTGCGCGATTCAGCGCGCTATATGCCTATCTTTCCTTGATCCCGATTCTTGGGCCGCTGATCTGTATCTGGATACTCGCCGCGCGACCATGGCCGCTCAAGAGCAAGGTTGTGCGCACGTATTCCTGAAAGGGAAAGCCCCCAAAGGCGCCTTGGCGAAGGGGAAGCCGCTGGTGCGGAGGACCTGGACTTCAGCGCCAGAAAGAAGGTGCCGAGATAGGCCAGTTCAAATCGTCGCCTGCATGCTTTAGCGCCTGCATTACACGAAATTCCGACAACTGCTCGAGGCGAAATGCCAGCGGGCTAGCATCGAACTGCGCCGACGGATCAGGGAGATGCCCAAGCCGATCATTGATGACGAGTTGTGGAAGCTGATTGAACCACTAAACATTCAGAAGGAACACCGGATATGGACAACCGCGTTACCAAGGCCGTCTTCCCCGTCGCGGGACTGGGCACCCGCTTCCTCCCCGCCACCAAGGCGAGCCCGAAGGAAATGCTGCCGGTCGTGGACAAGCCGCTGATCCAGTACGCCGTGGAAGAAGCCATGGCCGCCGGCATTACCGAGATGATCTTTGTCACGGGCCGCTCCAAGCGCGCCATCGAGGATCATTTCGACAAGGCCTACGAACTGGAAGTGGAACTCGAGGCCAAGAACAAGCAGGCGCTGCTGGACGCGGTTCGTTCTATCAAACCGGCCAACGTCGAGTGCTTCTACGTGCGCCAGCCCGAAGCACTGGGCCTGGGCCACGCGGTGCTGTGCGCAGCCAAGCTGGTGGGCGACGCGCCTTTTGCCATCATGCTGGCCGACGACCTGATCGACGGCAATCCGCCGGTGATGAAGCAGATGGTCGACATCTACAACCACTACAACTGCTCGGTGCTGGGCGTGGAAGAGATCGCGCCGGAGCAGAGCCGCTCCTATGGCGTAGTCGACGGACGCGAATGGGACGAGGGCGTCATCAAGATGTCCGGCATCGTGGAAAAGCCCGCGCCGGAAGATGCTCCCTCCAACCTGGGCGTGGTCGGCCGCTATATCCTGACGCCGCGCATCTTCGACCACCTGCGGCAGCTCAAGCCGGGCGCCGGAGGCGAGTTCCAGCTCACCGACGCCATCCAGTCACTGCTCGGCCAGGAGCAGGTGCTGGCCTACCGTTACCAGGGCACGCGCTACGACTGCGGCAACAAGCTGGGCTACCTGAAGGCCACTGTCGAGTACGCGCTGAAGCACCCGGAAGTCGGCCCCGACTTCCGCCGCTACCTGGAGCAGGGTGACCATCATCTGGCTGACAGCTTGGTTGCCTAACAAAGCTGCCTGTCACTGAGTATGGTGAGGGGGCACCCCCTCACCTCTCTCACACCACCGTCCGTGCGGCTCCGCATACGGCGGTTCACAAACAAGACTGCAAGCGTCGCTGTGTATCCAGCAGCGATGCCAGCCCCCATACAATCACGATTCAATACAAAGGGCGCGCGGATCCCGGTCTGCTTCTGCAGCGTCTTCGGAAACATGGCGACTCTTCAGGCGGCTGTGCATAGCCTCGCATTGCTTCAACATCGTTGCCCTGGGCGCCTCTGCTGGGCTGGCAATGCCGGCCTCGGTGGCAACGCGCAGATATGCTTGCCGGAAGACCACGGCCACGGTAACGATGAGCGTACCGATGCCCAAGGCTCGAACTGCAAGCCAGGTGTATTGCGGCATAGCGAAATTGGCTTGGTGACAAACAGGAATCAACACTACTACCTGGCCAAGCTACTCGCGCCTCCCAACCCTTCTATGTCTGTTGAAAGAGAAGGACCGAGTCTGGATCGCGATTTCAGAACCCGGAGAAGCGAATGCCGATCGAGCCGTAGCCGTAGTACCGGTCCAGCTTGCCCGCGGTCGTGGCGTTATAGAGGAACGGGATGGTGCCGACGAAGTTGTACAGCGACGCCTGGCCGCGCAGGAACACCTCCACGTTCTTCACCACCGCATACGATAGCTCCAGCCCCAGCGTATGGTTCGAGCGAATCGGTGAGTAGCCATAGGTTTTAGCACGGCTATCGACATTGCTGCGCAGCAGGTATTGGAACTGGTAGCCCAGCCGCGCGGTGAAGTTGTCATACTTCCAGCGCCATGAGCCGCCCAGGTTCAGGTAGCCGGCGGTGTAGTTGAAATCGTCGTTGAAATTGATCCCGAACTGGCTGGCGTCGACTGCGAACGAGGCCGACTGGAGGGTGGTATTGCCAGCGCGGCACGGTGCGGCCAGCGCGCCGTTGGCGATATTGTCAGAGCCGATGGCGACGTTGAAATTGCAATTGCCCCGCTGCAGCCCGGCATTGAGGTTCCCGATGGTCACACGGCTGATCCCGAGCCCGACGAAACCCGTGAGCTGGTTGCGCTCGGTCAGTTCGCCAGAGAAGATGACGTCGGCCTGGCCCTGGACGTCATTCGCGTTGTTCACCGTGAGGCTGTTGAAGGTCGTGTTGCGAACCGTGACCGGCGTCGAGCGGTTCAGGCTCCCGGCGTGGTCTCCCCATAGCGAGAAGCGCACCATGACGCGATCGCGAGCGCCGGGCTCGGCCAGCGGATCGTAGTGCATCGCCAACATCCAGCTGTCGATCTGGTTGTGGTCTTGTCCGTAATCGATACCGCGGCGCCAGTAGGTGGCCGACCCAGACCAGTACGGCGAGAACTTGTAGCCCAGCATCAGCTTGCCACCGCGATAGTCGCCGGCGTTGTCCGACACGGGGCCCTGCTGCCCGCGCAGGTTGAAGACATCCACGGTGCGATTGACCATGTCGTAGCTGGCCTCCACCCGCACCGAGGTGAACTCGCCCGTGGCGGGCTCGGCCTGCATGAACACGTCGTCCGGAGCGGCGCTGGCCGCGCCCGCGCACGACAGGCCCAGCATCAGGGCGCAGGCTTGCTCCAGCCGGCGCTTGCGAAACAGCTGCATAGAAAACTCCGAGGCCGCGGGGCAAGCCTCATTCGTGGCGCGTCCCCAGGGACTCGACGCAGACACAAAAAGAACCCGGCCACCCATGGCATCGCCCTGAGGCATGCGTCCGGATGACCGGGGGCATGGCCTTCCCCATCCTGGCGGAAGGCAGCACTACGCGCCGGTCACGGGTTGAGCGTAACCGTAGTCTTGAGGCCGTCGCCGGTCACCTTGGCCGCGTCGGTCCTCACCGACGCCGTCTTGGCGTTCTCCACGTTGCCGTCCACCAGCGCGCCCAGCTTCACGTCCTTGCCGCTAATACCTGTCAGCGCAAACGTCACGGGGAACGTGCTGGGCGACTTCGGCGTGAGGGCGTCAACCTGCGCCTGGCTCAGCGCGCCGGCAGACTTGAGCTTGCCGAGGAACACCGTGAACGGCAGGTTCAGCGAGCCGCCGTTGGCGCTGTCGAACAGGTTGTCCGCCACGCCATTGGTCAGGCTTGCGGCAGCCGACACGTTGCCGCTGATCTCGAACGAATAAGTCGTGTTGGCCGGCACCACCACATCAACCAGTTGCGACCCGTTGAACGTCAGCGTCACGTTCTCGATGATGACGTCGACCTGGTTGCCGCCGTAGGTATAGCTCAGGCCAGCGCGCACTTGCGACGGGTCGCCATTGAAGGCATCGCCATTCTGCGTCAGCGCGACCTTGATCGAGCTCAGCGTGCCGCCCGTGACCGAGATCGTGTCGGTGATCGGGTAAGCCTGGCCGTTGATCGTCAGGTTGGACAACAGGACGTAGTTGGTCAGCTTGACCGCGTTCGCCACGTTGTTGATCGCGGTGCTGTCCACCGCGCTGCCCAGGTTCGAGGCTGCCTGCTGGATCTCGGCGGTATTGCCGGTCGACACGGCATCGCCGAGCGCGGCCAGCTTGGCCGCGTTCGACGCATCGGTCAGCGCGGTTGGCGTCACGGCCTTGACCAGCGCCGTGGTCGTGGAGGACTGGGCGCTCTCGGTCACGACGTTGATCGATCCGCTTGCCTTCAGCTTCGACAACGTATCGGCCGGGCTGCTGCTCAGCGCGATGTCGTTCAGCGCCGTGCTCACGCTCGACACCTGGCTCGTGATCAGCGGGGCGGCCAGTGCGGCCACGTTGGCTGCCACGGCGGTAATGTTCGACTGCAGGTTCGCGGGCAGGCCGCTCTGGGCGTTCTGCACAGCGCCCGACACCACGCTCGTCACCAGCGCGCTGCTGGCCAGGTCAGCCGTGCCCGACGCGCCGGCCACGGCGCTGGCGACCGCCTTGGCAGCTGCTGCGGCCGCAGCCTCGGCGGTCAGCGTGCCACCCGTGGCAAGGCCCGTCAGCGTCTTGGCGACCTGGTCGACCAGTTGCTGTACCACGACCGCCGCCCTGAGCGTGGCCGCGTCTTGCATCGGGTCCAGCGTGGCCAGGTCCTTGCCTGCCAGGCCGAGCTTCTCCGCCAGTGCAGCGGCCTGGGTCGGGCCGAGTTGCGCCACCAGCGTGGTCAGCGGCGAGATCACCGGTGTCACGCCCTCCTTGTATGTCACCGCCGGTGCCTGCAGCACCCCGGTGAACGGCTGGTTAGTACCGATATCGGTGCCGCCGGTCACCTTGAGCGCGCTCGTGGCGCAACCTGCAGGGAAGGTGAAGTCGCCGGTTGCATTCGTCGTCGTGGTCTTGTTGCTGCAATCGAGGAAGGTGACCGTCGCGCCAGACAGGTAGAAGTCCACCGCCTTGCCGCTCACGGTGACGGAAGGCTGGGACGGCGTCGGCGAATCGTCGCCGCCACCGCAAGCAACAAGCGTTGCCGCGGCGGCAGCCATGATGCCGAGGGTGAAGATGTTCCGGGTTTTGGTTTGCACGCTTCTCTCTCCTGAGATCGATACTTCGGTACGTCGATACATGGTGGGTAATCCTGCGACGGAATACTGCCGCACACAGTCTCCGGCGCCCTACGCTGCCCTGTCGTGCCACGCTTCGGCTCGCAAGCGGTTTTTTACTGCAGCAGCTTGCAGATCGCGCCAGCACACAGATAAACAAATCCCCAAATCTGTGTCACCCCTACTTGGCGGGGGATAGCCTGTCCTTGCGCGCAGCCTCGTAAGCCGCACTGCAGCATCGCCGACGCACGCCCGCCGTGACTCACTACGGTCTCGCTAACAGGCGTCTGCACCAGAGCAGAGCGCAGGGAAATCGCCCGGTCCCAGCCAGCCGGCAATGTATTGCCCCATTGCGTCAAGCAACACGTCAGACGTCAGTCCTGCTGCGCCGGCCAGTGCCGGGCAGATGATCCACGTGGTGCCGTCGTGCTCGAGCACGCGCAGAGTCTTGGGCAAGTCAGCGGGCTGCAGGATGTGGTCGGCGCCGCGCACATTCCCGAGCGCGAACGCCTGCACGAAATCGTCGGCGTGGCGCTCGCCCAGGCATACCACCACTTTTGGCTTCCAGAGCCGGCGGATCCTGTCGATGAAGGCGAAGCGCTGACCGTCGCGGCAAAGCTCGAGGTAACGCTGCCTGGGCACAAGCTCCGGCTGGCCGCGGAACGCCGTCGACCACGGTGTCTGGTTAATCAGGCGCGCTGGCAGCGGAAACAGGCTGAGCTTGAACTCCGCGCCGTGCGGCGCGTACAGATGATGTTCGAAGTAATGCTTCCAGTCCCGCTCGCCCAGGGGCGTGTTGAAGAAATGTGCGCGCGCTGCGGCCATGATCCTTGCAATCTTCTGGTGAGACTGCCAGCGCTCCATGTGGTCGCGGTGCTTGTGGCGGTACGCAGCGTCCCACGCACTGGCTTGCGCGTGCGGAACTAGCGGCGCCACCATCGACACCGCTCTCGGATGCGGTGAACTGTCGCAAAACCATACTGGCGCGTCCGGATTTCCGCCTTCCATCCCTACATACGACGCGAAATACTCTTCCAACTGTTCACGCGTAAACACTGTATTCGGTTCTGTTTTCATGCCTCTACCGCGTGGGTGAGTAAAGGATGCCAAAAGGCTGAGCCCCCGCTCAGCGATTTGTTGCACCACACAAACTAGGCAGCGGCCGGATTCTGCGCGCGAATCAGCGTGTTTTCTCCCCCCATTCGAGGGATACGTTGTCATCTCGTTTCCCTTCGTGAGCGGGGTAACGTTCAACGCAATATCACGGCAATCACGCGCGCGAGGCCTCAATAAACTCGTAGCAAATCAAGCTACAAGCGTGCCCGCCTGTCACACGTACGTCGTGCGTTTGGGTTAAAGTCGCCCTCGTGTGCCAATGTTCTGTTCTGTACCGGCCGGTAACCAGTCACCAAGCTTCGCGTCATCGATAGTGTCAAACGTCCCTGCCTCACCGCGCCACGCTACCCAGCTCACGCGCGCCGAACCCGAACGCTTGCCGCACAGCCACTTCGATGTAGGTGCCGATGGATCGCAGGCCGCCAGGGGTCAGATACTTGCGTGGCGACAACGCGTTGGGCACGTCATGGACCTGAAAGTCACGCGCGATAGCCTCCTTGCGCGCTTCCACGCAGCCATCGACCGCTACCTGATCGCGGACATGTCTTTCACGGACTGCCGCTGTGACGGCGTCACACTGCAACGCAGCCTCGCGCGTATCTCGACTGACTCGGCACGGCATCACGCGATACAGGTCTTCGTCGAAGGCAGCGCCGGCGTAGTGGTGGGTGAGCGCCGCAATCCGCAGGCGCGCCAGGGAGGTATTCTGCTGACGGACCTTGGGCAGCCGATTGAGATGCGGCGCGAGGCAACACGCGCGCTCTCATTCTTCGTCCCGCGCATAACGATGGATGCCATTTTCATGGAAGCCGAGGCCGCGCACGGACGTATCGTGGAGACCGACACACCGTTGAGCCGACTGGCCGTCGCACACGCCGTCGCGCTCAGTCGCGATCTGCCAACCATGACACCCGAGTCCGCCGTGCACGCCATGAACACCGGCGTGGAGCTGCTGGTCGGGGCCCTGCGGCGAGGCGTGGGCCTGGACGGCAGCACTCGCGCCGCGGTACGCAGCGCCGTACTGGCACGCGCCCGTCGGCTGATAGACGCCGATCCCGGCCAGGCCGGGCTGTCGCCCACCAGGCTGCTGTCAAAGCTGGAAATCTCGCGAGCCACCCTTTACCGCTTGTTCGAACCCGAAGGCGGCGTGCAAGCCTATATCCGCAAGAGCCGGCTGCGGGCCGCCGCGCAGGACCTGGTGCGCTACCCTCACCTGGCTGTCAACGACATCGCCTACGGGCTGGGCTTCAACAGCCCGTCCGACTTTACGCGCGCATTCCGCCGCACCCTCGGCATGTCACCGCGCGACCTGCGGGCCTACGCGACTGACGCCGGCAACCGTGCCTTCTGGCAAGCCGCGAACGCAGTCCAGGGCAAGGATTATCAGCAATGGATGCAGCGTCATGCCGCGTGATGACACCGCGGCCGCAGTCGCCAAACGGTGTCACACCGAGGCTTCGGGCTCTTCCTGTCGGTGCCGATCGGGCTCTTCTGGCCGTATCTGGAAATCGGCGATCGTCAGCCACTGGCTGATGAAGTGCCCCATTGCATTTAACAGGACGTCTGATCCCAGGCCGGCAGCGCCGGCCACCGCCGGGCAGATAACCAGGCGCGTGCCCTGGTCCTGGTAGACGCGCAGTACCCGTGCCTGGTCAGCCGGCTTCAGGACATGCTCAGTGTATGGCTGGCCGCGCATGCCAAACGCGTGCAGGTAGTCATCCTCGTGACGCTCGCCCAGGCAGATCACCACCTTGGGGCGCTGGCGCCGGCGCAATGCCTCGATGAAGCGGAAGCGCCCGCCATTGCGGCACAGTGACAGGTAGTTGACCTTGGGATTGAGTTCGGGCTGCTGACCATACAGCCGCTTCCAGGGCAGCCCGTTGTCCGCGCGAGTCGGCAGCGGAAACAGGCTCAGCTTGAATTCCCAGCCGCGCGCACGGTAGAGATACTCGGCAAGATAGCGCTGCCAGCTGCAGTTATCGCGCCGGGCGAACAACACCATTTCCCAGGCCGCCGACATGATGCGCGCGATGCGCTGGTGCGTCTGCCACCTTGCCATATCGTGTGCGTGAGCGACCCGAAAGTGCGCGTCCCAGGCGTTCGGCGCTCGCTGCGGAGCCAGCGGCGCCGCCAGCGGCAAGCCCGCCGTGGTAGGTACATGATCGCAAATCCAGACCGCTGCCGCCGGATTGCCGCCCTCCATCCCCACGAAGGAAGAAAAATAGGCGTCCAGCTCATCGCGGGTAAAAACGTTCCCTTTCATGTCGTATTGCATCCTGCGGAAGATTGCCGTGATACCGGCTCGAGATCGGCACTACCGCGTTGCGCAATGCCGACGCAAGACTATAGCCGTGGCGGCCCCTCGCACTTGACCATGCGTCTCAAAACGGAAGAGAGCGACGTAAAGGTGCCACACAAACATCGCCCCACTTTCCCTTCTTACGCAGGGTACCGACGGGTCACGCTGCACCGCACTATTCGCACCAGAAACACGAAGCACACCGGCGCCACCAGCGCGCCGGCAGGAAGAGAGCGTTGCAGTTCCAGGGACGGCACTCAAGGATGCGGCCAGTGGCCGGTCACTAGCTGACCGCAGCCACGCCATGGAACCGACTGCCGCAAGGCAGTCCCGCACGACTCTGCTTTGTCCGCGCCAAGAGCATGCACACCAAGATGCATGCCAGCGACGAGCCTGGGCCGCCACTGTGCGCAGCCTGCAAGTTCGGAGGAGAAAAAAAGGGCATGGGCACTCGCTTGAGCGCCCATTACGCGAACGCTTCGGGGGAAGCCATGGGTATCTATCGCGATATGTTTGCCAGGCATCACGATCAGCTCGCGCTGATGGTACGCCTGCTCGACGCCGGTGCCATCTGGCTTGCAGCAATACTGGCCAGCGAAGTGCGCTTTGCCAGCGCGCACGCCCCGATCCACCTGTTCGTGCAGTATTTCGGCTGCGCGATCGCCTTCATCGTGTTGCCCGGGTTCGACCTCTACAGCTCATGGCGTGGCCGCAGCCTGTTCTCGCTCGCCACGCGCCTGCTGTCCGCCTGGAGCCTGGTCTGGCTGATCAGCATTCTGCTGACCTACCTGCTGCACCAGGCCGACGCCCTCTCCCGCTTGTGGATGGTTTACTGGTACGCCTTCTCGCTGGCCGGCCTGCTGGGCCTGCGCGTGGCCAGCCGCGTCGTGCTCAACCTGTTGCGCATCACCGGCGCCAACAGCAAGCGGGTGCTTATCGTTGGCTATGGCCGTACCGGACAGGAGATGTACCGCCGCGCGACCGCCAGCCACGCCACCGGATTCAAAGTCAGCGGCATCTACGCCCCCGAAGGCGAGCCCACTCCGGAAGGACGCCGGCGCATCACCGATAGCGCCCAAATCCCCGAGTTCGCACGCGACCAAGGGATCGATGAGATCTGGCTGACCCTGCCGATGAGCGAGTTCCGCCTGATGCAGGAGATCAACTTCTCCCTGCGCAATGACTTCATCGACATCAAGTGGATGCCGAGCGTGCTCGACTTCGACCTGCTCAACCACAACGTCGGCAACTTCCTCGGCATGCCTGCGGTTGAAATGAACAGGCCGCCCGCGCTCGGCGTGCGCGGCACGATCAAGGCCATCTTCGACCGAACCTTTGCCGCGCTCGTACTCATCGCCCTGTCGCCGCTGTTCCTGATCATTGGCATCCTGATCAAGCGCGACTCCCCGGGCCCAGTCTTCTTCAAGCAGGAGCGCCTCGGCATGGACGGCCGCGTCATCCACGTCTACAAGTTCCGCAGCATGAAGGTCCACGCCGAGCATGGCACCGTCACGCAGGCCACCAAAGGCGACAGCCGCATCACGCCGATCGGCGCCTTCCTGCGCCGCACCAGCCTGGATGAGCTGCCGCAGTTCATCAATGTGCTCAGGGGCGAGATGAGCGTGGTTGGCCCCAGGCCGCATGCCATGGCGCATAACAATATGTACAAGGAGCAGTTGGACTTCTACATGATGCGTCACCGCGTCAAGCCCGGCATCACGGGCTGGGCGCAGATCAACGGCTACCGCGGCGAGACCGACACCCTGGACAAGATGGCCAAGCGGGTGGAGCACGACATCTTCTATATCCGGAACTGGTCGTTCTGGATGGATGTGAGGATTATTTTCTGGACGGCGTTCAAGGGGTGGACGGGGCGGAATGCGTATTGAGCGCACAACGCAACAGCTCAAGTTCAACTCATCGCTCCGAGCGCCAGACCTGTGACACTTTAATGGCTAACGTCGATCGATTAGCCACCCAGTGTGGTTCGCCCCCGTCTCGCCTCATTTTCGCAGAGTCCATCTACGGGCTCGCTCAACGCATACACGCCCCGTCATTGCAGCGGATGCTCGCGGACTTGCTCAGCATCAGTGGGGCTCACTTCTTCAATTTCCACAATTACGGCTATGAAACGCACAATTGGCCTAAGCTCTGATCCCGCGACAGCATCCAAAAGCTTCCGTGCCTGGCATCGTGCCTGCCGCCAAACCATGCTCGCGAGGGCAGCCAGCGTGCCATACGCCAGGTCGTTGGGAGTCGTGCGATGAAACCCCTGACAGGAGGCAAAGTTATCGGTGCATTCATACACGCAATTACGTGGGATGATGCTATTGAATCTATTCGCAGTTGGGCAAAGTCCAGAGAATCAAAGTACGTCTGCATATGTAACGTCCATTCAGTCGTCAGCGCGCGCTCCAATCGTGAGTTTGCGCGTGCAATTCATGATGCGGACTTAACGACCCCAGACGGTGCACCAATCGCCTGGATGCTCCGGCGATTGGGATTTCGTTCGCAGGAGAGAATCAACGGCCCGGATCTAATGCTCCGCTATTTCGCATCTGCCAAAAGTCCAAGTGAATCCATTTTCCTATATGGTGGGCAGCCAGAAACACTGCGACTTCTCGAAGAGCGAATAATGCGCGATTTTCCGGCCCTAAAAATAGCGGGAAGCTACAGCCCGCCATTTAGAAGACTATCTAAAACCGAAGACCACGAAATCATCGAACGCATTAATAAAAGCGGAGCGAACACCGTATGGGTGAGTCTCGGATGTCCGAAACAAGAGCAGTGGATGGCGGATCATAAAGGCCGGATCCATGCCGTGATGATCGGAGTAGGCGCAGCATTTGATTACCACGCCGGCACCATCACCCGGGCTCCAGAATGGATGCAAAAAAACGGCCTTGAGTGGCTCCACCGCCTCTGCAGCGAACCGAAGCGCCTGTGGAAGCGCTATCTGGTCACCAACACCCTCTTTCTAGGCTTCGCTTTAGGGCAACTAATACGCGGATCCCTGGGGGCGACCCTCAATAACCAATAGGCGCCGGGGCTCGTCTCATGAAGGCCCGTCCAACATGATCGATCCCGTACAGCCTGCCCCCCGCTTGGCTCCTCAAATTCGCACTTGCAGTTGACCCATCATGGGTACCAGGCCGAATCGATGAATCTCCCCGGGGTTGCGAACAGGACCGCGACTTCTTGCCAAGAAGACTATACCGAACCAAACAGAGCATTTGCCGGATCCCAGCGGTTCCATCAGCTCGCACAATATCCGGCAAGCCTTTTCCATCCCGCGCCTAGCAGGGTGCACGCCTTATGGTGAACTTGGTAAATATGGAATCCAAAATGCGCCCGCCACAGAGTGTCAAGATGCTCGGATCGGGGAAAGTCGCGAGTCAAAACGGCCCCAGCAATATGCAGGGCGTGCAATATGTTCGCGCAATCGCCGTATGCTCTGTCGCTCTATTTCATGCTTCAATGGTGCTGAGTTTCGATCGGTATTTTGGAGAGATACTGCTTAACGGCTGGCTCCATGTCGGCACCTCAGGCGTCGATATGTTCTTTGTTGTAAGCGGTCTGATTATAACTGTGGTGTCTCTAAACAGCGACATGAAAACCCCGCGCATGACTATATCAGATTATTTCGCGCGTCGATTTGCGCGGATCATGCCGTTTCTATGGGCCTGCATTCTTATTTACGCTGCGGTACGTTATCTTGGGGCTGGGAAATTCGAGGCGGCCCCATATTTGAATGCTATGTTTCTGTGGCCGCTCGGCGAGGTGAGGCCGAACGTTGTTTGGACCCTACGGCATGAGGCACTTTTCTATATCATTTTCGCCATCGCATTTCTTGGAAGCAAGAGAAGGCTCTACGTCCTTGTTGCATGGTGCCTATCTCCAATGTGGTTCATGATCTTCGGCTACCCTGAGCGATCTGGCGCAACGGCCGAATTGGCAAAATTCGCCTTCAACTCCGTCAATCTAGAGTTTGGCTGCGGCGTCATCCTCGGGGCAATATATTACAAGATCAGTGAGGCTAAGAACCAAGGCTACCGTGTGGCACCCCTAGTAATGGCCATCGCTCTCATGGCTGCGGTTGGTTTGATCTATTGGTCGAAATGGCATGCCAGTGTTTTCGCCGTAATGTTGTCGTCGTCGTTGCTGGTTGGAGTCTCCATGCTCGCACCTGAATCGGATGGCCGCTTTGCGAAAATCATCGCGTCTATCGGGGACGCATCATACTCGATATATCTAGCCCACAACTTGGTTTTTTTGATTGGCAGCGAGGTATGGATTCGCCTGCTAGGTCGTAAATCTTATATGCCTGCGTTTATTATTCTTTTCATTTCTGCGATCGCAGTTGGCGTAGCAATCCATTATTTAATCGAACTACCAATAGTTAATAGGGCCCGCGCCATCACAGATAGGCTACTTCAAGGGAATCGGCCGCGTGCAGCAGCATAACACCGCCTAGAGAAGCCGAAGCCGAGAAGTCTTGTGCCCCAGCCCACTTATGCATAGCCACTTCCGCTAAGGAATCGCTGATCAATGAGGTTTGCGCTTGATGTTGCACAAGCCAATGACTTCGGCTTTCGCCATGCGGGAGAGATGGGAACCGACTCAAGCCGTTTTTCTCTCTTTTCGCGCCTTTCCTGGCGCGCGTTGCGCGCTCAGGACGGATTGCGCCCCTCTGAGGCCAGCAACAGCTTCCTGGCGAGCACAAGATTCGCCAGACCAAACAGGCTGAACAACTGCGCCGTGTTCTTGACCAGGCCCTTGTAGCGAACCTTGCGATGACCAAACAGAATTGAAATGAACGCGTCCCCACCTGTGAGGCGGTGGTTAAGATGGATCCTCACGGCCAACGGCATTGAGGTGGCCAAGTGCGAAGATGTGCATATTTCCCAGGCAACCGGAGGATCGAGAAATGAACTGTACGGCCGTGGGTGTGGATATCGCAAAGACCGTGTTTCAGGTGCACTACATCGACCAGGCGACAGGGGAGATTGTGAACAAGCCGATCAAGCGAGCCAAATTTCTCGAGCACTTTTCGAACCGTGCTCCCTGCCTGATCGGAATGGAAGCATGCGGCGGTGCGCACCACTGGGCAAGACGCCTCATAAAGATGGGCCACCAAGTCAGGCTGATGCCAGCAGAGTTCGTTAAGGCGTTCAACATCCGCAACAAGAATGATGCTGCTGATGCTCGGGCGATTTGGCTGGCGGTGCAGCAGCCAATCAAGGCGGTTGCGGTGAAGACTGAGATGCAGCAGGCGATGCTGGCACTGCACCGTATGCGTGAGCAGTTGGTGAAGTTCCGCACCATGCAGATCAACGCGTTGCGCGGACTACTGACAGAATACGGAGAGGTGATGGGCAAAGGACGAACTGCCTTGGATAAGGCGATACCGGAAGTGCTCGCCCGAGTGGCCGACCGCTTGCCGGCGGCGCTTATCGACACATTGCGCGAGCAGTGGAACGGGCTCGCAAGGTTAGACGGACAGATAGCCCGGCATCGAGAGGCGAATGCGCGAATGGGTCAAAGAGGACAAGGCAGTGAAGGCGATTAGTGAGATCCCCGGCGTGGGCCTTCTGACCGCAACTGCGGCGATTGCGATGATCGGTGATGCGAAGACCTTTCAGTCAGGGCGTGAATTTGCGGCGTGGGCCGGCCTCGTGCCCAAGCAGACAGGATCGGGCGGCAAGGTGAATCTGCATGGGATCAGTAAGCGGGGGGACACGTATCTGCGCACCCTCCTGATCCACGGTGCACGATCGGTGATAACGCACGCAAAGAAGCCCGGCGCATGGGTCGAGCAGATGAAGAAGCGGCGGCCGGCGAATGTGGTGATCGTGGCGTTGGCCAACAAGATGGCCCGGACGATCTGGGCGGTACTGGCTTATGACCGGCCGTACCAAAAGGAGTACGTGAGCTTGAAGCCGGCTTGAATGAGTGGAAGCGCCCAAGTCAAAGAGTAGCGTTTAACACAGGATGACGTCGAAAGGTTGCGTTGGCATTCGAGTGTGATGACAAACCAGGTAGGACCGGGACTCGCTAAACCTGAATCAAGAAGAGAGCTTCGAGCTCGCTAACAGAATGAGGTGTGAGTCTGGCATATTTCATAGGGGCCCGCAGTGGGCAGTACCGACTGCAAAAGGCTGATGGTATGGACTCCCGCCCCCTCCGGGGCGCACACTTCCGGGGCCACTTTTGGGAGATTCGAGATGCCTACGCTCACCGTCGGTCTTGATATTGCAAAGAACGTGTTCCAGGTTTATGGCGTCGATCGCAGCGGCAGACCTGTCATACAGCGGAAGCTGCGCCGAGCAGATGTGTTGAAGTTCTTCTCGAAACTGGAATCGAGCCTGATCGGTATCGAAGCGTGTCACGGTTCACACTTCTGGGCTCGTGAACTTACCTCACAGGGACATACGGTGCGCTTGCTGCCAACGCAATATGTGAAGCCCTTTGTGGTCGGTGGCAAGAACGATGCGAACGATGCTTCAGCCATCTGTGCCGCGGTGTCACGACCGGGCATTCATCCGGTCCCGATCAAAAGCGCCGAACAGCAATCATTGCAGTCGGTTCATCGTATGCGTGAGCGGCTCGTTCACGAGCGAACAGCGAAGTCAAACCAGATACGGAGCATGTTTGCCGAAGAGGGGTTCATCTTTCCGATAGGCATTGTCCAGTTAAGGCAGGGTATCGTGGCTTTAATTAATGACGCCGACGCCCACATCACGATACTGCTTCGGCGACTTGGTTCAATGTACCTCGAACAGTTGGCAGCGTTACAGCGATGGATCGACGAACTCTCTTCTGAGATTGCCGAGATATTCAAACGCAATGAAAGCTGCCAGCGTCTCGCTACGGTACCTGGGATCGGACCGCTCGTGGCGACCGCATTATTCAGCGGGGTCGGAGATCCACTGCAGTTCAAGAATGGGCGGCAGTTCGCAGCGTGGTTGGGTCTGACGCCCAAGCAGAGATCAAGCGGCGGCAAGTCAAAGCTGGGCGGCATTACAAAACACGGCGACACCTACCTCCGCACTCTGCTGGTCCAGGGAGCGCGGGCGGTGATGCGCTTCGTCGGGCGTCGTGACGACCGGCACAGTTGCTGGATCAAAGCCGTGATGCAGCGCCGCCATGTGAGCGTCGCTGCAATCGCTCTCGCGAACAAGATGGCGCGAATAGCGTGGGCAATATTGACCAGTAGTGACAGCTTCAAGTTGGCGTAGCCGTCCTGTAACACATCGAGATACCTTCACTCCATCCACGATTGCGCAAGAAGCGGCAAGCATGGCGAAACGGTCAGACCGGCGCTTGCAGATCCTGATATATCCGGCGGCTGCGTTACGAAGCCAGGAGGCCGATGAGGGGCAAGCGCGCAAACTTCCATGATGGCTCGTGCCGATGACAGGCACATCAAAAGCCGAATGTACGGACGCAGTCGAGACCTTCAAAATGCACACCGATCTTGCTCATAGGCGGGAGTCCATGTACGGATATAGAGCAGCAGCCCATCCTGTCTGTCAGAAGCACACGAAGAACTTGCGCAAAAGGGGACGCGTTCATATAGATTCTTGATGACGTGGAACGGATGTTCGACTCGCGCCCGAATCTGGGCCTTGGCCCGCTCGACGGCAATCAGCAAGTCCTTGACCGCTCCGTCACTCATCGCCTTGATCTTGCCGCGCTTGACGGCCACCTGCCACTTCACGGTCTTGCCTTGCATCTCCTCGCGCTTGTCCACGCCCGTGTAGCCCGCGTCGCCAAACGCATGCTCCTCGTGGCCATGCAGCAAGGCATGCGCCTGCGACACGTCAGACTCGTTGGCCGCGGTGCCCACCACGCTGTGCACCAGCCCAGAGGCCGCATCCACGCCGACATGGGCCTTCATACCAAAATGCCATTCATTGCCCTTCTTGGCCTGGTGCATCTCCGGGTCGCGGCTCTTCTCCTTGTTCTTGGTCGACGGGGGCGCCTCGATAATGGTGGCATCCACAATCGTGCCTTCCTTCATCATCAGCCCCCGCTCGCACAGCATGATGCCGATTTCGTCGAACAGCTTTCGCGTCAGTTCATGCTCGACGAGCAGGCGGCGAAACTTCAGCAGCGTGGTCGCGTCTGGCACCGCCTCGACTGCCAGGTCGATCCCGGCAAACGCGCGCATTGCCATGCTGTCGTACAGCGCGTCTTCCAGCGCCTCGTCCGACAGCCCGTACCACTGCTGCAAGAAATAAATGCGCAGCATCCGCTCCAGGCCGATCGGCGGCCGTCCACGTTTGCCCTTGGGGTAGTACGGTTCGACCGCCGCAATCAGACGCGACCATGGCACCACGCTTTCCATCTCCGTCAGAAAGCGCTCGCGGCGCGTCACCCGCTTCTTGCCGTGGCTTTCCTTCCGCAAAACTGATCTGTCGCTTCATCTCCGACTCATATCGTGGGCATGCACATGACAACGCTTACACGTCACTCAACGATGACCGCCGCGCTGATTTAATCAGTCTTTCCCTAAAGCTTCTATCGTCAAGCCGGTCTCGAGGTTACTCCCTCAAATAGCTAGACATCGCTAATGACGCCTCGACATTCTTGGATGAATCAAAAGCCATCAGCGCGTGGCACAGATAGGAGGCGGAGATACCCACCTTCGCTGAGCCTCGCCAGCCGCCAGACGCCACATTAGTAGAAAAAAAACGTTGCCATGGTCGCTGCAAGGCAGATATGCAACTGGACCTGTCGCTAGCAAACTTACACAACATATCCGCCAGCCTCATCGCGGGTTGACGGTATCTCGTCAACGATCTCTAGGCTCGCGACTCCATCACGTCCTTATAGATTGCATGCAGCAATTCAAAGTTGCGCTCCTCCGAGTATTTCTCCACGTACTCCCGCCGCGCTCGTCTCCCCATACGAATCATTTCATTCGGATTAGTGGCAGCCCACCTCATCTTTTTTGCCAGATCTTCGTGGCTATTAGGATCAAAGAGTAGACCCGTCGTGCCATCCTCGATCAGATCCGCCAGCGCCCCAATCCGACTGCCAATAACCGGGGTGCCGGAAGCAAACGCCTCAACCAAAACACGCGGAAAATTCTCATACCAAATACTTGGCAATAATAAGGCCACGGATCTAGACATCCAATGTACTACGCGCGATGAGTCCATGCTGCCAAGCAGCTCGACTCCGCCGCAATCCTGCAATACGGCTCGTTCAGGCCCATCGCCAATTACCCGAACGTCAATGCCATTGCAGGCGCGAACCGCTTCCGCCAACACATTAACGCCCTTTTCCTCCGACAATCGCCCAGCGAAAAGAAGTCCTCTACGGCTCTCACTTCGAACTCCAGGGTCTTCAACGAAGTTCGGTTTGATGATAATTTTCTCGCGCGCGACCCCACCTTGAATCAATTTGTTCTTACAAAATTCATTGAGTGCAATATATCGCCTAACCCCATGCCCTCGTCTTTCAATCACTGTTCCGACTAGCGTCGAAGTGGCATTCAAGAACGTTTGCGCACTAGACCCTCTGTAGCAGCCCCGTACTACCCCGCGCCATGGGAATCCTCCAATGCATTCCTCGCATATTTTTCCATTTCGCAGAAGCATTGCCTGTGGGCACAACAATCGAAAATTGTGAATGGTCTGGATGACAGGAACATTGGCAATTGAACAAGCGAGAAGTAAAGAAGGCGAAATCACCGAAAATGTATTGTGGATGTGCACCACATCAGGACGGACCTCGGATAAGACCTTCGAAAATTCACTCGCTGTCTCATTCGACCATATGGCATTCCTCGCCGCCTTTAGCTTTCCGATATATTTTATCTCGTCGTTGGATCTAATGTATTCGGTCACTTCGATACCGCGATTGCGTAGCATCCGTACTTCCGATTCCACGACGCTATCCTCACCCCCACGTAGTTGGTAACGATTGTGAGCAACCACGACTTTCATATTACTAGACCTCGCCGGTTCGGCCTGCCGTTCCAAATTCTGTCACCCTCAGACTCCGGCGCTACCGACAACGCACAGCAGGCCCCAAGGAAAGACCACAGAACCATCGCGGAATTAGGAATATTTAAAACTGGATTAAAAGCACAGACCGTAAGTGCACTGATCATCACAGCAAGTCCAAGCCCCATGATACTAGCCACGCGCGAGCGATTCTGCTTCCCGACGAGCATACCTCGTAAGATCATATTCAAGACTTGAAACTGGCAAAGCAAGAATGTCCCCATTCCAATTATTCCGCCCGCCGCTAATATGTCCAAAATATCGCTATGCGTTGGCAGCGTCTGCGTTGTCGCGTTGACGGTATATAAATCGAATTCTATAGTTGAACTCGATGAAAAGGCATCCCCATATATTGGCGAGGCCATAAATTTCGACAAGGCCAGAATGTACATATGCATGCGGTATTCTGCATTTCCAGTCGGCGCAGAGTCGGGGCGATATGCCAGATATGCGAGAGCAGCCATTGCCACGACAGTTATTACCGCTGCGCAGTAAAGGACTAAAACAACTCTTCTATTTCCCCTTCCTGCGAAAGCGAGCCGTCCGTATATCCAACTAAAGTAACCCAAGGCTACGGTGATTCCAGCAGTCAAATACGCAGTATTCTTTGCTAGCAGTATTCCCAAAGCGAGAATGCAGGCGGAAGAAAGCATGATGACCGGAATTCGTCTCGATGCAAACATGGGAAACGCGAGAAAAGGTATTATTAAATGCTCGTGATTATGCAGTTCCTCGGCACTAATCAATCCTACAACCACTCCCAACACCATTAAAATCGCCACGACGAACTGAGCGGAAATCATCTTTCTCACAAACCGCACGGGCGACCGACAACATCTCACGAGCTGAGCATAGGCAATACCCACAAGCGGGAATAGTCCGAGATTCAAGAACGTTGTCTCAACATGTGAGAATATACGAGCGTATAGGCTGCCAACAAGCACAAAAAGCGAAAAACATACAACGGAGAATATCAGTCTTTTGCTTTTTCTACCCATTCGGCCTGCACCTGGCCTTATAAGAAACCCCAAGGCCCACATCCCTAGCGCACCGACGAAGACCACTGCAGGGACGTGTTTCAGTCCCCCTGCATTTTCGAGGCCAAGCTCGAGCGGGTCGAGAGCCCAGATTAAAGCAAGCACGTAAGTGGCCAGAAATACGTTCTCCCAAGTCCGAGGACCGCGACCAGTTCCAACAATGGCCTGGATAAAATTAGAGGACATGCTGTTCCACCGCACGATAAACCCGCCCAACTTGTCCCCGCCAAGAGAGTGATTGAGCTCTATCCAACGCGCCGAGTTTTAGCGCCGCCCTCGCGTCAGTGTCCAAAGAATTGAGTCTCTCTATGACGTTCGCAATCCGCGCTGATAGCTGAGCCACAGTTAGTCCCTCTGTATCCACCACCTCGCCACAAGTGCTGTCAACGATCTCGGCTGGTCCACCAAGGTCGAGGCAAACGACAGGGACTCCTGCACTCAGGGCCTCTAAAATCACCGTTCCACTCGAATCGTGCAAGCTCGGAAACACGAAGTAGTCGGCATCACGATACACAGACTGGATTTCCGAAAACTTTACGCTACCCCGAAATTGAATCTCATGCCCCAAACCTAATGCTGCCACCTTCTTTGACAAGAACCCGCGCAGTGGCCCCTCCCCCACGATATCGAGACGAATCGGAATTCCTTTATTCCTTAGAATATTGACGGCATCTATAAGGAAATGCACTCCTTTCAATCCAATTAGTCGCCCAACGTACAGCAGTTGGACAACTTTACCCCCTGAGGGCATCGGATTTCGATCCTCCATTGTCTGAGCTTCAGCGCCAACTTCGAGTGCAACGAGACATCTCCCAGGTGATCGGGCCGGCAAACTCAATGCCGTCTGCTTCGTCTTACAGACGACCAACTTAGCTCGTCTTAAGCAGAGGCGCACCAGCGGATCATATTTCGCCACCCACACCCAAGCGTGACGGAGATACTCCACGATTCGCTCTCTGAGGGGGAGTCCGGCGTAGAGCCGGAGTGGTGCTGTTTCTCCACCACCTACTGGCCCGAATACAAACGGGACTCCCGTGCGCCACATAAAACTAGGTAGTCGAAAGTTTCCCCAAGTTAGATGGTGAACGACATCAAACTTCCTCTCCCGAACCAATTGCTTCGCGCGCCCAGATGCACACCATTGCCACAAATAATAATACCACCTCGAATTGAGCTCCCCCTTCCTTCGACGCTTCTTCAATCGTGGAACCTCGTAATATACAAATCGAATATTCTTGGGCGATATCGAAATTACGCGTTTGATCTCCTCCTCAAAGAACGGATGCGTCAACACTGTGACGTCGTGATCTTCGGATAGCTCACATGCCCAGCGCCAACCGACACCGGGCTCCGAACCTTGAATAGGTGAACAGCCGTATGCTGATAGGAGAACTTTCATAAAGTCGCAGCCACTTTTGCGGTCAAATGTAGTGGATCAATTGAGAGTTCACTGCGAATAAGATCAGAGAACGTAGATTGGATCTCATTTCTGAATCTTTCCACCGCCGCGATGAGATTCGTCGTCAACAATGCGCGATTATCCAGCACTTCGTCCAATGAGCGTTTTAGCTCCCCAAAGCTAACGCTACCGATATCGTGGACAAATCGCTCCATTCCAAGCTCTGCCATCACGCCCTCCGTCTTGAAGCCTTGGTAACGTATGGCTACAATTGGACACGCCGAGACTGCGGCTAGAATGCAGGAATGTAGGCGGGTACCAATCAGCGCCGTACAATGACCATACAGATTACTGAGTTCACCGGGGGAGAAATCTTCCGTGGGCGCGTGAGCAGTAACTCCTAGGTCCGCAAGTTTCTTCTTGATTTCCCCTATTAGCACGGAATCACTCCCTCCGTGATGTCGCACGATGACTTGCGGAAATAGGGCGACTCCCATTCCGAGTTCATTAAAGGCGTAAACAGCGAGCTGAATCAACGCGTCGACATACCTTTCGCGGTCACCTTTCGGATCCTTCGAACCGGGAAATGACCAGTCAACCACTGTCATTCCAAGCGTCCGCTGCTTTTGAAACGCGGCAACCAATGCCGACGTCCGCGCCGATTCTTCGGGCCGTACTAAAAATGCAAGGTCAGGCGATCGCCTCGTGCGAGCGCCCAGTCCCAACTGCGTCATCAACTCTTCACTGAGCTTCTCGCGCACAATGATGGCTTTGCATTTCTTCAAAGCTCGCCTGGTCATTTCCAGGGCAAGATCACCTGCCAACGGTCCAATACTCTGCCCCAATATCAAGACTGGCTTGCCCAGGCGCGCTGCGAGATTAATCGTTGACAAGATTCGCCATAGATACAATGCTCCACGTAGCCCGCCTTGGTCGTTGTAAATATATTGGCCGCCCTTCAAAACAACCAGGTCACAATCTCTAATATTATCTAGCGCGTCAGAATCCACTCCAATGAAACGTGCTAGCAGTTTCGATCGCTCCGCAATCAACTGCGCCGCTGCCGAGATGACTAATCTCAACGCTGCTTTCAAGTTTCTCGTCCGAGTGTGTTTGTCGCTATCGAGGTATGGCGACGGGATCATATGGGATAGAACACGAATTCCTCGCTTCCTCATGAAACGATGATGAAAATCAAAATCAGGATCGGCTCTAGAATAAACTGACTGTAGAGTAATCTGCGGGCGATCGAATATTTCCTCGAAGAGGCGAAGTGTACCCAGCACAATCGCCAAATCGCCCTTATTGGAGTCCGAATAGCCGTGGAGTAGCGTTATCTTCATATATTTCAGCTAACGAAATTACTATGAACCGCCCGCGAGAAATTTTCCAATGTGCACGTTGCGGCAAACCTCGATAAATTATCTCTGCGCATCTGGAGCGTAGCAGGTGGATATTCTGAAATCCTCGAGATTGCCCCCAGAAATTCCCAATCTGAATCGCAATTAAATGTCTCCCCCAACTGATATTCCGCAACCCTATAGCCAACGAGCCCGTGCTCTACAGCCACAACGGGGACGCCACTGGCCGCAGCCCGAGCTAGCGTGCCACTGGTCGCAGTGAATGTCTTAGCATATGGAAGGAGAAAAGCATCTGCCGCAGAAAAAATGTCCGGCAACTCATCCTCAGCCACAAAATTGTTGATGTGAATAATATTGGCGGGATACGCCTTCTTTAGATGGTCAAAGTCCGACCGATACTTTTCGTCTATCTTACCGACCACGAATAGTTTAAATTTTGGTATCTTCACCATCTCCGGAAATAGTCGAATTAACTTATCGATACCCTTCCGACTATCCTGACGTCCGATCGTCAAGGCGACGAAGCATTTCCCCAGAATCTGGAATTTGTTTCGTGCAGCTTCACGTCTGAAGCAACCGAAATCTCCGAACCAAGGGTCTGGAAGCAGTCCTATCGGCCTAGATCCAATCTTCCGCTTTTCGCCAATTCGTTCGTCAAAGCAGATAAACTTTGCACGCCCTGCTACGCATGGAATCTTCGTTAGAGCGGTCAGCACCATCGAGCGAACGGTCTCGAACGGATGCAAGAGATACTCGACCCTATACTTTATGAAGTAGACTCGACGCGCTTTCAGCGCCCGTAGTTTCAGACTATTCGCCGCCATTGCAAGGAGGTATTCGTCGATCGCCATAAATATCACTGTTGTTGCGCCGTCGGTGCTTTCCTCACTGACAGCGCGCAATAGGCGATCAAACTGCCCGAAGTTTAGCGTTGAAATCCAACTATCACTTAGGCCAAGCTCAACGTCCCTGATTGTAATTCCGCGGCTATCGCCCATTAGTTCCCGAAAATGGTCGGTATGATAGTCCCTCCTGGTAACAATGACCAACTCACATTCTGATACCTTTCGAATCGCCGAGATGACATTAGCAAGTACTTGCAGTCGACTCCCCCTGCAAATAGGTTCAACAAGGACTATCCTACTCTCAGATCTAGGGATTGGAGCCACGGTGAACCTCCAAATTCTTGAGCCTCGCAAACGCGATCAATTGAAATGCCATCGGAAAGAATGCGGACACTGCAACCCCCAGAGCTACTCCCGTTAGCCCCAATTTTCCCACTATCTCGGGTCCAATAGCCAAGGAGAAGATCGTCCCAAATAGATTCCCGAAGAAAATTTGCTTCGTGTCGCCAACCGCCATTGAAACCGAGTTCAGAAAAAGGGATATAAACGATGGGAGTTGCGCAAACAGCAACAATGGAAAAAAGGAGGAAGCCCCCGTGTATTTATCACCAAAGAGAAGCGAAAATATTGTTGGCGCCAGGAAACAGAGAACGATATTTACAAGAATGAGCCCGAAGACAGCCAGAAACGTCACCCTTCCCGCCAATCCTTTGAATTCCGCAACACTCAGCTCGCTCTTGCGTGCTGAAAAATATGCTGGCAGGTGATTCGCAATGGCCAATCTTGCAACATTAATAATATTCACGATTGATCCGCATACCGCATAAATTGCCACACTGCGAGCGTCAAGGACATCGCTTATGATGAATGGGTATATTTGCGTTGCGCCAAAGAATACGAGCTGACTTAGTACAAGCCATTTTGCATACTTTATATATTGTAAGCGCCCTCCACTCGCATTTTTAGTTTTTATTCCGGATATTAAACTCGTGGATATCTTGTATATCGACTTATGTTTTATGGCATACGCAATGCAAATACCTGAGAATCCAGCGGCAAATACCAGATGTGGACCTTCAATTTTCAGATACCAAACACAACTGACCAATGCAACGCAGATCAGCCCACTGATTGCAAATATGGAGGTTGCCTCCGCCGCGCGCCCGGTAGATATCAATATTCTCCGGTAGAACTCCATTGATATTGTCACCACGAAGTAGATCGACAAGGACAGCAGAATTCTTACATCCGGAAAATACACAAAGCCAAATGCAAATATTGCGGATATCCCAAGCAACACGAAGATCGTTTGTGTCGGCAATGCTCGCGAAAAAACCGACATATCCCCACGATATTGCTGCGAGACGAAGAAGATCGATGCCGGCTGAATGATCAGCACCCTATTTACTGACAGAAGAAATAGGAGGACCGTATTGGCGAGTGTGTATGCTGCCAATGCTTCTGGAGATAAGACTTTCGCCGCCAGGTATAGAATGAGGAAATTCGTTCCAGACATTAATACCTGATCTAGAAGCAAGGGTAAACCTCGATTTTTCAGCCTGGATCTCATAAAAGCCAGCATAATCGCAGCCTTCAAAATCTACAGTAACAATTGGAAGTTTTCATATATTCCCTAGCCGAGGGAGGCGACAGTGGATGGCGTCCGCTCGCCGAAAGGAATCTAGAGAGCGGACGATTACGAGAATCGTCCGCTTTTTGTCTACTACTCGACAGCAACGGGAATCTTGTATCCATGAGCCTTGAGAAGCGCAAGCTGTTTTGCCTGCGCTAGGTCATGCTGTACCATCTCCCTACACATTTCTTGCGTGGTGATTTCGGGAACCCACCCAAGTTTCTCTCTCGCCTTTGTCGGGTCTCCTAGCAACGTCTCCACCTCGGCTGGTCGGAAATAGCGGGGGTCTACGCGAACGATCGGACGATCACCCCAATAACCGACTTCGTTGACACCGCGGCCTTCCCATTGAAGAGTCATCCCCAATTCAGAGGCAGTCCATTCGATAAACTGCCGCACGCAATACTGTACGCCCGTCGCAATTACGAAGTCTTCCGGAGTCTCCTGCTGCAGCATCAACCACTGCATACGGACGTAGTCCTTTGCGTGTCCCCAGTCGCGCAGCGCGTCCAGATTTCCCATGTACAGGCACTCTTCTAATCCTTGCTGAATATTTGCTAACCCTCGTGTAATCTTTCGAGTAACGAATGTCTCCCCTCGCCGCGGGCTTTCGTGATTAAAAAGAATACCATTACACGCGTACATACCGTACGCTTCCCGATAGTTAACGGTTATCCAATACGCATACATCTTGGCAACTGCATAGGGACTCCTAGGATAGAACGGTGTTGTCTCCTTTTGGGGAATTTCTTGCACTAACCCGAATAATTCGGAGGTAGATGCCTGATAGAATCGTGTAATTTTCTCTCTACCCAGAATGCGGATTGCCTCCAGAATCCTAAGTGCCCCCATCGCGTCCACATCTGCGGTGTATTCAGGACTTTCGAAACTCACCGCGACATGACTTTGCGCCCCAAGGTTGTATATTTCGTCGGGCTTTGTTTGCTGAATGATACGCACCAAGTTGCTCGTGTCGCTCAGATCACCATAATGGAGCTTGAAGCGAGCATTTTCCACATGTGGATCTTCATATATATGATCGATCCGGTCTGTATTAAAGCTAGAAGCGCGACGCTTAATGCCGTGAACGGTGTAGCCTTTCTCCAAAAGGAACTCGGCGAGATAAGATCCGTCTTGGCCAGTAATACCAGTAATGAGTGCAACTTTCTCTTGTGCCATGGAAAACCTGCTCATCCAAATTTTATAATCGGATCACTGCCGAAATGGGGCAGCTTCATATGCATACTGAATACCATCTCGCAAGGCCGTTCGCGCACGCCAACCGAGTGAAGCCAGTCTGCTCACATCCAGCAGTTTGCGGGGAGTGCCGTCTGGCTTTGAAGAGTCGAAGATGATGTCACCAGAGAAGCCAATAACGCCCATTACTGTCTCTGCCAGTTCCCTTATGGTTACATCCTCACCGGTACCGATATTCACCAGCGGCCCGTCATAATCTTGCTCAGCCAGATGCACACAGGCATCGGCCAGGTCATCGACGTAAAGGAATTCTCTTCTAGGCGTGCCAGTGCCCCATACTACGTACTGCTTTTCACCATGAAGCTTCGCTTCGTGTGCCTTTCGAATTAGTGCTGGCAGTACATGACTATTTGCCAGATCGTAATTGTCGTTGGGACCATATAGATTGGTCGGCATGACGCTGACGTACTGGCGTCCGTATTGCTTGTTATAGCTTTCGCAGAGTTTGATACCGGCGATCTTTGCAATCGCGTACGGTTCATTTGTTAACTCTAGTAGCCCCGTCAAAAGATACTCTTCTTTGATCGGCTGAGGGCATTCTCGCGGATAAATGCAGCTAGATCCAAGAAACATCAGCCGCTGAACCCCGGCCAAATGGGCGCCGTGGATGATGTTCGCTTCAATTTGCAAATTTTGATATAGAAAATCTGCACGATACTGATTGTTTGCTTGAATGCCGCCGACTTTTGCCGCAGCAACATATATGTAGTCCGGTTTCTCGGCCGCCAGAAAATTCTGAACAGCGTTCTGATTAAGCAGATCGAGTTCCGCTCGTGATCTCGTGATCACATTCTTATAGCCTTTGGCAAGGAGGCGCCGAACGATTGCACTTCCTACCATTCCACGGTGACCAGTTACGAAGATTCTTGATTCACGATTCATAGTGGTAGTCATTTTCGGCCATAGGTATCTTCGAAGCGAACGATATCGTCCTCACCCAAGTAGCTTCCGCTCTGCACTTCGATCAGCTCGAGAGGCATTTTCCCGGGATTTTCCAGTCGATGAACTGTACCTAGAGGAATATAGCTCGATTGGTTTTCGGTAAGCAGAAAGGTTTCATCGCCGCATGTCACCCGCGCCGTTCCCTTAACTACAATCCAGTGCTCTGCGCGATGGTGATGCATTTGCTGGGATAGCTTCGCACCGGGCTTCACAGTGATGCGCTTGACTTGGTAACGCTCACCGCTGTCCACCGAGTCATAGTTTCCCCATGGTCGATAGACCTTCCGGTGTTCAACAGCTTCGTTGCGCCCCGTGCTATTTACCAGGTTCACAAGTTCCTTCACGTCTTGCGCCTGATCCCGATGCACTACTAGGACAGCATCCGGTGTTTCTACGACCATCACATTATCCAGGCCAGCAACTGCAACAAGCCGGTGCCACGAGTGAATCAAGCAATTGTTAGCTCGGTGGGTAACAACTTCACCGACAGTGACGTTTCCAGCATCGGTCTTTTTCCCCATCTTCCAGACGGCATCCCATGAGCCCACGTCGCTCCATTCGGCTACCAAAGGAACCACTCGGGCACGTTGAGTGTGTTCCATCACTGCGTAGTCAACGGAATTGCTGGGGCAGCGCTCAAGGGATTCAGGGTGTAGCCTAAAGAAATCCTGATCCTGCTGGCCTAGTTTGACGGCATCGCGCGCAGACACGAGTATCTCCGGTGCGAACTTCTCGAGTTCGGACAGATACGTCGACGCGAGAAACATGAATATCCCGCTGTTCCAGAAATAGTTGCCGTCGACAAGGTATTGCTTCGCCCGCTCCACGGATGGCTTCTCCACGAAGCGCTCTACTTCAAACCCTGCTCCCTCTAACGGCACCCCAGCCTTGATATAGCCGTACCCGGTAGCCGGCTCCGTGGGCGCCACGCCAAAGGTGACTATGGCGCCCTCACGCGCCGCCGAAACTGCTGCTCCGACGGCCGCGACGAAGGCCTCCGGGTTTCCGATTAAATGATCTGACGGCAAGAGCAAGAGAATCGGGTCCCCACCATCAAGCATCGCTTGGACTGCCGCTGCGGCCGCCGCAGGCGCCGTATTTCGACCATGCGCCTCAAGCATCACTTTGCCGTGAATACCCAGATCATGGACTTGCTCCGCCACCATAAAGCGATGAGCATGATTGGAGACTAATATAGGTGCACCGACCCCTGCTATTCCTTGCACTCGTAGTACAGTCTCCTGAAGCAGGGACTGACTACCACTGAGCTTTAGAAATTGTTTTGGGTATCCTTCGCGGGAAAGGGGCCAGAGGCGCGTACCAGTTCCACCGCATAGGACTACCGGAATAATGTCTACTGGCTCGTCCATCCGAATTCTCCTTTTTCGAATCCAAATTCCAGCACGTCGGCATGTTATATACCAACGCGTGTAGGCACACCGCCTGGCGGCGGCGGCATAGCCCTGTAAGGGAGAGACCCCATGGAGATCGGATCCACCGACATCGCAGTCGGCGATCATGCTGACTCTAGGGGCTGTGGAGGTCGGAGCAGACAGCTTGCGTTGCATCACTGAGACCAACCCACCACAGAATTGCCAGCTTCATTGGCTTGGCTATTTTGACCCGGGTCTAACGATGGCTTTATAGAGCTATCTCTTATAGGGAACTTTTCTTAATCCCAAGGAGATATTGCTTTCCTCACTTTGTTTTGGCCGCCTCTTGCGGGATAACATCTTGAGTGTAGCCGTAGTACGCATAGCGATAACGTCCGTATTTCGAACCATAGCCATAGCGGTATGCGTTAGGATCCAAACCATTAAACACGACGCCATTCACATCGGCATTTGTCTGGCGCAGTTGCTTGGCGGATTCAGTCACTTCGCCGATGGTGGTTTTCTCGAACCGCGTCACCAGGAGCACCGAGCCGCAGCGGGCAGCGAGGATCGCGGTATCGGAGACGGCAAGAACGGGCGGCGTATCGATTAGGACAAGGTCGTACTGGTGATCCAACTCATCAAGAAGCTTCACCATCCGCGCGTTGAGCAGCAGTTCAGCCGGATTCGGAGGCAAGCCGCCGGTACTGAGAAAGTCCAGGTTTTCAAGTACTTCGCGGTGTACCGCCTGGTCAAAACTCGCTTTGCCGAGCAGCACGTCCGCCAGGCCGTTGTTTCGGGACTTGCCAAAATACTGGTTCAGGTGGCCCTTGCGCATGTCGGCATCGATCAGCAGCACGCGCTTGCCGCTCGAGGCCATCACCGCGGAGAGGTTGGCCGAGATAAATGACTTGCCGACACCTGGCGTGGGGCCCGTGAGCAGCACGCGCTTGTTGTCCGCATCGAGCATGGCAAACTGCAAAGCCGTGCGCAGGCTGCGCAGACTTTCAATCGCTGGCTCATTGGGATTACGTTCTGCGAGCACGAAGTTGCCGCGCTTGCGCTGGCGGATTTCTTCGGTGAGAAAATTCTGTGCGGTCGATAAAGGCACGGTCGCGTAGACACTCAGACCCGTATGCTGCTCAATGTCCTGCGAATCGGTGATACCACCGTACAGCGCATTGCGCACGAAGGCCACCACGACACCAATCAGAACGCCCAGAATAGCAGCCAGCGCTATGACCAGGCCCTTTTTGGGCTTGATAGGTTCCTCAGGAACCGGGGCATTATCAAGCAGCCGCACATTTCCGACCTTGCCCGCCTTGACGAGCTTGAGTTGCTGCATATTGTTCAGCAATCCCACGTAAAGGTCGTTGTTGACTTGCACGTCGCGCATCAATCGCAGGGTGTCCTGCTCCACATTGGGGAAGGCCTTCATGCGGGCAGCCATAGCAGCGACTTTCGTGTTTAACGCCACTATTTGCTGATCGATGGCCTGCACGCCCGGGTGGGAGGCAGCAAAACGTGTCGATAGTTCGGTGCGCTTTTGCTTCAACTCGAGCAGCCTCGTTTCGGCCATCACGTTTTCCTGCAGAAACGCCTTACCTTCCTCGCTCAGGTTGAAGGTATTGCGCTTGTTGCGCATGTCGTTGTACTTCACCTCGGCCCGTTCCAGCTCGCCCTTGAGTTGTGGCAGGAGTTCTCCCAGGAAGACGAGTGACTTCTCTGCCTCGGCGGCTTTACGCTTGATATTCTGCGTAACGTACTCTTCACCGATCTCATTCAGGATGCTTGCCGTAACCTTCGGGTCGGCGCCATCGAGCGAAGCGCCAATGATGCCGCTCTGCTTCCCCTTCTCGGCGATCTGGAGTTGGTCCTGGAGTTTCTCGACGGTTTGCAGGTGCGAGTTCCGCACGAGCTTGAACGCGATGCCCGGCTTTGCCTTCATATCCGTTACCAGCAGCGTGAAGTCGCCCACGCTCTGCTGCGCGGTCAGCCGCTGGCCCACACGCCCCTCGAGGGGCGCGTCCAGGCTGGAATGCTCCACACGGTAGCGGCCTTCACCCAGGGCGAACAGCTTGAACTTTTCACCCTCAAGCGATTCAGGGACATCGAACTGCTCAACATTGATAGATTCCCTGGCCCAGGCGAAGCCACCGAACCCGAATAGTCCTGGCTCCGACAAACCCTTGGCGCGGTTGGCGATGCTGGCACCGACAAAAGGAAAATAGTTGGGCTTCGCCGAAATATAGAGCCGCAAATTGTCCACCGCCTTACTGACAACCATGCGCGAGCGGAGGATCTCGATCTCCGCCGTGGCCTGCGCCTTGACATCGAACAGACTGGAGACATCACCCAGCAGGCTGTTGGCGCTGTTCGGATTGTCCTCCACCTGCACCAGGATATCGGCCCGATAGACTGGCCGAGCCAGGAATGCGTACGCCACCCCTAGCGCCAGCACTACACCCGCAATGGATGCAATCAGCCAACGACTGGCAAGCAGCACATCAAGGTACCGGACGAGGTCAATCTCGTCGTCCGGAGGCGCAGCGACAACAACTGGAGGGGGAGTCTGGTTCATCTGCATTGCTGAATCGGTTATCGAAGCGCCTGGATGCGCGGCACCCAGGCTTCCACGCCGCGTTGGATCAACCGCAGCACGTTTTCGAAGGCGGGACGTGCTTCGCGATAGGGATCTGGCACATCGAACCTGGCAAGCTCACCGATGCGAAAGACACGACCGGTGGTGGCCGGGTGCAAGTGCTGGATGTCCTGCCGCTGGTCGTTGTCCATCACGAGAATGAGGTCCGCACGCGTCGTCATGGCTCGACTCAGTTGCTGGGCTCGATGGCCGGTGATATCCACGCCAATCTCGTGCATGACTGCGATGGCGTGCGCATCGGCCGGCTTGCCCGTGAGCGCGCCGAGGCCAGCGGAGATGATGTTGGCATCCGGCAATGCCTCCTTAAGGAGCCCCTGCGCCATAGGACTCCTGCAAATATTGCCGATGCAGACCACGAGTACAGTCTTGATCATTTGACCGCGTTCGCCGTGGACGTGAAGAAGTTGCCGCTCGGCAGCAATTGGTTGATTACGCGGCTCCAGCGGACCACACCTGCGGCATCCACGTAGACAACGTCCCTCGGCTTCAGCTCAAACGACTCGGCCAGGGCAAAGGAGACAGGGGACTTGCCGTCGAGGTGAAACACCTCGGCTTCGCCATCGATGCTCTTGCGGATAACATAGAGTTCCTTGGCGTTGGCCGAGTTGGGGTTGACACCGCCAGCTTCACCGATGGCCTCGCTGAGTGTCAGGCGCCCGTTGCGCGGCATGACGGCGACAGGACGCAAAACTTCGCCGGTCACGAATACCTTGCTGTCCTCGCGTTGTTCCACGCGAACGATGTCGCCGTTGCGCAGCAGGATTTTGGCGGGGTCGATGCCTTGCTGCAGGAGTGCAGGCAGGTTGACGACGTAGGTCTTGCCCTCACGGGAAACGCGGATGCGGCTGTTGTCGCCCGTCAGGACGTTGACACCCCCGGCGCGGTTGAGCGCTTCGACCAGGGTCATGGGTACGTCGTCGACGTTCTGGGGGCCAGGCGTCTTGACTTCGCCGTCCATGTAGACGCGCTTGCTGCGGAAGGCGAGCACGCGTACGGTGACCTGCGGCATGTTGACGACAGGCTTGAGCTGGGTGCTCAACTGTCCGCGGATCTCGTCCGGTGTGCGACCGAGAACCTTGAGCACACCGGCATATGGAAACTGGATGGTGCCCGCGGGACTTACGACGTAGCCTGGCACGTTGGCCGCGCCGCTGTAGTTCGGGATCTCGTATGCAGTACCAATCGAGTACGTTTGCGTGGGGAACACCAGTTCCGGGTGGTCCCACACAACGATCGAGAGAATGTCGCCCACGCCCACGGTATAGGGCCTCGGGTCTGCGAACAGCTCCTCCACCCCAGCGTTCGCTGGCTGTGTGGAGGCCTTCAGCGTGCGCACCAGCGCCGGCGTGATCCGGGTGATTTTGGGCACCGATTCCGGGTCCTCCGGATCGAGCGGTCGCTGCGGGTCGAAGCGCATCCCTGGTGCGAGTGCACAGGAAGCCAGTAACGGAACGATCCCCAGGCACATTACCGCCCTGCCAAACGTCAGCCTGCTTGAAAGCTTTAGCACGTCTCGATTATTCCCTTGTTACAAGAAGGCCCGCGTTGTCCGCCGTCTCCTGAGCGGGCTGTGTTGCGGGGATTCCGCTTGTCCGACATGGCACACGCTGGTGCCTTTCCGCTTGTTTGCGCTGCCTGCGGATTTGAACCTGGCGGTGTTGGCTTCGTGCTGCTCGGCGCGGTGGCGCGCTCTTTTTGCACTGCGTCATTACGCGAATGACCGGCGAAGTGTATGGCTCCAGCGGCTACATCTTCAAGGCACAAATGGCGTTTTTAGCGAGTTATCTATCCCCACGTAAGAGTGGACCCGCAAAAAGGAGGGATGTGCGCGAAGCGATATCGAGCGAGAATGCGTGCCTCGTCGAGCGTGGGAAATTCCGTCATGCCGCTGCGCGTTTCGTCCCGGGCCAGCCAGCTTGCTGCGGTTCTTTCGGCCGTGTTCCTGGCCTGCAAGATCGTCTGATCCGCGCATCTTGCCCACCGGATTTCCGGACGCTTCTATACGCCCTTCTTCCCGCAATTTGCCAAAGCACAAAAAAAGAAGGGTGTAGGCACAGGGAGTCCTACACCCTAACGGGTCAGGCAAGGGGTCAGGCTTGCCGGGGTTGATTATTGATGGGGGTCGGACCGGGTCTTACCCTGCTTTAGGGGGCCCCACGCTTAGGTGGGGAAAGTCATGAATTGGAGCATTGACGGTTGAAGATGGGGGAAGGAGACACTCAGAAAAGCGAAAGCGAACTCCGAAAGACTGTCGTCGCAACGTCTCTCGTCAGTGGACTGGAAACGTTTGACTTCACCGTGTTCGGATTCTTCGCGGCGATGATCGGAGACCAGTTCTTCCCGGCGGAAGATCCTCTGACTTCGTTGCTGATGGCAGTGGGCACCTTTGGCGTTGGCTTTCTCATCCGGCCGCTTGGCGCGATGATGATCGGTGCCTGCGCCGACCGTGTCGGGCGCCGCGCGGCGATGACGAGAACCACCGTCCTGATGACCATCGGGACGGCAGCCATCGCCCTCTGCCCGCCATTTGCAATGATCGGTGCGGCTGCGCCGGTCATCATCATCATCGGTCGGGCGCTGCAAGGTTTTGCCGTCGGCGGCGAAATCGGCGTTGCCTCGGCATACGTGATGGAAACCGGACCGGTGTCGAGTCGTGGCCGCGTGGTCAGCTGGCAGTCCGTGAGCCAGGGCGCGGCTGCGTTGCTGGGAGCATCCCTGGGCGCCCTTCTCACGAAGGTGATGTCGCCGGAGGATCTGGCTTCCTGGGGCTGGCGTGTTCCGTTCCTGTTCGGACTTCTGATCGCGCCCGTCGGCATCTACGTTCGCCGCCAGCTTCGCGAGGCGCCGCTCGTCGACACAAAGGACAGAGATGCCGCCACGCCGCTCGCTGAACTGTGGCGCGAGCATCGCAGCACCATGCTCCTGGCGATCCTGATCAGGATGGGGTCAACGATCCCGGTCTACGTCATCGTCTACTACATGCCAAGCTACCTGCATCGCGTGATGCACGTACCTGCCAGCACGGGATTTTTGGCAGCAACGTTGTCCGCGCTGCTGCTGACTGTCATCCCGCCGCTGTCCGGCCTGCTCATCGACCGACTGCCCCGCCGCAAGCCGCTGGCCCTCTTCACGGCGGGATGCAAAGTGCTTCTGGTCTTCCCGATCTTCCTGATGATTGTGCGTGCAGACGGCACGCTGCCAGTCCTGGTTGGCGTCGGGCTGATCAGCGCTATGGTGGCACTTGGCGCCGCCGTTGGCACCCTGCTTGTGCTCGAAGCATTTCCCGCACGGGTGCGCGCCAGCGGCGCCGCGATTTCGCATGCGCTGAACGTTGCGCTGTTTGGTGGCACCGCGCAGTTCATCGTGACGGGAATGATCAAGTTGACCGGCAACCCCATGTCGGCGGCCTGGTATATGGCAGCGACATGCCTGCTGAGTTTCGGTGCGGTCGTTCTGATTAAGGAGAAGCGCACGGAAGTCTGAACCGCTGCATATCACGCCGCCGCCTGTCATCGATCACCCGCTTCCGCTCAACGAGGGGGGCGCTCGCAGACTTGCCAGGCAAGCTTCTGTCGGCCGGCATGGCACTGACCGGCATATCTAAAGTCCTGTACGCTGGATGCGGGTTCGAGCTTTCCTCGATCGAATTTCGCATGATCAGCGGGCATACGACCTTGTCGACTGCTGTCTGGACCGTCGCCATCGCACTCCTTTCCCGGAGCATGGGAGGCAACGCAGGCATCGGCGCCATCGTCGGTTTGCTTGTCGGCCGGCTGACTGCTGTCGCCAGAGTCTTCGATCACGCCCACACGGTTCCCGAAGTCATCGCGGGCTGGCTTTTGGGCGCTGCAGTCGGCGCGCTCTTTGTTCGCACTTTCACGCGCTCTAAATTCAGACCGTTTCGACCGGTTTCCGCCGCTGCTGCGCTCCTCCTCGTCACCACCGCGGCATATGGACTCCACGCGCCTTCCAAACCATGATCGAGGCACATTCACGAGGTCTATGCGCACGTGCATTCCCTATGGTGGGGCCACCCTGCAAGCCAAGCCGCCCATGAGCTTCCAGCCTGCTACGCTTTGCGGCGCGGCCGCTGATTGGTTCGGACATGTAGATCCCTATAAATCCAGAAACACACCACTTGCATCTGCCGGCTTCCTGACCGGCATGCCTTCATGCACAAACGGTCGCGGGCTTTCTTCTGACGCGTAGTAAGCAAAGCCGGCAGAAATCGGTTGTGCTACGAGCACATTTATGATGCTCGCAAAGACGTTTGCGGCCGTGGCCGAAGTAGCATTGAATTGATTTGTTGGGGATGAGCCATCCCAAAGCCCGAGATTAGAGTGATCAGCCGCGTAGATTAAATGCTTAGTGAAGCCGCACGCAATCGAACCGAATAGCAACTGGCGAAGGACGCGGTCGCTGTAACTGCGAGATTGCCCCTGGAACCGGTACAGACTTGATCCGCTCGCATGAAACTCAGTGTTCCAGACGGGCTTGCTCTGCAGATTGTTTAGTGCAATCGCCCAATTGAGTTGCCCGGCATACGTGAGCATCGTTCGAGTAATGATTGACCCGTTGTAGTCGATGCCACTTCGATCCCAGTTTTGGTTTGCGAGTGCGCCATAGAAGTGGTGGCCAATGACGTCGAAATACTGTGCCCCAACAGTGCCAGCGCCAGTGCTCCCATCGATGGCGATGCCGCTCGCATCCGCGGCAAACATCTGCCCAGCGAGCACGCCCTCCCCACCCTGGTAAGGTGTTGAGACGACAGTAGCAGTCGGATCGTACTTCTTGACTAGCAGAAAGGCTATCCGCTGATACTGTGCTACCACGTTGGAGAGCTTCGCAAGCGACCATCCAAGGCCCCCAGTTGCCGTTGAATTCATGATCCCGCTCGGCTCGCCATAAGGCTCATAGGCGTACACCTTTCCGGAAATGTGCGGCAGTAGCCCGTTCAGGTAGTTTAGGAAATCGGTTTGACCTTGAGGAGATGACGGATCATGCCCGAACATATTCAGGCCGGTTCCATTATTGTCTGCTGTCAGGGCGCTGTATGTCAGAGCGCCAAGGTTCAGCACTATCTTGAATCCCTTTGCTGCGTACTGGGACAACACGTTGTCGATCATTGAGAAATCGAAGGTGCCATCGGGGCGCATGGTCCCCCCAAACCACCGTTGGGAGGATGAGTCCCATCTGCCGTGCCAATTCGGGTCGAAACACCGAGCTATCCCTGCCGCCTGTGTGTCCGGCCAGAACACAGCAACGCCTTGCGGGTTGATCGGGTTCGGGTCATACGGCCAGCGGATGTAATGAATGCCGAAGTCATCCTTCGTTAGTTGCTTTGCTGAAACCGTGTAGATAACACTCGTGGCGCCCGTCAGAGACGGGGGAGGAGCGAGTTGCGCGAAAGTTCGCTTCACGGGTTCACCTCATGATCCCATTGATACAGGTGCCGCGCAGGCGCACGCTTGCCGTTGCCTGCCCAAGTGACGCGCTAACATTTGCGTCAGGAAACTGGGCCCCCCTGTTAATGATGCCCCCTGGTCGTTATTGATCAGGTCAGAAATGTCGCCAGATGACGAGTAGTTCACGAACATGCACGAGTTCGCGGGACTAATGCCAAGGTCCGAAAAATTGTATCCGTATGCCAATCTGGCGATCTGTCGGGCGGTAACCGCATGATTACAGTAAAAGGCATTGCGCACATCGATCCCCTTGCCAGAATTGCCGCCGACCTTCCATTTAGACGCTGGGAGGGGGTAGTTGGCATCAGGCGGTTGGCTGGCAATAACGTTGTGGGCCATATAAACCGACGTGGCAACTGATGGAAACATGGTCAGGACAGGGCACCACGCAATGTTCTATGTATCTGCTGCCTGAGCGTTTGTCCCCAACGCCGTCCTCTCCGAAGCCATTGTCGGCTGTAAAGAGGTTGACCACCCAATTGTAACTTGCCAGGTCGGTCGCCTTGACGCGAACGAAGGCGCCGATGGTGGTATCCAGCGCGAGAGAGATTCCGGCGGACTGCCCGACGGTGGCGTAGTTACTAGGCTGGACGCACGCAGACATTTTTCATCTGCGAAATGACCTGCGTGTGACGACGGGCGCCAAGGCGGCAAAGAATGGCTGACAGCCGCTGGCCCTCCAAACGGCGGGATGCAAAGTGCTTCTGGTCTTCCCGGTCTTCCTGATGATTGTGCGTGCAGACGGCGCGCTGTCAGTCCTGGTTGGCGTCGGGCTGATCAGCGCAATGGTGGCACTTGGCGCTGCCGTTGGCACCCTGCTTGTGCTCGAAGCATTTCCTGCACGGGTTCGCGCCAGCGGCGCCGCGATTTCGCATGCGCTGAACGTTGCGGTGTTTGGCGGCACCGCGCAGTTCATCGTGACGGGAATGATCAAGTTGACCGGCAAGCCCATGTCGGCGGCCTGGTATATGGCAGCGACGTGCCTGCTGAGTTTCGGTGCGGTCGTGCTGATCCAAGAACAGCGCCCACAAGCCTGAACCGCCCTATCAAGTCAGAATTCCCCGACGCTTCAGGCAGGCCGAGCACTTCCTTACGCTGCACTCGTGCTTCCCATCGCTTGAGGGGTACCGCCGATGCTGCGATGCAGCACAATGCCAAGCGGCGACCCCGTTGCCAAACTTAAGGGTGTAGGCGCATCCCTGTGGCGCCTACACCCTCTTTCTTTGCCCTCAGCCCAAACGAGCTGTACGTAGTCGTTCGCCACGGCAGGCTCCATGGCGGAACAGAAAGGCGGCAGGACAATGTGTCCTGCCGCCGCTCAAGCGCGCGCCTCCCCCCCCGGCCCAGACGCGCGCCGCCATCCAAAGTGCCTACTTGATGCAGGCGAGGTTGATGGCGAGGCCTCCCCAATCGGTAGCCTGGTTGTTGTTGACGTGCCTTGGGCCCGAACAGCTCATATGGATGCGTTTCATGGGATGCCCCCCTTTCCCCGGCTCTTAGGCACGTAAATTCGATGGCTTTGGCGAGCGCCAACGATGAGGTCAATCTAGCTGGCGGAATTGGAATGGCAAATCAGCTCTATGGACGAGGGGCGCACGTCCCACCGCTGGCGCTGAGGATAATGTCGGAGCGCACGGCATTAATCGCGTTGCGCTCTCGCCTCGGGACTTCTGGACTCTCGCAAAGCCTTGATGGACAAGGCATTGCCGACCATGGAGAGGTAGTTTTTGGAGGCTCCTGCAGACACTGCGGGCAGCGGTATCCAGTGGCCTGAAAATGCTATCAATCCCCACTGGAGCGGGGTACGGCGCGCTAAACAGTTAATGAAAAAGTATTAGGTCAAAATGACCGGAAAAATTTTCATAGCAAATGGAACGTCGTCGAGTACGCCGACTCACCGCGAATGTGCCACGCTTGCACTGATCGCGGAGCGCACGACCTTCAGGCGCCCGACTTTCAATCCCCTCCATAGAGGGGGTTGAGATGGGATAAGCCCAGAAATATCGCAGCGCAGCAAAGCTACTTATGTCAGACCTTAAAAGATTGGAATTCCTATTTCCGCCAGGTTTGGTTAAATTGACCTCAATTGCAGGAATCGGGGATAAGAATGCGGCCGGGCTGGAATACCGCATGGCTGCGCGTTTCGAGAGATCTTGATTTTGCCTCCTTGGCGCGTGCTATCGATATGCGGGTAATGCTCAGGCGATACAAAAGTAGTATCAGTTTGCGTCAGTGACAACAATCACATAAGAACGGATATAGCCTGGACCCACGAAAGGGCCGGCTGGCATTTTCTTATTCAGTCGACATTGCTTTTCGTCATCGAAAGCGACGTGCCTGCATTTTCTGGCAGCGCGGCATGCGGGTACTGGCCTGGCCCTGCGGTTACGCAGGCGACCAGACATCGCCGGTATTAAGGAACGACTAGCAATTACCGGTGACATGGCAGCGGGCGGGCCATTATACCGAGATCCCATCGGCACAAGGACGCCGCCCGCGAGGGCGCACTGATCCCGTTCGTACTCCGCCTGCAGAAAGTGTTTTTTAAACGACCACAGTGGCACGCACGCCCCAGAGGCGGCGGCATGCTGCGGCATTGGATGTATGGGGGTCCCACCAGGCAGCAAGGGATAATATGCAGCATTCAGGGGTGTTCACGCGTCAGGAACTGGACCGTTATTTTGCATCGTATGTGGGGATGGAAGGAGGCAACCCAGGAGCTCCCGTCTGGATATGCGACAGAAGCCCGCGCGCCTGGTTGGAGCCCCTTGTCGCGCCGCTGCAGCCGCGTGTGGCGCCGCCCGCCTGGGACGCCGAGTTCCGCCACCAGCAGCGGGAAAACATGGGCAAGTGGCTTGGCCATCAGTACATTGCCCGCATCATGGCCGCCGCGCGGGCTGAAGCACTGCGCGTTCGGCTCGCGGACAACGACTGGGAACAATACTACTGGCGCCATCTCTACGCGCCAGGGGGCGCCGAGTTCAGGCTCAGCCTGTATCCCCTGCCTGCCCAACTCGATGGACGAACGCCTTGGTCCAAAGCGTTCCGAGGCCAGCCCGAACTCGTCCCACAGACGCGCTACGAGGATCTGTGCCGGCATGGCGAACGCTTCCGGTTTCTCGCGAAGACCTGCGCCCGCTGGCGCCCGAAGGTGGTCGTTTGCCTGGGCCATCGCCATACCGACGAATACCTCGAAGCCTTCTCGCTAGGCGGGCTCGCCAGCGAAGAGCACGCAATCCAGCCGGCCGACCAAGTCAGGCGCTTGCGCATCTTCGCCAGGGACGGCACGACGTGGATCATCTGCCCAGCGCTCGGCGGCAGCGCAGGACTGATCTCGCAGGTCCAGCTCGATGCGTTTGGCAAGCTTCTGGGCACGCGCCTGGCAGCGAGCGACTTCAAACACTGCCTCGATCTCGATCCCGTCGACAACGCCCCGTGGGCGCAGCTGGAGGTCTTGCCCGATCCGTACCGGAGGGGCCAGCTGCCTGCCGACGCGGCTGGTCGCCATACGGAGGAAGGTGCTCGGCCAGTGTTTCCCAGCAGCGAACACGCTCAGGCGGGGACTCGTGAATCGTTCGCCTAGTATGTGTGTATGCCAAGGGAATCCGCCATCACGAGTCGCGATAAAAGACCCCGTTATCGTGCCCTGTCTTGGGCCCCGGCAACGCTGGCCTCATGCTCTTCCTGGTCTGACGTGCTGCCGGCATCCGTTGCTAGCCAAGCCTCGCCGAAGGGCAACGGCGGTTGCCGGCCATCAAGCGTCGTAGATCCGCGCGATCACTCGGTAGTTGGAACGTCGGCTCCAGACAAGCTAACGGACTTTTGGCCAGCGATGCAAGTCGCTTCATCGGCCTGCCAAGACGTTCGCCGGTTGGTAGTGGCTGGCAGCTTCGATGGGTGAAGCTGCCAGCCAACATATACGAGTGCTGTTCTCCCACAATGAGTGGCCCGATCAACGGACGCCGTCTGGCCTGTGTCGAATCTCCTCTTCATGCTTCATTTTCCGACCGGTGGTATCGGAATGATCCCCGGGAAGACGTAAGCTTGCAGAAGCGCTATCAGGCCGATAACCGCGGCTCCGGCGATTGAGTGCCAGAAAATCGTGCGGAAGATCGGCCCCAGCGCATGCGATCTCTCCTCTGGATCGTCATAGCATGCTGCGCAGGCCACCATGATGGACTGCGCGTCGATCATTTTTCCCATCACGCCACCGGTCGAGTTCGTGGCGACGATCAGGATCGGATTCAAATTGAGTTGTTCGGCAGTGATTCGCTGCAGGCTACCGAACAGGGCATTGGAGGCAGTGTCGGAGCCCGTCAGGAAGACGCCGAGCCAGCCCAGGTAGGCGGCAAAGAAGGGATACAGGAAGCCGGCCCCGGTGAACGCGAGGCCGAGCACCGCGTCAGTACCGGCGTACCGCGTCAGGAAGCCGAGTCCAAGGACCTGCGCAATCACCAGGACTGGAATCTTCATGCGCTGGAGGGTCTGGGCGAAAGCCGCCTTCCATTGCGCCGCGCTCAGCCTGAGAACCAGGCCGGACAGGATCGCGGCCACGAATACGCCGGTCCCAGCGGCCGAGAGCCAGTTGATGGTGAACCTTGCCACCTCCGGCTTGGCATTGGCTGGCGCCACCGGGGGCATCCGTTGCACCAGGTTGTGCAGGGCGGGCATGTCCCAGACCGGCAGCGAGAGCGTCCCTGAGAATGGTGAGCCAAGCAAGGTCGTGGAAAACGTGATCGAGGAGAAAAGGTTGTTCAAATACTTCTTAAACTCCGGTATGCCCCAGATGGCGCAGCAAAGGATCAGGATCACCCAGGGCAACCATGCGTGACTGTCTCCCGGGTCGTGTACGAGTACTTCCACTCGGTACTGTCGACCGTGGCTGTCGCGCTGGCCTTGCCGGCCGCAGCCAGCGCCTCGCGCTCGGCCCTGAGCAGGAAGCGTGTCTTCGGATGCCACACAAAGCGCAGGAACAGCGCGGTGCAGATGACCGAGAACACGCCGGAGACCACATCCGTCATCAGGTGGAACTCGTTGGTTCCTGACGCGAACCACTGCATGACGGCGAACGATGCCCCCGCGCACAGCGCCGCCGGCCAAACCTCGAATGCTTCCTTCCAGGTGCCGCCTTCCATCTTCACGAACGTGGCAACAAGCCAGAACGGGACCAGGACCGAGACAAAGGGCAGTTGGCGGCCGGCCATTGCGGACAGCGTGACCTGGTCCAGGCCGCTCACCGCTGCCAGCGTGACGATCGGCGTGCCAATCGCTCCCCACGCGACCGGCGCGGTATTGGCCAGAAGATTCAGGACAGCGGACTGGAAGGGCTTGAATCCCAGGCCCACCATCACCGCACCCGCGATCGCCACCGGCGTCCCGAAGCCCGAAGTTCCCTCGATGATCGCCCCGAATGAAAACGCGATCAGCACGCACTGCAGCCGCCGATCGAACGAGATATGGATGATGGACTCCTTCACAATCTCGAACTTGCCCGTCACCACGGTCATCGTGTACAGGAACATCGCAGCCAGGACGATCCAGATGATGCCCAGGAAGCCGGACAGTGACCCGAGCGCAAAGGCTGACGCCGCCGAGGCAAGCGGCATCCTGAAGACGATGCAGGAGACCAGGAAAGCGGCGATGACGCCATAGAGCGCCGCATAGGGTGCGGAAATGCCGAGGTGTACGTTGCCTTGCGAATCGCGGTGCCGATGCAGGGCAATGAAGTACAAGAGCACAAGGATGGGGATCGCTGCCACCACTGTGGAAAGAAACACGTTCCCGAGCGGATTGTATGTCTGCTGGTACATGGTTTCCCTCATCGGTTACCCCGTTCAAATGAATCGGATGCTGCACATTCAGTGGGCGGATTAGTATCCGGCACGCGAGTTGTTCTTCGGCCGGCGAAGAGCAGCGGGGTCCGCAAAAATTCTACCGCCGCGTGCACCAGCCAGCAAACCTGAAGGTGTTCCGGGATCCTGGCCCGATGTCACGACCGCGCGGCAACAGCGTAATGGACTGTGAGTCATGCAGCGGCCGGCGCTGTCAGTTGACGTGCTGGGCTAGCCACCTAAACTTGAATTGATCAGGAGCATTTCCCAGTAATCGGTGGCTGGCAAGGAGTCTGTAGAACTGGCAGCTTCCATGCCGACACCACTTCACTGGGCTGGAGCGATGAAATGGGTTCTGAGTCAAAGCCAAATTGGCGCGATCACGGAGTCAAGATCATTCCTGGCTCCCAACTCGATCTCAATACACCTCAAACGCCTGGCATGACGAGAGCGGCCGCAATCACACATGCGCGGGCGGGGGCTAGCAAACTTTGGGCAGGCACGGTCACCATTGATGCCAATGCCAAAACGGGAGCTCACCATCATGGCGAATTGGAAAGCGTCATATACGTTGTGAGCGGCCGGGCACGTATGCGATGGGGTGTAAATCTGGAGTTTGTCGCAGAGGCAGGGCCTGGCGATTTCATCTACGTTCCGCCATTCGTACCTCATCAAGAGATCAATGCAAGCAAAACTGAGGTTCTCAGTTGCGTGGTAGTCCGCAGCGGTCAAGATCCAATTGTCATTAACCTGGATATCAAGCCCGCCGAGCCACCGGAAGAAGTCTATTGGGTCGATCCCATTCATCCGCATCCGTGAGTCCGACATGGGTATGAGCAGTTGGGGGCGGATGAACGGCGGTTCAGGGACGTTCGGCGGAAAGAGCCCGCCGAAGGATCAAGCCCCGGCCAAGGCGCCGGGCACAAACGGCGGCGGCCCTTAACCGGCTGGACCTGGAGCGGGCCATCGCGGCTTCAACCGCCCCCTGAGCAGGACTCTGCCGCTTCTGGCCAGCGCCACCGCCCGATGGGGCTACCCATCAAGAAGATCACTACCACGCACAAAACGCGCGGCCGTGCCGGGCTGGGGCTGCGACTCTTAAAAAAAGCTGGACAGTTGGTGTTCGCGCACTCCTGATATATTACATATCTGGCGGGATTGCCGTGACGATCAACGTAGGCCACCGGTGTGCGATTCAGGGAACGTCGCCGGTTGAAACCGAGTACTGCCGAACATGACAACTACGATTATTTATACCCATACCGCGTGTCTCGAACACCGCCCCGGGCCGCACCATCCGGAGTCGCCCGAACGCCTGAGAGCCGTCGTGCAGGCGTTGCGAACGCCGGAGTTCGCTTCGCTGGAATGGCGCGATGCGCCAATGGGCACCGTCGAGCAGTTGCAATTGATCCACGATTTGCACTACATCGACGAGATCGCGCAAAGCGCCCCCACCCAGGGATACGTGCCGCTGGACGCGGGCGATACGGTCATGTCTCCGGGCTCGTGGGAAGCCGTCATGCGCTGCGTCGGCGCTGCTTGCGCGGGTGTCGATGCGGTGATGGACGGCCAGGCGCGTAACGTGTTCTGCGCGACGCGGCCTTGCGGCCATCACGCTGAACCGGCGAAGGCGATGGGCTTTTGCATTTTCAACCAGGCGGCGATCGCGGCAGCCTACGCCTATGAGGTCCACAAACTCGAGCGCGTCGCTGTCGTCGATTTCGATGTGCATCACGGCAATGGAACGCAGGCAGCATTCTTCGACCGCCCGGAGCTGTTCTATGCATCCAGCCACCAGTCGCCTTTCTATCCCGGTACTGGAGCCCGGTCCGAGACAGGGGTGAACCACAATATTGTCAACGTTCCGTTGCCTCGCGGCTGTGAGCCGGCGCAGTTCCGTGCCGCGATTTCCGCCCTTGTGCTTCCCTCGCTAAGGGCATTCGCCCCCGAAATCCTCATTGTCTCCGCGGGATTCGACGCGCACCGCCTGGATCCCCTCGCTGGCATGAACCTGGAGGACAGCGACTTCCATTGGATCACCAAGGAACTGATGCAGATTGCCGACGAGACGTGCGACGGCCGCATCGTATCGATCCTGGAAGGAGGCTATAGCCTTGACGCATTGGCTACGAGTGCGATGGCTCATGTCAGCGCTCTGATGCAGCTCGATGCCGAGTGAACAGACAGCGGTGCGACCGCGTTCAGCGCCGATAGTACGTCGTCGCGCATGATGGTTGCCCCGGAACTCTTCATGACACTGTCCAGCGTTCCACACACCTCGCAGGCGCCCTCGCGGCTCCGACGATCCAGGCGGTCACGCTACGTGAACTCAACAAGAATCCATCCTACGAAACCTTTGGGGTACCTCCAGCGCTGCATTTTCCAGTTGCCCTTCTCCCATCGGCCGTTTCTTGCCGGCCATCAAGCGGCATCCCCGCAGAAGACCGCGCGGACGCTCAAACGTCAGGTATGGCCAAACAGCGGACGCTTGACGAGCGCCGCAACTGACGTGGGATCGTCGGCCACTCACGAACCATTGCCACCCTTTGACGAACGGCTTGCGCATGGGAATTTGTTCTCGGCGACACTCATTCGTGCCATCATCGGCTGCGGGCAAGGGATGCTTTCTTTTGTCGGAGGAGGCTTCTTCAGCCTGGCTCTCTACGAGCATGCGAAGGCGGCGTTGTGCGACAACTGACCGCCGTTTCTACCCAGCACGGAGGAGGTGAAAATGGTCGAATCAAGAAATGGACTTTGGAGGCGGACGGGCGCAATGCTGGCCGCAGCCGGACTCCTGGCGCTATCGGGGGCTGCCCTGGCCACCAACCAGTCGCAACAGCGCCAACAAGGCAGGGACGCAAACCAGGCTGCCAAACAGGAAGCGCGCGCGGGCAAGGTCGACTGCCGGGCAGCAAACCAGAAGAGCAACTCCCAGTGCCGGCAAGACAAGCGCGACACGAAGCAGGAGGGCCGCCAGGAAAAACGGGACATCAAGTACTAGCGCGGCCGATGCTGGCCGACGAAACGATGCTACGCACTGATTCGTGCGGCCGCTTTCTGGCGCGGCCCTGTTCATGCGCAACCGGCCAACTACGGCCACTCGACTGCGCTCTCAGGCCGACATTCGAATGTCGGCTTCTTTCTGAAAGTGCTGCTTGAAGGCGCCATTGCGACTGCCCCGGTCTGAACGGCAGCAGTGGGTCAGGGACGATCGCAGGTTCCCAGCGTGCATCCGACGGGACGACCGGCCAGGACCGGTCGGTCGTCGAGCCCGTCAATTTTGGGCTCTGGACCTCGCACCATTACTTCACTTCTCGTCGGGGCTCTTGTATGGCTGAAGTTTCCCAAGCACTTGCGCAACCAACGGCGCTGTGGTGATGACCCCTACAGCGAGCAGCGTCCAGCCGACGGCGCGGCGTTGTTCCGGATTCATTCGGTCGCTGAGCAACAGTGCGAGGCCCGCAGCGCCTGCCGCCCGTGTTCCGGCAATCAATCCAATTTCTGGAATGGTCAGTGATACCTGTTTCATCTGTGCCTCCTGGCGGGTTGGACAGATTCGAAGTAGTTTGCGGCGCGTGCGGCACGCGGTCTGTGCGCAAGCCGACACTGCTGACGGCTAAAAGTCAACGAGACATGCTGACGGGACACGGCGAGTCAGGGGCCCAGTGGCTTTGATGCCGGTTTGGAGGGTGGGCAGGATCCAGCCCGCGCGCAGCCGCCTCGGCGCGCATCTTCGCAATGCTGGAAGGGCCCGCGTTGTAACTGGCGAAGGCGAACAACGCGCGGTGCTCATCCGGGAAATGTGCATCGGGAAAGTACCTGGTCATCAGCAGATCCACATGCGGCTTCCGTCCCTCAATCCTTGTTGGGCTGAATCTTCATGGCGCTGTCGTCAGTGAAATTGTAGAGGTGCGTGTTGTCCGGCGTTTCCCCGATCGGCGTACCGCGCGGGCGGAACTCAAGGTGGCGGCGGAAATTCTCGCTGTCTGACCTGGCGCTCCGGTTAGCAAGTCTGGCCGCCTCCTGGTAGGTCATCGGTTCCTTTTCCTTCTCGATCTCCAGCAGCAACGTACGTTCGTTAACACGCACGCTGTACTTGCCCAGGTTATAGAGGAGGTACATCGCGAACAGGTTGTCGAAGTCCTGATATGCCCCCTCTTCCCTGCGGAAGTCCAGGGACAAGACCGATGGGAAACGATTGGGCAAGTCCTTGAACGCCACCTTTTCGTCCTCGTGAGGATCGACATAGGACGAGCCACCATATTTCTTGTACAGCACCACATCCATGCCATACCCGCGCTTGCCCCACTCCTCGATGAGCTTCATCGCCATTTCGGTGGGAACGTTGGCCGTGGCGGCCGCCACCACGCGCCGCCCGGAGAGAACCCTGGCACTGGTGACATCGAGGTCCCTGTAGTTGGCACCAAACTTGAATGCGGCCCCGATGGTCTTGGCGCAGTTGAGGCGCAAGTAATCGTACTTGATCTCGCCCCTGTGATACTCGGTGTTTCTGGCCCGTCGGTGATAGTCGTAATTGATGCGTTTGAAGTACGCCGCAAGGGCCGCCTTGTCGCTCGCCGGTACGCCGTAGACGCGCACGCCGATGATCGAGCGCTTGTAGATCTCGCCAAAGTCGAGGCCAAACGAAGCAGTCTGCGCGACAGAGGAGACCGTCTTGTACAGGTACTCCTTCTTCGGAATGGCCACCATCAGATCATTCGTGTAGAAACCTGTTGCGTGCCTGCGTGCGCGGTCGGCATAGAAATTGGCTGAGTAGACCAGATCGTCACCAGGTACTTCGTCTCGAATCGCAAGGGCGATATGGCCGGCCGATCCGCCCTTGGAAGTGCCGAAGCTGATCAGCAACTCCAGATCGTAGGGATCCTCGCGAAGAAGGTCGGCAATATGGTCGATGTTCGCGGGATCGGGCCCGCCCTTGCTGCCGAAGCTGGCGGCGACTGCCGCCCCGGACCACAAAACGGCCACGACTAAAAGCCAGATTGCCAGCCGCATCCTCATCGTACCTCCTACGCCATCGGCTACCACGTTACCCATACAGTGGTTCCTTGGTAATTATTACCGGTGTTAGGGGCATTTGTGTGCATGATGGCCGCAAAGACTTGTGCTTCGCCGGGAACAACGCGTCCCGTGTTAGTCTCATTGCACTTTGATCCGTGAGGCCGTCGGCATGGCTAGCCAGTTGTAACGGCAGCGCAAAAACACGGCAAACTTAATGCTGGATGAAAGTACAGCCAATGAGAGCAAGACTATGCAAGATCAACGGCTACATGCTCGGAATCTGCACGTGTTAGAGCGCATCATCCGTATTAGGGCGCGTTACACATCGCCCCATAACACGCTAGGCCTCACAAACAGCACCGACCTCAACGGAAGGACCGAATGATGACGAAATACCTTATCTCCTTTCCTGGAAAAGCGATGGAAGTCCCCGCCGAGGACCTTGCCGCCGTGGGCGAAGCTGCGCGCGAGGTCATACGCGAGGCGAAGGCTGCAGGCGTGTATGTGTTCGGTGGTGGTATCAACGAGGATGTCGCACCACTCATGGTCGCCTCAGACGGCACGGTCACAAACGAAAACTATCCCCAGACGAAGGAGTTCGACGGCGGCTTCTGTGTCCTGCAGCTCCCGTCGCGCGAAGCCGCCATCCTGTGGGCTGCGAAGATCGCCAAAGCTTGCCGCTGCTCGCAGGAACTCCGCGAGTTTGGGTATGACCCCGAGAGCTGACGGGCAGGGCCCGTACCCACTGCGATCGAAGACACTCTCCCGCATCTACTTTCTTTATCGCCGCGTGCGCGGCTCCGCCGATTTAGCGCTCCGCTGCCCCCACTCCGCTGCCCCCGGTCCACGGAACGGCGTATTATCGGTGGCATTCCGCCTGTGACTGCCGGAACGCCTGCGATGACCAACGATCCTCATCTGTCTCCCAAGCTTCACCTGACCGCCGAGCATGGATTCGCCCTGCATGACAGCCGACAGCCTGCTTTTCGCCGAGCATGGCACGTCCACGACTGCGGCATGCTGTTGTGGCCGCGCATGGGCAGGCTCAGGACGGTCTGGAACGATTCGTCCGGCGAGCCAGACGCACTGCATGCCGCTTCGCTGGTGCGCGGTACCGCTGTATTGCTGCATGCGTCGACGTCGCACCTGACGGCATCCGAGCACGGCCTTCAGCAGCACGGGGAACTCTATCTGCCGCCCGATCGCCTGCCCGTGTGCCTACGGTTCGGCGCCATGCACCTGGACGCCGCGACGATCGCGATGCTTGAGGCGCTGCTCGCGCCTACGATCTCAGTCACCAGCGCGTCCTGGCTCGTGCGCGCCATCGTGGCGCAGATCATGACGAGCCGGCCGCTGGCGATGCCCGAAGAGCCGGCGTCCGTCGCACTGCGCATGGTCCAGCGCTTCCATGCGGCGCTCGAACGCGACCTGCCCTTGCCATCGATCGATACCGTGGCCGGCGAACTGGGCATCTCGATCCGACACTTGCAGCGCGCCTGTCAGATCGAGTTCGGCGCGACGCCCGTGACCGTGCGGCGTCGTATTCTGGCCGAGCACGCACGCAAGCTGATTGCAGGAGGCCGGTCCGCCGCCTGCGTCAGCATGGATCTCGGCTTTGCCTCCAGCGGGCATCTGCACCGGCTGATGCGCGAGGTGCCGGCGCCGTCGTAGCCTGGCGGTCGACGCCTTCAGGCCGTCATCACAATGGCGTCGACCTCAATCTCCGTCCAAGCCCGGTCCGGTAAGCTGGCCACGCCAAGCGCGCTGCGTGCCGGCAGCGGCTGACCGGGGAATGCTGCGCGCATAACCGCCGAGGCCGCATCGAGCACTGCCGCATGTCGTGTAAAGTCCGGTGCCGCGCGGATGAAGCCACGCAGGCGAACGATCTGGACCACGCGCGACAACTCGCCATCGCAAGCCAGCCGCAGTATGGCCAGTGCATTCAGCACCGATACTTCGGCGGCATGGCGGGCGAGTTCCAGATCATCGTCGCTCCGGCATTGGCCCGCCATGGCCACGCCGTTCCGCCGGCATACCTGACCGGCAATCGACACCCATTGCGATGTGCCGACCTGGATCGCGCAATACGGCGCATAGCTGCCACGTGGACTTGACACTTCGGGCAACGTGAATCCGGCTGCGGCAAGCCGCGCCTCGGGGGAGCTGTCCGTCACGCATCGCTCCAAGTCACGCTGCCGCTGAGCCAGCATCCGTCAGGCTCGCCCGAATCCGTATGGCGCGGCGCCACGAGAATTTCCGAGGGGCAGCCCATGGCATCGCCTTGCCAGACCGCGATGGACGACACCTTTCCATCAGGGCCAGCCAGTTCACCCGCCTGGTTCAGAAAGCCCCATAAGGCAGCCGCCGCTATGCCGGTGGCGGCATCCTCGGGATAGCCGGACGACTTTGGAAATTGCCGCGCATGGATCACGGGTCGGCCGTCCGCTTTCGATGCGCCAAATGCATAGGGATAGAGCCCGGTCGAGCCGATCGATGCGCAGAGCGACTCCATGGTCGAGAAGTCCGGTTGCAAGCTGTCGAGCACCGCCACGGAAGGCAAGGCGATGAGCGTCTTGACGCGACTCGTCGCGGCATTGGTGGCCGCATACGTAGCGGCCGGAAAACCAAGTTGCGCCGCCACTCGGCCCGATGCCCCGGCGTCCAGCGCCTGGGTACGCACCGCCGGCTGCGAGATCCAAACGGATTGCAGCGCATCGTCCCAATACGCCAGCACGATGCCACTCAGCGTCTCGATGCGCACCGCCGGGGTCGTCCAGCGGCCCCATTGGCGCAACGCCCACAGCGTGCCCACGGTGGCGTGGCCGCACATCTCCATCTCGTGCTGCGGAACGAAGAATCGGAAACGCCAGTCGCAACCGATATCACTCGGCAATACAAAGGCGGACTCGTGCCCATATGCGGCAGCAATCCTTTGCATTTCCGCCGCGCTCATGCCACGGGCATCGGAGACCAGCGGCACCGGATTGCCGCCTCGCCCATCGCGTACAAAGACCCGGATCAGACTGACATTACTCACCTGTAGCTCCCACGGAACTGGCAATCTTGCCCCAGTACGGGATGTCTGCTTGAACCGCGGACTGCAGTGTGGCGGGTGTGCCGGGGCGCGCCGTCACGCCTTTGCTCGATAGATCGGCGACGACCGCATTGTCAGAGAGCACCTTGTTCAGTGCTGCATTGAAGCGATCGACGATCGCAGCGGGCGTTCCCTTGGGAAAGGCGATGCCATACCACAGTTGCTGCTGGAAGCCTGGCACGCCCTGGCTGGCGAACGTCGGTACATCGGGCAGCAGCGGTGTCGGAGCGGTCACGGCAATGGCGGCAATCTTGTGTGCCTTGATGTATGGCGCCAGTCCCACCGGATTGTCGAACATGATTTGCACCTGTCCACCAATCAGATCAGTGTATGCCGGCGCCGCACCGCGATACGGGACGTGAACCATCGGCACGGCGACGAGCTTCTGAAACTGCTCGCCCATCAGGTGCGACACGGTGCCGACACCAACCGAACCGAAGCTGTGCTGCGCCTTGTCCGCCTTCAGTCTGCTGACAAGCGCCTTGGCATCCGCCACCTGCAAGGTGTTGTTGACGGCCAGCACATAAGGCGACGTGCCAATGAATCCGGCATAGGCGAAGTCCTTCGCCGGGTTGTACGTCAGCTTTGGATACAGGGCGACGCTTACCGCGTGCGTGCTCGTCGTGACCACCCCGGCCGTATATCCATCGGCCGCAGCCCGCGCGACATAGGCAGACCCAAGCGTGCCGCCTGCGCCGCTGCGATTGTCGATCACGACGGGGCGGCCGAGCTCACGCTGCAACAGCGGCTGGATGGAGCGAACCACCAGATCGGTGCCGCCGCCAGCCGGAAATGGCACGACCACGGTGATCGGCTTTGATGGCCAGGTTTCCGCATACGCGGCGACGCAACTTGCTGCGGCCGCGGCCGCCAGCACGGCGCAGCGGGCCTTGCGCGTTGAAATGGACAGGATGGACATGTGCACTCCGCTTATTGGAATGCATGGAGTCTACGAACGTGTTGGGCGGGCTACGAACCGGAATGCGACGTTCAGCCATCCGAAATGCGCATGCGCCGGGGGCTTGGAATGACGACCGGTTGAATCCTCAGCCCAGTAGCGGTCAATCGGCGCACGATCGGGAAAATCGAGGCCGGCAAGGAAGGACTCGTCGGAGAGATCGGCTACATTGGCGTAATTGCACCGGGGACGAGTGCCATCACCAGATTTGAGTCCACCATGAGTACTGCCGCACCTCAAGCCCAGTCCTTCTATCGCGAAGTCGCAAATTCCGGCGTGGTCTGGTCTATCCGCGACCCGACGGTTTTCCGGCGCCCTTCGGTTACGACGGAAAGCGCCGGTCGCCCCCTCCCCTCAACTTACATCCCTCAGGGTGAGGCAGAATTAGCCGCATGCATGACCGATACACGCTCATGTCGGTTTGATCATGTCACGCGCATATGCGAGCCCCGTGCCATACCCACCACCATGCTCAACCACGATCGAGCGAGCCTTCTCATATGTGTCATGACGCGTCCAGTCTCTCTGAAATTCGAGAAGGAGTTGGAGCCAGGAAGTCATGACTGCGCCAGCGGAAGCCATCCGTCGCAACGCAAGGTCATGGCTTGTTGGTGTCAGTCCACCGCAAGCATCGCCAACCACGTAGACTTGATATCCCTCGGACAGCGCTGAAAGCACCGGGAAGCTCACGCAGGCCTCCGTCAGCATGCCCGCGATGATCAGCGTGCGCTTTCCGGTAGCCGTAATCGCGTCGCGGACCGCATCGTCTTCCCAAAGGTTCATGTTGCGGCGTTCGATCGGCGTGACGTTTGGCAGCACTTCCCGAAAAGCCGGCATCAATGGGCCGCTGTAGACCTTCGAGGCTGAAGTGGAGACCACAACCGGCAAGTCAAAGGCGACCGCCGTCTTCGCGACCGCAAGGCCATTACTGCGCAGAATCTGGGGGTCTTGAGAACCCGCGGCGAACGCAAGGCCCGCCTGTTCATCAACGAGGATCAATGCACAATCCGCGGGTTCGAGCAACGGTAGCTTGGACATGGGAGTTCTCCTGTTCATTTGAGACCGCGATCTTGCTTCAAGCCGCGGTCTGAGTCAGTCGGGATTGAAGTAGGCAGTTGGCCCCGTTTCTGAAATGACTGGACGTCCTATGGAACGTCCAGCCTGCGAATGCAGAATTACCGCTCGATCACCTGTGCATGGACCGGAGCCAGCGACTCGTGCTTCATATTTTGATTCAATGATTTTGAGCTTCTGTCTGGCGGGGCTGCTTTCGCTCTGTTGCGTTGCTGCGTCGTCCATGTGCAGAACTATAGCGACGATAGCTTTGCTCAAAGTGATCGATTCGCTGGCATGTTATTCAAATATTTTGAATCTTTGAGAATCACCAAACGGACACTCCGGAGGTGCAGTGAGGGATGCGACTAGGGAAGCGCCAACCGGGCACGGGTCGACCTATGGCTCCTCCCGGCCCAGTCGCCAAGGGCAGCTCTCGGGTAGGCTGTTTCCTCAGTATAATCATCCGCCCGGCTCGAACTAGACGCCAATTCCCCCAAATACGCGACACCGTTGAAAGAGGGACCGAAGGACATGACAGTCAAGCGATTGGACAACGTCCTGATAGTTGTCGACGATCTCGAAGCGGTGAAGGCGTTCTTTATCGAGTTGGGCCTTGAGCTTGAGGGCCAAACCACGGTTGAAGGGCCTTCTGTCGGGAGCCTCATAGGGCTTGGAGACGTCCGAGCCACCCTCGCGATGCTGCGGACTCCCGATGGGCAGGGAATTGAACTGGACAAATTCCACACGCCAAACGCAGTCAGGTTTGGGCCCGTGGACGCGCCAGTGAACGCTTTGGGTCTTCGTCGCATCATGTTTGCCGTCGATGACATCGATGCTGTCGTTGCGCGGATGCAGGCCCATGGCGCAGAACTCATTGGCCAGATGCAGTACGAGAAATCGTACCGGCTCGCCTATATTCGCGGGCCTGAGGGCATCATCGTCGGGCTTGCCGAGCAACTCGGCTAAGGGCGGGCGGCTCGATCGCGCGCACGACAATCACCGCGCAGGCAGGCAGCCGACTAACCCCTTGTATGCCGGCTTTCCGGCCGTCTGGCGAGCCGAAACGAAGTTCGCCTTTGGGTCGATTGCGGAAGTTCCGCGGCGCAAGAGGGCCAACGGATCACCGGCCCACGACGGACTTCCGAGTTCGGCCACAAAGGGACCTTCGCTGATGCTCCCTAAATGTCCGCAGTCTGCCTGCCCCACCCCTTCGCAGCAGGCGGGCATACGCATTACATCGCCGCAGTGAAGATTGCCATGACTTGCGCCAGCGTGGCCTTGCGCGGATTCGTCAGCATGCAAGCATCCTTTTGCGCATTGCTTGCCATCACTTCATGGTCGTCCGTCTTGACGCCCAGGCCCGCCAGACCCGCCGGAATGCCAATCGACGCGGAAAGGGTCCGGATCGCCGAGACGGCAGCTTTGGCGGCGTCATGCGCGCTCAAGCCCCCAATGTTCTCGCCTAGCAGTTCGGCGATTCTCGCGTAGCGCTCCGGCGCGGCAATGAGGTTGAATTCCGACACGTGCGGCAGCAGGATCGCGTTGCACACGCCGTGGGGCAAATTGTAGAAGCCGCCGAGTTGATGGGCCATCGCGTGCACGTAACCGAGTGATGCGTTGTTGAAGGCCATGCCGGCAAGGTATTGGGCGTAGCACATGGCCGCGCGTGCTTCCATCGAGTCCCCGTTCGCGACAGCTTTGGGCAGCCATTCGGCGATCAGCGCGATTGCCTTTTCCGCACAGGCATCGGTAATTGGCGTGGCGGCGGTGGAAACGTATGCCTCGATGGCGTGAGTCAACGCGTCCATGCCGGTCGCCGCCGTCAAGGCGGGCGGCATCGCGACCATCAGGCTCGGATCATCGATGGCGATCAACGGCGTGCAACGCCAGTCGACGATTGCCATCTTCACGTGATTGCTCGAATTAGTGATGATGCAAAAGCGTGTCATTTCCGCGGCAGTGCCAGCGGTCGTGTTGATCGAAATCAGCGGCGTCATTGGCACCGTTGATTTGTCGATGCCTTCGTAGTCGCGGATATGTCCGCCTCCGGCGGTAACGAGGCCGATGCCTTTCGCGCAGTCGTGCGATGAGCCGCCGCCGAGCGAAACGATGAAGTCGCATTCTTCCCGCTCGAACAACTTGACGCCATCGTGAACGTTAACGTCGGTGGGATTGGGCTCGGCACCCGGAAAGATGACGGCCTGGAGCCCGGCTTCGCGAATGTGCCCCGCGACGACTTCGGAGAGCCCCATCTTGTGCAAGCCTGCATCCGTGACGATGAGTGCCTTCCTGGCCCCGAGTGATTTGGCGCGAGCGCCCGTTTCGCGCGCGCAGCCCGGACCGAAGAGGGTCACGCAGGGAATGAAGAAGCTGTCGACGCGATTAGCGATGTTCAGGTGGGTCATGTCGTCTCCAAGGTTGTCATGAATATGAGGTCTCCTGTCCTCGCAAGCCTTGACGCATGAACCGTACCCGTGTCTGGCGACGTATTTTTTAGACGCTGTCCATCAGATGCACCTCGTGGAGTGTTGTAATTTGAATCGATGTGTTCAGTTTTGGAGCGGCTGGGAGTATCCGGCAACGGCTGGATCGGGCTGCGGATTCAACCGGTCGATGCCATCGGTCGGACGTTCGGACGTCGGCTCCGGATCGACAATCGATCATTGGGCTTGGAAAGGCGAGCATTTCATGCTCGCCCTTTCGCCTCAGTCAGGCCAATCCTGACTTGCGAGTTTTCGAGCTTGGCGTCGGTCACCCCATCAATGCCTCGTTAGCCATGAGCACGATTTTGCCGGCCACGCCTTTCTCGCCGAGCAACTCGTGCGCAAGTCTTGCCTCGCTAAGAGAGAATTTCCGAGCAATCAGCGGCTTGATTCTCTCTTGTTGAAGTAGTTCCAGCAGAACAGTCAAGTCCTGCCGGAACAATGCCGGCTTCATCCGCTTGAGCCATTGGATGCTGTAGGGGACCACCCGCTTCCGGCCCGGGAGGAGCCAGCCTCCAACAATACACACACCGAAAATCGCAAGTCGCTGGAAGCGGTTACGGCGCCCCGAGCGACCTGATGCCCGGCGCCCCCCGCGTAGCGAGGCAGTAAGGCCATCCAGAGCGAGCTTCCATAAAGCCTGCATCGCCCGGCACCGCATACATGGAATCCCCAACGGACGCTTCTTGCCGTTACTCTTGGGAATGTAAACCCGCCGCAGCGGCATCGCACGATAGCCGCGATGCCGTAGCGACACCATTCCGTTCCATCTGGCCGCCGGGGACGGCCATATTCTGCCATCCACCCCCGGCGTCCTCTTACCGCGATTTTCCGTCACACGCTTCACGGCGAGCATCTTGCCGCTATGCGAGCGGGTCAGCAGACGTTGCAAGGCTTTTACCTTGCCATACCGGCCTTCCCGAGTTGCCTTGGCGATACGCACCTGAAGTCGTTTCACTTCTGCCTCGATCTGCGACCAGTTCGCCTGATCCCACATCTGCGCAGCGCGCGAGGGCGCACCAGCCCCGAGCGCTTTCGCGTCGATCGCCGTCATCTGCTTTCCCCCGTATAACGATTGGTCAAAGTTATCTCGCCATGAATGACCGCGCGGAAGTCTGCCCGCTTTCGCGTCGGGCAATGTCTCAGCCCGTATCCCGTCCATTACAACCGGGCGTTCGCTTTCTCCGCATTCCTTTACCCACCGCGCCAACAGCGTTCCTTGCGGTTCGCCTGCCGTTGCCGGCAGCACGATGGGCTTACCCTGTTCCGCTTAAGTCTCTGAGCGGGGCGGACCCTTCCTATTCGCCGGCGGCTAGTCGTCCATGGTGGCCCAGTACACGAGGGCCACTCCACACCGCGTACCGTTTGGTTCAAGCCTGTCAGCACGTTTGGCTTGTTACTCGTGACGACGTTTATCGGAAGTTCACATGTGTTGGTCGTACCCGCCCGTCCCTTGCTCCTCTCCGCCTCTGTGCTGGCAGATTCCACCTCGCCTCGCGGTTCGGCGTACCGGTATCCGGCGGCTACGTTGTCCCCGGAGCTTCACACCGAGCTGTTGCCGGCTCGGCATGTCCGGGTAGGGAACGGTTGATGGAACAACCGGTTTCATCAGGTCATACCTTCTCCAGTGAAACAGAAACTCAAGCGACTTTCAGGTCGCACGTGCACATCGAGTCCGGCGCAACGGGGATAGAGCACTTGCATGGGGCCTCCTGCCAGAGTCAATGGCATCGGCAGCAGCCCTCGGTTTCGAAATCTACTAGGCGCGATCCGGGGTGTCACCACCCATGGTCGCAATTCGGGGTGCTCGCAGGGCTACGGGTCCAACTGTTAAACGGGCTCGGAGCACCAAGCGCAAGCCGACCTCGTTACCGACACCAGCTACGATCTTATTCCTGTCTAAGCGCAATTCACCGGCCCAAAGCCCGCTTCATCCTTCGGGGTCGGGCGTGCCCGATGGACAACTGTTAAGAGACATGGCCGTCGACACGCATCGGCTTTGACGAGGCGGCGCATGTGGCTGGCGTCCTTGCGTGCGCCGAAGGGCGCATGTCCAACCTAAAGCGGACCGCCGATCGGGATGCGCTCATTGGCCGTTTAGGGTCGCTCAGAGACAGTCGTTAGCCACCGTCAGTTACCGCCCGATCTGGAATCCCGCATGCGCGGCCTGATTCGCGACAGCTACGTCAACTTCGGCCCAATGCTGGCTTGCGAAACGCTGCGCGAGCGGCACGACGTCAAAATTTCGCCAGCCTTCTTGTGCCGGATCATATACATTGCCGCCGGTTGCGCGCCTGATGCATTTTGGGTGGGCGCAGCTTCCAGGACACCCGGAAGCCGGCGTCGAACAGCATGTCCGGGGACGGTTGCAGATCGATGGCAGCGATCACGCCTTGTTCCATGCGCTAGATGGGGCGGACCGCGCAACTGATAAGCGCCGCGACCGACCGCGCGCTCGCCTCGCTTCCGCTGAATAAGTAGCGCATCGCGCTCGCACGCACCCGGCCAACCGTATCTGCGGTCCCGCGCTCCCGTTACTATGCTAGTCACCATCGACCGGCACGGGAGCGAGCTTGGCCAACCCGGATCTTCTCGATCGCGATCAGATGACCGCGCACGTCGTCGCTGCCCAAGCGAGCCCGTGCGACGAACTCGTCATTCGCTCGCAGCCCACCGCGGTCGACCGCCCGTGCCGGCGCAAGCGTCTGGCACTCGCCGCGACGATCCTCGGCTCAAGCATGGCGTTCATCGACGGCTCCGTCGTCAATGTCGCGCTACCCGCCATTCAGAGCGAACTCGGCGCGAGCGTCGCGGCAATGCAGTGGATCGTTAACGCCTACCTGCTCTTTCTCGGGTCCCTCGTGCTGGTGGGCGGATCGATGGGCGACAAGCTCGGCCGCCGCACGGTGTTCATAACGGGCATCGGGGTCTTCACGCTGGCGTCGGCCGCCTGCGGGTTCGCGCCGGACGCGAAAACGCTGATCGCCGCGCGCGCCGTGCAGGGCTTTGGTGCAGCACTCTTCGTACCCAGTAGTCTCGCGATCATCGGCGCCGTCTATGAAGGCGAAGCGCGCGGACGGGCAATCGGCACCTGGGCGGCCGTCGGGGCAATCACGTCCGCGGCGGCGCCAGTGGCGGGCGGCTGGCTCGTCGACGTGTTGTCGTGGCGCGCGATATTCTTCCTCAACGTCCCGCTTGCAGCGGCGACGATCGCGCTCGCGATTTCGTCGGTGCCGAACAGCCACAAGCTCGATGCGCCTCAACGGTTGGACTGGCCCGGCGCGCTTAGCGTCGCAGCGGGGCTCGCTGCCCTCACCTATGGTCTGACCGAGGCGTCTGCGCGCGGTTTCGCGGATCCGCTTGTACTGTGCGCGATCGGCGCCGGCGCGTTCGTGCTGGTCGCATTCGTGATGATCGAAGCGAACAGCCGTCACCCCATGATGCCGCTCGACGTGTTCCGCTCACGCGATTTCACCGGCGCCAACCTCGTCACACTGCTGCTCTACTTCGGCCTGAGCGGCGCACTGTTCTTCCTGCCGTTCACGCTGATCCGCGCACATGCCTACACCGCAACCGAAGCGGGCGCGGCGCTGCTGCCGGTGCCGGTCATCATCGGCTTGTTGTCGCGCTTCACCGGCGGCCTGACGAGCCGCTTCGGTTCGCGGATCCTGTTGAGCGCTGGCCCGGGTATCGCGGGAATCGGGTTCTTGATGCTGGCGTTGCCGTTCGTGCGCGGCAGCTATTGGGCCGGATTTTTCCCTGCGCTCAGCGTGCTCGGGCTTGGCATGACGATCACCGTCGCGCCGCTCACGACGATTGTGATGGACTCGGTGCCGGCTGACCACGCAGGCGTTGCATCCGGCATCAACAATGCGGTTGCACGTGTGGCGAGTCTGCTGGCGATTGCGGTGCTGGGCATCGTGTTCGTGTGGTCGCACCAAGCGGCGCTGTCGGCGCGGCTCGATGAACTGGACGTTCCCAGGGACGCACGCCGGACCGGGCAGTTGCTGGAGCCGGGCGCGCAAGCCGGGGCGGCGGGGGGCGACGCCCATTTGCCGACTCAGACACCCGTGGCGCTGGCGGAAGCCGAAGCTATCACCGAAGCGCTGCGCGCCGTTGCGCTGGTGTCCGCCGTGTGCGCGTTCGCCGGAGCGGGCCTCGCGGTGGCGACCATCCGACCCCGCAGGTGATATGCCTCGCGTCGCCGGACGCATCCGTTGCCTGTCGGCGCCCTCCCCGCGGCGAAGGCAGATGGGTCAAGAAACCGGGGGATGTCGTGCCGCTGGCGCCATTCCTGGCGTCGCAGGCCGGATGCCAGTCCAGCCGGTCGCCGCTTACAGCGGCCCGGGCAGCGTCTTCAGGCCGATCCAGAGCACCACGATGACAACATTGACCGGTACGCAGAGCGCGCCGGGCACGTAGAAGAGCGCGGACAGCGCAGGCGCGGACAGCACAAGTTCCACCACGCTACCCAGCCCATAGCAGCAGACACCGCACCAGAGCCAGCGCCGCATGTACGTCAACAGCCAATGCGCGCGCGCCTTGTTGAAATGCCAGGCGAGGGCTCGTTCAGCGCGGTTGCCCTGGCTGGCGTCCCGGTACAGCCACCCGAAGAAAAAGTAGCGGTACAGCAGGGCGCGAAAGGTCTGCTCTTGCATGATCACTCCTTTGGCCGCTGCCAGCCTGTGGAGTGTAAAGGTCATTCAAGCCCACAGCGCAGGCCGGATGCCAGCGGCGCAGGCCAATTTCCGTTCTGTTCAATGTCATTGGTAGAAACGCCCGGCACGGAAGTCAAGCGTGACGGGAATCGCTGCCGGCACAGGACGGCCACGTGGTGGCACTGCTGCGCCGCAGCGCAAATGGGCAAGCGCACTGGAACCCGGCCAGCCATCAGGCCTGACTCGGCAGACGATGCGGTTGCGCCGACTCGGATGGCAAGGCCCCCTGGGGCATAAGCTGCCCGCCGAACGGGATTTTCCCCTATTTGGAGTAATGGGCTGGTCGTGCTACGCTCCTCAGCGAGCGATACCCGTCCCGACGTCGTGCCCCGGTGGGGCCGCGCATCTGCAGGGCAATCCGCAGGGCGTTTCGGGCTCATTCTCATCGCTTATCCAAATTTATCTGCATTCGAACCTGAGCGGCATTTCTCCGCTCGTGGAGCCGTGCGCGCGGAAAACCGGCACGGATGACCTCGCGTCGTGACCGGCGACGCGAGTCATTTGTGGTTGGTCATCCTCTTGCGCGTGCGCCTCTGGGACGTACCGGACGGGGCATCTCCGTGATCGATCGCGATCCGGGCGCTCCGGGGATACGTGCGCCCAAATGACGCCGCGGGTCTCGAATGCGATCGCCCCCACCCTGGCAGCAGGGATGGGCGGAAGAAGAAATGACGATGAGACCACGATGACTTACACCACCAATATCGGACGTCGGCAGTTCCTCAAGATACTTGGCCTTGGATCTGTTGCCGTCTCGGCCTCGGCCCTGGGCCTGGGTACAGCCTGGGCGCAGGCGCCTGCCGGCGTGCGCCCCTACAAGCTGCTGCGTGCGAAAGAGACGCGCAACAACTGCACCTATTGCTCGGTCGGGTGCGGCCTGCTGATGTACTCGCTGGGTGACGGCGCCAAAAACGCGAAGCCCCGCATCTTCCACATCGAGGGGGATCCCGATCACCCGGTCAGCCGTGGTTCGCTCTGCCCCAAGGGCGCGGGGCTGCTGGACATCGTCCATTCGAAAAACCGCTTGCAGTATCCGGAATACCGCGCGCCAGGGTCGAAGGAGTGGGTGCGCATCAGTTGGGACGACGCGACCAGGCGCATCGCCCGCCTGCTGAAGGACGACCGCGACAAGAACTTCATCGCGCGCAACGACAAGGGCCAGCTGGTGAACCGCTGGCTGAGCTCGGGCATGCTCGCCTCGTCGGCGGCGTCCAACGAAACCGGGGTTCTCGACTTCAAGTTTGCCCGCTCGCTCGGCATGCTGGCGCTGGATTGCCAGGCGCGCCTGTGCCACGGGCCAACGGTTTCGGCACTGGGGCCATCCTTCGGCCGCGGCGCGATGACGAATCACTGGGTGGACATCAAGAACGCCAATGTCGTCATCGTCATGGGCGGCAACCCGGCCGAGGCGCATCCGGTCGGCTTCAAATGGGTGATCGAGGCCAAGATCAGGAACAAGGCCAAGGTCATCGTCATCGATCCGCGCTTCAACCGCACCGCCTCGGTTGCCGATATCTTCTCGCCGATCCGGGCGGGGTCGGACACCGCCTTCCTGATGGGCATGGTCAACTGGCTGCTGCAGCACGACAAGATCCAGCACGACTATGTGCGCGCCTACACCAACGCCTCGCTGATCGTGCGCGAGGATTTCGGCTTCGACGAAGGGCTGTTCTCGGGCTTCGATCCGCAGAAGCTCGTCTACGACAAATCCTCCTGGAACTATGAGCTCGACGCAGCCGGGAACGCGAAACGCGATCCCTCGATGCGACATCCGCGCTGCGTGCTGAGCCTGCTGAAGCAGCACGTGTCACGCTACACGCCCGAGAAGGTCGAGGAGATCACCGGCGTCAAGCGGGCCGACTTCCTGCAGATCGCCGAAATCGTCGGCTCGTGCTCGGCGAAGGACAAGACGCTGACCTGGCTTTACGCGCTCGGCTGGACGCACCACACCGGCGGCGCGCAGATCATCCGCGGCGCGGCCATGATCCAGTTGCTGCTGGGCAATGTCGGCATGTCCGGCGGCGGCGTGAATGCGCTGCGCGGGCATTCCAACATCCAGGGCTATACCGACCTTGGCCTGCTGTCGGTGCGGCTGCCTGGCTACATGGACCTGCCCACAGACAGGCAGCAGACCCTGAAGCAATACCTGGCCGATGCCACGCCCAAGGCCGTGCTGCCCGATCAGGTGAACTACTGGAAGAACCTGCCCAAGTTCTTCGTCTCATTGCAGAAGAACCTGTTCGGCAAGCATGCCACCGCGGAAAACAACTGGGCCTTTGACCTGCTGCCAAAGTGGGACCGCAGCTACGACATGCTGGCGTATTTCGACCTGATGTACGAGGGCAAGGTCAACGGCTATGTCGTCCAGGGATTCAACCCGCTGGCGGCGATGCCTGACAAGAACAAGACCTCGGCCGCGCTGTCGAAACTGAAGTTCCTCGTGGTCATCGACCCGCTGGTGACCGAGACCTCAAACTTCTGGCGTAACGAAGGCAGGTTCAACGACGTCAAGACCGAAGAGATCATGACCGAAGTCTTCCGGCTGCCGTCGAGCTGCTTTGCCGAGGAAGACGGGACGGTCGTGAACTCCGGCCGTTGGCTGCAATGGCACTACGCCGGCCAGCAGCCACCGGGCGAAGCGCGGCATGATCCGGCCATCCTCGGCGGCATCATGATGGAGCTGCGGCGGCTCTACGAGAAGGAAGGCGGCGCCTGCCCGGAACAGGTGTTGCACATGACCTGGGACGAGGCGACCTATCACGATCCGCACAGCCCCCATCCCGAGGAAATGGCCAAGGAAGCCAACGGCTACGCGTTGGCAGATGTGTTCGACGAGACCGGGAAGAAGATCCTGCGCAAGGGCCAGCTGCTGGATTCGTTCGCGCAACTGCGCGACGACGGCACGACCTCGAGCTATTGCTGGATCTTCGCCGGTTCCTGGACCGAGGCGGGCAACCAGATGGCCAGGCGCGACAACACCGACACCGGCCTGGGCAATACGCCGGGCTGGGCCTGGTCCTGGCCTGCCAACCGCCGCATCCTCTACAACCGCGCCTCGATGGACGAGATGGGGAACCCCTGGGACCCCAAGCGCCAGATCCTGCATTGGAACGGCGAGAAATGGGTGGGCGCTGACGTGCCCGACTTTCCGCTCACTGCGGCGCCCGGCACGCCCGTCGGCCCCTTCATCATGCTGCCCGAAGGCGTTGGGCGCCTGTTCTCCGTCGGCGGCATGATCGACGGCCCCTTCCCCGAGCATTACGAGCCGGTTGAAAGCCCGATCGCCAAGAACCCCCTGCACGACAAGGTCACCCACAACCCGACCGCCCGCATCTTCCAGAACGATGCGCAGCGGATGGGCAACCGCACCGAGTTTCCCTATGTCGCCACGACCTATTCCATCACGGAACTGTTCCGCCACTGGACCAAGCACTCGCACCTGAACGCCATGCTCCAGCCCGAGCAATTCGTCGAGATCGGCGAGAAGCTGGCCGCCGACAAGGGCATCGCCCATGGCGACACGGTGAAGATCACGACCAAGCGCGGCCATATCACTGCCAAGGCGGTGGTGACCAAGCGCATGCGCACGCTCCAGGTGGCCGGGCAGGCGGTCGATCAGATCGGCATCCCCTGCCATTGGGGCTTCGAGGGGGCGACCCGCAAGGGCTACCTCGCCAATACGCTTGCCCCGGGTGTCGGCGACGCCAATTCGCAAACGCCGGAATTCAAGGCATTCCTCGTAAACATTGAAAAAGTGGCGGGAGCACAAGCATGAACTCGCAGAACATCATCCGTAGCTCGGCGTCGTCGGACCTGACACCCGCCCCCCGCATCCGCGACCATCAGATGGAAGTGGCCAAGCTGATCGACGTGTCGATCTGCATCGGCTGCAAGGCGTGCCAGGTGGCCTGCAATGAATGGAACGACCTGCGCGGCGACGTGCAGGAGAATGTCGGCGTCTACGACAATCCGCGCGACCTGTCGCCCAACACCTGGACCCTGATGCGCTTCACCGAGCATGAGGACCAGGCGGGCAAGCTGGAATGGCTGATCCGCAAGGACGGCTGCATGCATTGCGAGGATCCCGGCTGCCTGAAAGCCTGCCCGGCGCCCGGAGCGATCGTCCAGTATGCCAACGGCATCGTCGACTTCCAGTCCGACCTGTGCATCGGCTGCGGCTATTGCGTCGCGGGCTGTCCCTTCGACGTGCCTCGTATTTCCAAGCTGGACAACCAGGCCTACAAGTGCACGCTGTGCTCGGACCGCGTCTCGGTCGGGCAGGAGCCTGCCTGCGTCAAGACCTGCCCGACCGGCGCCATCGCCTTCGGCTCGAAGGCAGAAATGCAATCCCTTGCCGCCGAGCGCGTGACCGAGTTGAACGAGCGCGGCTATGCCAAGGCCGGCCTGTATGACCCGGCGGGGGTCGGCGGCACCCACGTGATGTATGTGCTGCAACATGCCGACGACCCGAAGCGTTACGCGGGCCTGCCGAAGGACCCTGGGATCAGCTCGGTGGTCGCGGGCTGGAAGGATGGCCTGAAACCCGCCGCCGGCTTCGTCGGCGCGGCGGCGGTGGTAGGCATGGCGGCGCATTTCATGGCGGTCGGCCCCAACACCACCGAAACAGACGACCACGACGCCCCGACTGACGGCGCGGCATAAGCGGAGACCGGAAATGGCGACCAACAACGACAGGATCCTGCGCACCAAATTCGCCGAGCGGATGTGTCACTGGGCGATCGTGCTCTGCTTCTTCCTCGCGGCGGTTTCGGGAATCTCGTGGTTCTTCCCGACGGTGAGCTGGCTGAGCGGCTTCCTTGGCACGCCGCAGATGGCGCGGCTGCTCCACCCGTTCCTGGGCATCGCGGTTTTCGCGGGGCTTTGCTACATGTTCTGGCGCTTCGTCGGCTACAACATGCCCGCGCGCACCGACGCGATCTGGTTCCGCCGCGCCAGGGAGGTGCTGCTGAACCAGCATGGCGGCGAACCGCTGCAAATCGGCAAGTACAACGCCGGCCAGAAGGTGCTGTTCTGGCTCATCATGGCTTCGATCCTGGCCCTGCTGATCTCCGGGCTGATCATGTGGCGCGCCTATTTCGCCGAGTATTTCCCGATCCCCATGCTCCGCCTGGCGATCCTGGCCCATTCCGTCGCGGGGATCGGCCTGATCCTGCTGATCGTGGGCCACATCTATCTGGCAATCTGGGTCCGCGGCTCGATCACGGGCATGGTGACGGGCTACGTCTCGCACGCCTGGGCCAGGCAGCACCATGACCGCTGGTATGGCGAGTTGAAGGCGAAAGAGTTGAATCAGTCGAAAGCGGCGCAAGCGAAGGGCCACGAAGCATGAACCAGCATCAGACCGCGCCGGGAACACTGTCATCGAACGAGGCCTCCCGCCATTTCACCCCGCTGATCCAGCCAGACCTTGCCGGTCTTTACAGCCGCCGCGCCGCACGCCTGCGTGCGCTGGCCGACGGGCACGACCTTGCCGATTACCTGCGCCTGGCCGCCCGCGTGGCCGAAGTACAGGCATCGCTTGTGCCCGAAACCGGTGGATCCGGCCTGGCAGACGCCCGGACCATCCCGCAGGAGGGGCATTGGGGCGCCCTGCTTGATCGGTTGGTCGAGCGGCTCGCGCACGATGTTCCCGCCCCCGTCGCCCCGCATCTTGCGGCGCTGCGCGACCTCCCTGCGGATGCGCGCCTTGGCGCCGCCCAGGCGCTGACCGAGGGCCGTTTTGATGCGGTGCCGGCGGCAATCGCGCCCTTCCTCTGGGCCGCGCTCTCGCTGCAATGTGCCAGCGCCGCGCGGGCGGCTCCGGTGCCCGACAGCGGCCCGGCCGAGCACGCGTCCTGCCCGGTCTGCGGCACTGCCCCCGTGGCAAGCCTGATCCTGATCGGCGACCGCCAGGGCATGCGCTATCTGCATTGCGCGCTCTGCGAGAGCCAGTGGCACATGGTGCGGGCGAAATGCACCAACTGCGGCGCCGCCTCGGAGCTTGACTACCTCAGCTTCGACACCCCCGACGCCACGGTACGCGCCGAAAGCTGCGGCGTGTGCCACGGCTATCTGAAGGTGATCTCACTGGAACGCGATCCGCAGGCCGAGGCCGTGGCCGATGACCTTGCCACCCTGGCCCTGGACGATGCGGTGACGGCGGAGGGCTATCAACGCACCGGGTTCAATCCCTTCGCGCTGCCGGGATGAGGGGCTGCCCGACATATCCATCGCTAACCGCCAGATTTTTCGCTTACCCGAACGCCCGCACGCCGGTCATCCATTCATGAAGCACGAATCCGAACAGCGCCCAGGCCGCCAGCCCGACGATCGCCACCATCGCATCGCGCGCAGGTGTCCCGGTCGGGTAGGTGGTTCCTGCTTCCCGGTCCCGCCGGCGTGCTGACACGAAGTCCGCCACCGCCCACGCCAGGAACGCGCCAAACAGCAGCACTGCGGCGAGTGTTCCGTTGGCAAGCAGGTGCCCCAGGGCCCAGGCCTGCACGCCTGCCAGCATCGGATGACCAAGCGCAGCCTTGATGCGGTTGCGAGGCACATATGCCGCCGCAATCAGCACAAAGGCCGGGATCGTGAGTAATGCGGCAACGTACCGCCCCCACACCGGCGGCGTCCAGACCACCACAGGATGCGCGCTGGCCAGGCCGTAGCCCCAGACAACCAGCGCCAGGCCGGCAATCGAAACCAGGGTGTACAAGCCTTTCCAGCGAGCGGGGCCGAGCCTGGCAATCTGCGCGGTGCGCCATGGGTCAGCAACCATGCGTACCGAGTGCCCAGCCAGAAAAATGAGCAATCCCAAAACCAGTACCGTCATGCTGCCACCCCTTCTTTAGCGCCTGCCGCACGCCTATGCTAGACACATTGCGTTGCAGCGGTCCAGCCTTATTCAGGAGGGTTTCCCATGCTTCAGAACAGTGACGTCGCGGCCAGGATTCCTGCGCAAGACCTCGCACGGGCGAGATCCTTCTACTCGAGCAAGCTCGGGCTTGAGCCAGTCGAGGAACGGCCCGGCGGCCTGCGCTACAAGTGCGGCAACAGCTACTTCGTACTTTTCGAGTCGGCTGGTTCGGCCTCTGGCAGTCACACACAAATGGCCTGGGAGGTCGATGACATCCAGGCAACCGTTAGGGAGCTGCGGCACCTGGGTGTCGTGTTCGAAAAATACGATCTTCCCGGCCTCAAGACCATCAATGGGATCGCCGAGGTCCAGGGGAACTACCCGTCCAAGGGTGGCATAGGCGAGAAAGGTGCCTGGTTCAGGGACAGCGAGGGCAACCTCCTTGCCATCGGGCAACCGATCAGGTGAGTCCGTCGGCCTGATCGAACTACCCGCGGCTGTACCAAGCTGTCTTGTCTCTTGCCTGCAACCCCGGTAGGAGATAAAAGGACCGTTCGAGGACGAGCTGTCATCACCGGAAGCAGGAGGCAATCCATGTGGATGAATTTGCTTCTGATCTTTGTGCCGATCGCAATCGCCCTGGAATTCCTTGCTTCCGATCACCACCTCCTGATCTTTATCACTTCCTCCCTGGCCATCCTGCCGCTTGCCGGGCGGATGAGCCATGCCACCGAGCAACTCGCGGAGCGCATGGGCGAGGCGGTCGGGGGGCTGCTAAATGCGACATTCGGCAATGCGGCTGAACTGATCATCGCACTTGTCGCCTTGCGTGCCGGCCTCCATCAGGTGGTGGAAGCCTCCATCGTCGGTTCCATTGTCGGGAATATGCTGCTGGTGTTTGGCGCCGCGATGCTCGCAGGCGGCATTCGCTATCCTGAGCAAAGCTTTAACCCGCGCGGCGCGCGTTCCCAGGCGACCATGCTCATACTGTCGGCGATCGCGCTGATCCTGCCTGCCAGCTTTGAAGCGGTAGAAGGCACGACCGCCGTGCTGTACCGGCTCAGCGCCTGGATTTCCATCGCGCTTCTGGTCGTCTATGCGCTGTACCTGGTGTTCTCGCTGGTCACTCACCCCGCGCTGTTCCGCGGCGCATACGAAGCAAAGGCGGTTGCTCCGGAAGGCGTGGAGGGCGAGCCCTCCTCGTCCGTAGCGCGGGCGATAGCGATACTGGCGGCAGCCACCGTAGGGACGGCGTGGATGAGCGAGATCATGGTGGGTGCGCTCGGCCCCATGATGCGCGACTACGCCCTCAGCGACATATTCGTCGGTGCCTTTGTGGTGGCGATCCTCGGAAATGCGGCCGAGCATGCATCGGCCATTACCGCAGCCATGAGAAATCGCATGGACCTGTCGTTTTCCATTGCGGTTGGCTCGAGCGTCCAGGTGGCGCTGTTTGTCGCGCCGGTGCTGGTGCTGACGAGCCATTTTCTCGGTCCGGCCCCGATGGACCTGGCCTTTCGTCCCGCCCTGGTCCTGATGGTGGTCCTGTCCGTGGTGGTCACGGCGCAAATGGCGAGCGACGGGCACGCCGACTGGTTCAAGGGCACGCAGCTCCTGATCGTCTATCTTGCCCTCGCCCTCACCTTCTTCTTCCTGCCGCGCTGAAGACTGCTGTCGGCGACTTTGGCATCAGGGCACACCCGCTACCGCCGCCGCGGTGCAGCATGCCGCGGCGGATAGAGTTTCTGGAACTGTGCCGTCGTGATCCCCATTGCGCCCCTGTCATCGATGATCGTCATCTCGCGCCACGCGCTCGGCGCGCCTTCGAGTCCGGGGAATTCCCTCAACTGCCAGATGCGACCCGTCTGCGTGTCGAGCAAGAAGGGGCCTGCGCGGCCCTGTGATTGACTCACGATCTGATAGCGGCCAGGTCCAGCCTGCTGCGGCATATCATCGGCTCGCTGGGGCGGCGGTATGGCAACCGCTTCACTGCCGGCGGCGACGGGTGTTTTGCCGCTTGCCGGGGCTGGCGGCTGCTCGCGGTTGCCGCATGCCCCGACCAAAGCCATCGACAAGCACAGCGCGTAAGGTGCAATGTAGTGCATGGTTGGCTCCGTGATCTCGCCCTTCGCATCCATTGGAAAGCCGCCTGGCCGCTGTTCGGCGAACCCACAAGACGCCAGGACATCGCTGCGCGCGGCCGCGCGCTCGCATGGCGCGACGCCGCGCAAACCGGACGTTCGATGCCGAGCCTATGCCATCAGGAGCGCCTCGTATTCCTCCCGGAACTGATGGAGGGAACTGTCCACCACCGTCACGGCGCCGTCGATCAGGCCACAACGCCCGCTGCCGGGAAGGATGCGGCACAGGTTTTCCAGCGATTCCAGGTCCGCGCGCACGCCGCGGCCCGTATCGATCCGGTTCAGCAGGCGCATCAGCTGGAAGGTCCCGCCCTTGCACGGCGGACACTGGCCGCACGAGCCCTGGGCGAAGAAGCTGACGTACTCTGCCACCTTGCGGACGATGCTGGTCCCTTCCGACACCACGATCATCGCACCGGTTCCCAGCCGCGAACGCCGTTGCCGCACGGAGTCGAAGTCAAGCGCCACATCGAGATCGCGCTTGGTCAGCAGCGTATTGGAGGGACCGCCCGTGAAGACCGCCTTGAACTCCTTGCCCTGGAGCATCCCGCCGCCATGCCGGAACACCAGCGTCTCAAGACTCGTGCCCATCGGCAGCTCATACAGGCCAGGCCGCAAGACATCGCCCGAGAGCGAGTACAGCTTGGTTCCGGCGGCATGGCCGATGCCGAGGCCGCGATACCACTGGGCACCGTTGCGCAAGATGCCCGGTACGTGGGCCAGCGTCTCGGTATTGTTGACGACGGTCGGTGCGCCATGCACGCCGTGTTCGGCGGGAAAAGGCGGCTTGCGGCGCGGAAACGGGAATCCGCCCTCGACGCTCGCGATGACCGCGGTTTCCTCGCCGCCGATATACAAGCCTGAGCTGGGCAGGACGCGCAGCGATACCGGTCCGCCGACCAGCCCGGCCAGCTCGGCGAACTGCGGGTGTGCCTGCCATTGCTGCACCGCCTCGCGCGTCCGCGCCAGCGACAGCGGCTGATGGGGATTGACGTACAGCACGACCTGGTTGGCGCGGGTGGCGGCCGCGGCGATCAGCGCACCCTCGATCACCTGGTGCGGCGTGTGCTCAAGCAAGAAGCGGTCCTTGAACGTCCCCGGCTCGTCTTCGTTGCCATTGCAGATGATGTACTTGTCGCCAGCCGCCGCGGCAGCCACCGGCGCCCATTTTCGATGCGTCGCGAAACCAGCGCCGCCCATCCCGCGCAGGTCGGCCTGCTCGATCTCGGCAATGACCGCGGCCGGTTCGCGCAGGGCCCGGGCCAGCCCTTCTCCGCCGCCGCGTGCCAGCCAGGCATCCAGGTCGGCGCCAACCCGGATGTCCTCGTTGAGCAGAACCTGATTGAGCTGTTCCATCGCGCGCTCCGTGCCCCGCTTACCGGGTGCCGCCGACCGCCCGGCCCCACGCGCCGGAGTGCAACCCTGCGTCGACGCGCAGATCGAAATTCGCGTAGCCGGGGAACAGCTGCGGTGCCTTGACATGCAGGGGCAGCCCGGCCAGCGTCAGTTCCCGCTGCCAGGCGTGCACGTGGCCGATGCCGGCGCGGGCGGCCATGGCGCTGCGCCCGGCTTGCGCCGCGCTGGCACCGGCGCGCCGGCCCATGCTCAGGATATCGAGCAGCGCGTTGCCCATCAACCGGTTGCGCCCATGAATGCCGCCCGTGACCTCGCCAACGCAATAGAGCCCTGGCACACTGGTCGCGCCCTCCTTGTCGATGGCAACGCCGCCGTTCTGGTAGTGCAGGGTCGGGTAGACAAGGAAAGGCTCCTGGGACGCATCCTGCCCGCACTTGTGGGCGAGATGGCGCAGCGTCACGAGTCGCTTTTCCAGGATGCCGGGGTTCTCCATTTCCAGCGTCGGCGTGTCGAGGAAGACACCAACCTGTCCGCCCCGCTCGATGCCGCGCCCCTGCGCGCATTCGCGCAGGATTGCCGAGGCCACGATGTCCCGCGGCATGAGTTCATCGACGAAACGCTCGCCCTCGCCGTTGATCAGCTTCGCGCCGGCCGAGCGGGCGGCTTCCGAGATCAGGCCGCCCGCCAGGTGCGGCGGGTAGGCGATGCCGGTGGGATGGTATTGAAACGAATCCAGCTCGCGCAGGCGCGCCCCGATCCGATAGGCCAGCACCAGGCCGTCTGCGGTCGCCCCGTAATGGTTGGACGTCGGGAAGGCATTCAGGTGCAGGCGCCCCGCCCCGCCGGTGGCAAGAATCACGGCGCGCGCGCGCACCAGCATAAAGGTGCGCCATTCGAGGTTGTAGATCACCGCCCCGGCGCAGCGTCCCCGCTCGTCGGACAGCAGCTCGACTGCGGGGCAGCGGTTCCACACCGCGATGCCGGCCTCGAGGTCCACCGCCTCGCGCAGCACGCGCATCATTTCCAGGCCGGTATAGTCCCGGTAGGAGAGAATGCGCGCGGCCGATGCTCCCCCTGGCTTCTTGCGCAGAAGGTTGCCGCCGAGGGGCCGGTCTTCCTCCTGGTCGAACATCATGCCCAGCCGGATCAGCCATCGGATCACGTCGGGTCCGTCCATCACCATTTGCGCGACCAGCTCGGGCTCGCCGCAGAAGTGCCCGGCACGCAAGGTGTCCTCAAAATGCAATTGGGGACTGTCGTCCTCGCCGATGGCCGCCTGGATCCCGCCTTCGGCCATCACGGTGTTGCTGTCACCGAGGCGCAGCTTGGTGGCGAGAATCACCTGCGCGCCTTGCCTGGCCGCGGTCAGCGCCGCCGCGCAGCCGCCACCGCCCCCGCCGATGATCAGCACATCGGTGGACACGAGTTGCGCCCCGGCAATGTCGACGTCGTCGATCAGCGCGTTGGCTTGCAGATAGCGCGCGAGATCCGGCTGACAAGGCTCGCCGCGGTTGACGCCGACGGCCAGCGCGACGCGCGCATTGGGCCCGTGGTCGGGGTGATAGGCCTTGAGCAGTGCTTCGACGGAGATGTCATCGCCGCGCACCGCCGGCGACACACCTGGACGGTAGCGCTTGCGCGCCTCTTCATAGGGGATGCCAGCTGGCATGATGGTTCGTCCCGTCAGCGCGGCGGCTGCGCGCCGGGTGCGTCAAAGTCGATCGTCATCGCGCCGCTCTCGATCTGCTGCAGGCGCAGCATGAGATTGGCCGGCCGCAGCGTCTGCGCCGCGATCATCCGCCGCACGAACAGGCCGAGATGGTTGGGCCGGATATGCTCGGGGCAGGCCAGCGTGCAGAGGTTGCACATGACGCATTCGTCGAACACCTGGCCCGAGGCGGTCAGCTTGCCCTCCACCGCGAACCTCACGCCCTCCTGAACATCGAGTCCCTTTGGACAGGCCCGGTCGCATCCGCTGCAGTGACGGCAATGGGCAGCCTCCGGGAAAACTTCAGAGATTGCTTGCAAGGCATCCCAGCTGTCGCCGATCTCCTCGATGCGATAGACGTGCCGCTCCGACGCCGTGAAGTAATCCAGGAACGCCACCTGCATGCCATCTTCGACCAGCGTTTCGCAGGCGAGCGCGGTCTTGACATCCTGCTCGCCGTTGCGCCGCACCATGACGCGGCATGAGCCGCACACCCCCTGACCCATGCAGCCGACGCCTTCGACAAGCGTTTCCCCCGCGTGCAGGAAGGCCTGCAGGATGGAGCAGCTTGCCGGTGCTTCGACCGAGTGTCCTTCGATACTCAAGCGTACCAGTCCCATCGCGTCGCCTCTATCGCCCGGCGTCGTCAGCGCCACACTGGCATTTCCACAGAAAAGGTCATATAAACCTTAGCACAAGGGAGGTCATTGCGAAGGGGGCGCCGCATCCGCATGCGTCGATCCGCCTGCGTGCCCGAACGCGACCCGCGGCCCGGGGCTGACCATTTACGCCAGATGGCGCCTTCCCATGCGACCAGCGCGCTGGCAATTCATGACACTCAGGGACTGGGTCATGGCAAGAATGCCGAGATTTTCTTGCGGGCTCCTCGCCGCGCTAGGCTGCATCTGCCTGTTTGGTGCGACGCATGCCTTCGCACGCCAAGTTTTCGACTCGCCGGATGCAGCCATGGCGGCCTTTGGCCAGGCGGTCCTCAATGACGACGAGGCGGCCATGCGAGCCATGCTGGGCGCCAATTACCGCGACATCATCCCCCCGGTCGGCGCCGAAGGGCGGAACAAGTTCAACACTGCCTGGGCACAAGCGCATCGCGTGCAGCAAAGGGGCACGCAAGCGTCCATCGTCGCGGGCGATGACGGATGGACCCTCCCCGTACCGCTGGTCAAGTCAGCCAAGGGCTGGCAGTTCGACACATTGGCCGGCGCCCGGGAAATGCGCCTGCGCCGCATCGGGCGCAACGAACTCGCGGTGATCCAGACCATGCGGGCCATCTGCGATGCGCAGACCGAGTACGCCCAGACGACCCACGATGGCGGGAAACGGCTCGTCTACGCCGGCAGGCTGTCCAGCTCAACGGGCAAGCACGACGGGCTCTACTGGCCGAGCGGACCGGATGAGCCACAAAGCCCGCTCGGGCCGGCTTTCCGTGACGCTGGCACGCGCAATGCAAGCAAGGAGGGCTACCACGGCTACCATTACAAGCTCCTCACCACGCAAGGGGCGCACGGCGATGGCGGCAGCGTGAACTATGTCGTCGACGGCGAGTTGTTCGGCGGCTTCGCGGTCATGGCCTGGCCCGTGCGCTACGGCGACACCGGCGTGATGAGCTTCATCGTCAGCCACAAGGGCCAGGTCTATGAGCGCGACCTCGGGACCAACAGCGCCGCCAAGGCAGCGGCAACGACATCCTTTGATCCGGCTCCCGGCTGGCGGAGGGTGTCGCCATGAACCCGCGCGCCCTGGCCACCGCTTGCTGTGTCCTGCTTGCGCTCGGCGGGTGCCAAAGCGCCGCTCCGCCCGCAGCGGGTACGGCCACGCCGGCGATATCCCGCGAGGGCACGGCGCAGGCCCTGAAGGAGCCCGCGCCTTACAAGGCGGAAGAAATCGAGGCGCTGGTGGCGCCGATCGCGCTCTATCCCGATCCGCTGCTGTCACAGGTCTTGATGGCCTCCACCTACCCACTGGAAGTCGCCCTCGCCGCGCGCTGGAGCAAGGCCCATCCGAACCTCAAGGGTGACGACGCAGTCAAGGCGGTGCAGAACGAGTCCTGGGACGTCAGCGTGAAATCGCTGGTGGCGTTTCCGCAGATCCTTGCGCCAATGGGCGACAAGCTGGACTGGACCCAGAAGCTGGGGGATGCATTCCTGGCCCAGCAGAAGGAGGTGTTCAATGCCGTGCAGCGCCTGCGTGTGCGCGCCCAGCAAGCCGGACACCTCAAGTCGGGGCCGCAGCAGACCGTGACCGTGGAAACTGCAGCCTCCGGCGAAGCCGCGCAGCAGACCATCGTGCGCATCGAGCCGGCGGATCCCCAGGTGATCTATGTGCCGGTGTATGACCCGGCGATCGTCTACGGCGGCTGGGGCTATGGGGGCTACCCGTACTACTACTGGCCACCCTACGCGCCCTACTACCCCGGCGATGCCTTGGTCGGAGGCATCGCATGGGGCATCGGCCTGGCCGGGGCCATTGCCATCTTTGGCGACTGCGACTGGAACAATGGCGGGGTACATGTGGAGCACCACAAGGCCCGGAACATCGACCGCAATTTCGACGCCAGCAAGTTCGAGGGAGGCCGCTGGCAGCACGACGCGCGGCACCGCCAGGGTGTTGCCTATCGCGACAATGCCACACGGGAGAGATACGGCAGGAGCATGGCCGATGCGGCGGGCCGCAACAACTTTCGCGGGCGCGATGCTACGGGGGGCCGGGACAATGGCTTCCAGGGCGTGGGCAGTGGCGCCCAGGCGGTGCAGCGTGATGCCCGCCGCGGCAACGCAAGCCTGCAATCAGGCTCCGGCCGCGCCGGCGGTTTCGGCGGCGGCTTTGGCGGCGGACGAGGTGGCGGCGGACGACGCTAGGGAAGCAATGCCCGTTTCGGGCGGTGCAGGCCGCGTTCCTCTGGTCGGCGGTTGGGCTGCCCTGCCTGCATCCGGAACTCCATCAACTCTTCTGGGAAGGATCGCAAGATGCTCACCAAACTGAAAGCGGCGTTCCTCTACTTCAATAGCGTGGTCCCGTTCCGGCTGGGCCCCGCCCTGATCACGACGGTGGTGCTGATCACCCTGCTGCTGCTGCCTGTCCCAGAGGGGCTCACGCCCAAGGCTTGGGGCCTGGTTGCCATCTTCCTGACCACAATCGTTGCAATCATCCTGAAGGTCATGCCGATCGGGGTGATGGCGATGATGGCCATCGTGGTCCTCTCGTTGTCGCAGGTGACCTCGACCTCGTCCAAGGGGGCGATCGCCGATGCGCTGACCGCCTTCGACAGTCCGTTGATCTGGCTGATCGTGGTGGCCATCCTGATCTCCCGCGGCGTGAAGAAGACCGGCCTGGGCACCCGTATCGGCCTGATGTTCATCGCCCTGATGGGGAAACGAACGATAGGCATCGGCTATGGCCTGGCCACCTGCGAGCTGGTGCTGGCGCCCTTCACACCGAGCAATACCGCGCGCGGTGGCGGCATCGTGCATCCGATCATGAAGTCGATCGCCAATGCATTTGACTCGGACCCGGCCAAGGGCACGGAGGGCAAGGTCGGCACCTACCTGGCGTTGGTCAACTATCACGCCAATCCTATCTCGTCGGCGATGTTCGTGACCGCCACCGCCCCGAACCCGCTGGTGGTGGACTACATCGCCAAGGCGACCAACCAGAGTCTGCATCTGAGCTGGACGAGCTGGGCGCTGTGCATGCTGCTACCCGGCCTGCTATGCATGCTGGTGATGCCGCTGGTGATCTATGTGTTGTCGCCGCCGCAGCTCAAGGCCACACCCAATGCGGTGGAGTATGCGCACGCCGAAATGGCGAAGATGGGTCCAGTGTCGCCGAAGGAAATGGTCATGATATTCACCTTCGCGCTGCTGCTGGTGCTATGGGCCAACGTGCCGGCGATGGTGTTCGGTCCGTCGCTCACGCTGGACCCGACGGTGGTCGCCTTGGTCGGCCTGTTCGTGCTGATCATCACTGGCACCCTCGACTGGGACGACGTGCTGTCCGAGAAGAGCGCCTGGGACACGCTGATATGGTTTGGTGCGCTGATCATGCTGGCCGAGCAACTGAACAAGCAGGGTGTGATCGGGTGGTTCTCGAAGGGCATGAGCGATGCGATCGTGGCCAGTGGCATCGGCTGGGGTGGCACGGCTGCGATCCTGGTGGCGGTCTTCGTGTTCTCGCACTACCTGTTCGCCAGCACGACCGCGCACATCAGTGCGATGATGCTCGCCTTCCTGACGGTCGGAGTCCATCTGATGCCGCCAGAGTATGTGGTGCCGTTCATGCTGCTCATGGCGGCCGGCTCGGCGATCATGATGACGCTGACCCACTATGCGACAGGCACCTCGCCGATCATCTTCGGCAGCGGTTTTGTCACGATGGGAACCTGGTGGCGCGTCGGCTTTGTGATGTGCGTGGTGGAGCTACTGATCTTCGCCGTGGTCGGGAGCGTCTGGTGGAAGATGCTTGGCTTCTGGTGAACACGCAGCCGGACGACGCCCGATGAACCGCTCGTGATCCCGCCAGGTCGACGCGTTCGGCCGCTTCTTCGCCTCGCTCTGAACCCGGAGACGCAAAATGCCATCCATAATGTCCGACGGTGTTTCGATCCACTACGAGGTCAAGGGCCAGGGTTCGCCCGTGCTTCTCCTGGCGGGGCTTGCGGGATTGGGCGCCTCCTGGGGGCCACAGATCGACCTGTTCGCCGGGCAACACCAGGTGATCGTGCCGGATCACCGCGGCACCGGTCAGTCCGAGCGCACCGCGCGCGGCATGACTATTGCGCAACACGCGCGCGACATGGCGCGGGTCATCGAGGCAGTCGGGTGTGGGCCGGTCCATGTGGTCGGGTCCTCGACCGGAGGCGCCATCGCGCAACTGCTGGCGATCCATCACCGCGAACGATTGCGCAGCGCGACCATTGTCTCTTCGATTGCTCGCGCGGACGCCTTCTACCGCCGCCAGTTCGACATGCGGCGACGCATGCTGACCGATTCCGGCCTGCGCGCGTCCACCGAGGCGAACGCACTATTTCTGTTCGACCCGAAATTCAGCCGCGAGCACCCGGAGCAGGTGCAGGCGTGGGTGAACGCCGCATCGGCCGGCACGTTCGACCCGGAGATCGGCTTTGCCCGGATCGACATGATCGTAGGACACGACGCCTTCGATGATCTTCCATCGATCACGACACCGACGCTGGTACTGGTGGGCGAGCGCGACTTCTGCGCCCCGCCGTACTTCTCTGCGGAGCTTGCAGCGCGGATTCCGGGAGCGGAATTTGCCACCCTGGACGGTGGCCACTTCATCTTCCTGGAAAAGCCCGTACTCCTGCACGACACTGTGGAAGCCTTCATTGCCAGGCACGAGCGATGACCGGTGCGAGGGCACGGCGCCAACATGCCATGTCATGGCACCCCGCCGCCCGCCTCTGCCTGCGCCGGGGCCGCCCCGTCCTCGCGCAGCCAGACAATGAACTCGGCGCCCTGTCCCACCGCGCTCTCCACGGTAATGCGGCCGCCGTAGCGCTCCACCAGCGCATAGCTGATGGATAGGCCGAGGCCCGTCCCCATCTGCTTTTTGGTCGTGAAGAACGGATTGAACAGGTTGGGCAGGTCCTCTTCCCGGATGCCGTGGCCGGTGTCGCTCACATGCAGCGTTACGCCCTGCCCTTCCCAGTCGCGCGTGCCCAGCGTGAGCGTGCCGCCCTCAGGCATGGCGTGGATGGCATTGGTCAGCAGGTTGACCACCACCTGCTGCAACTCGCTGCGGCTGATGCGCACCTGCCGCGTGGCCAGGCAGTCCAGCTCGACCCGGATCGACGCGCCCTTCAGCATGTGCCGGACCAGGTCGACGCAGCCGGCCGCCACTTCACCCACGTCCAGGCGCTCCATATTGCCGGCGTAGGCCTCTGGCCGGACAAACTGCAGCAGCCGGTTGGTCAGCTGCTGGATGCGCCGGACCTGCTCGTCGATCAGCCGCAGCTCATGGCGGACCGGCTCCGCGGCCGGGCCCAGGATCTCGCGCGCCACGTCCAGGTTGCCCTGGATCACGGCAATCGGGTTGTTGACCTCATGGGCCACGCCGGCGGTGAGCTGTCCCGCCACGGCGAGCTTTTCCGACGTGATCAGCTGCTGCCGGGCCGCCCGCAGGACGGCGTTGGATTCTTCCAGCTCGCGGGTGCGTTCGGCCACCTTGCGATCGAGCGAGTCCGCCCAGTCCTTGAGCTGGGCGTTGCGCTGCTGCAGGTCGGACAGCAACTGGTCGAACTGGCCGGCAAGCTGGCCCAGCTCGTCTTCGCTGCCCACCGGGCCTACCCGTGCCCCGGTGTTGCCGGCCTTGAGCGCGCGCATGGTGCCGACCATCCGCGCCATCGGCGCAAACACGCGCCTGGCCCACAGCAGGGAAAACAGCGCCCCCGCCACGCCCAGCAACAGGAACAGGCCCACCAGCACGCCCAGCGCCAGGTCCTTGGCCTGGCTGATCGGCTTGGCCAGGTAGCCTACGTAGAGCATGCCGATGCGCTGGCCGCGGCTGTCAGCGATCGGCTCATAGGCGCTCATGTACCAGTCGTTGACCACGAAGGCCAGGTCCAGCCATTTCTCGCCGCGCAGCAGCACCTTGTCGCGTACCTGGCGCGAGACCCGCGTGCCCAGCGCGCGCTCGCCATGGAACAGCCGCACATTGGTGGCGATGCGCGTGTCGTCCAGGAACAGGGTGGCCGTGCCCTGGCTGCCGCGGGGCAATGACTCGGGCTGGTAGACCAGCGCGTTGATGGTGTCGATAAAGCCGAGGTTGTTGTTCAGCAGGGTGCCGCCGTGCAGGATCGCCACCAGTGTGCCGGCCTGATCGAACACCGGCGCCGCCGCGTGCACCACCATGCCGCGGGTTTCCAGGGTCTTGTCGGTGGGCACCGCATTGGCGGTGGGCCGCAGCGCCACCTGCGCGCGCCGGGCTAGCTCGGCGGACACGGCTGCCAGCTGGGCCGCGGACCAGGCGTCCGTCGCGGCCGCCGCGCGGCCGGCCGCGGCGCTGCCCACTATGCGCCAGGCGGCAGGGGCTGCCCCTGTGCCAGCGGGCGCAGCCGCAAGCAGCCGCCCTTGCGGATCCAGCAGTTGCAGGAAATCCAGCCCGTGCGTGCGCCGCGCGTCGGCCAGGATGGCGGGCATGGCGTTGCCGCGGCCAAGCCCGGCCACCAGCGCATGTGAGCGCGCCTCCTGCAGGACCCGGTCTTCCACGCCGCCCACCATATGCTCGAAGTACTCGTGGGCGACCAGCAGGTCGCTGTTGACCTTGTAGGCCAGCAAGGCCTGGAACGCGCGATTTCCCCACAACCCCATGATCAGCAGCAGCGCCAGCAGCGCCACCAGCAGGGGCGCGACCACGATCGACACAAGCTTGGCCCGCAGCGAGGCGCGATAGCGGCGCAGCAGCGCGGCCGGGCTCAAGGACGCAGGCCCCACTGCAGGCATTTGCGGTCCAGCGTGCGGCGCGAGATGCCAAGCCGGCGCGCCGCTTCCACCCGGTTGCCGCCCTCGGCCGCCAGCACCTGCAGGATGTGCCGCCGCTCCACCGACTCCAGCAGCGTGCCGTCGTCGGCCGGCATGGCTGCGTCCTCGTGCTCCGCTTCCGCCAGGTTCGCTTGAGCCGAATCGGCTTGGTGCGCGAGCAGCTCGACCGGGTATTCGCCAAGGATCAGCGCCCGCTCCACCAGGTTGCGCAGTTCGCGCGCATTGCCTGGCCAGTCGTAGCCCTTGAGCACCCGGATCAATGAGGGCGAGAGCGGCACCGCGGGCAGTCCGAGCTGGGCCGACAGCTGCTCCGAGAAATGCTCGGCCAGCGGCACGATGTCTTCCGGCCGCGTGCGCAACGGCGGGATGGCGATGGACACGACGTCGAGCCGGTAGAACAGGTCCTGGCGGAAGCGCCCGGCGGCGACCTCGTTGGCCAGGTTGCGGTTGCAGGCCGCGACAATGCGCACGTCCACGGCAATCTCGCGCTCGGTGCCGAGCGGCCGGATGCGCCGGTCCTCGATCACCCGCAACAGCTTGGCCTGCATCGCCAGCGGCAGCTCCGAGATCTCGTCCAGGAACAGCGTGCCGCCGTCGGCATAGAGAAACAGGCCATGGCGCCCCCCGGCCGCGCCGGTGAAGGCACCCTTGGCGTGGCCGAACAATTCGCTTTCGATGATCTCGGGCGCCATCGCGCCGCAGTTCAGCGGCACGAACTGGCCCTGCCGTCCGCTCAGGCGATGCAGTTCGCGCGCCACCACTTCCTTGCCGGTGCCGGACTCGCCCGTTACCAGTACCGTCGATGGCATCGGTGCCACCCGTGCCACCAGCGCCATGACCTTCTTCATGGCCTCGGACTCGCCGATGAAGTGCTTGTGAATGGTGTACTTGTCCAGCTCGCGGCGCAGCAGGTAGTTCTCCCGCGCGAGCCGGGTCCGGTCAAAGCAGCGCCGGATGGCATTGAGCATCTGGTCGACGCGGAACGGCTTGACGATGAAGTCCGCGGCGCCCGAGCGCAGCGCGGCGATTGCCGTGTCCATGTCGGCGAAGGCGGTCATCAGGATCACGTCGGCGGGGTTGCCGGCCGCGCGCAGTGCCTTGAGCCATTCCACCCCGCTGATACCGGGCAGCGCCACGTCTAGCAGGATCAGGTCGAAATGCCGTTGCTCCAACAGCGCGGCACCCGCTTCGGCGCTGTCGGCCGTCACCACGCTGCCCACCTTGCCTTCGAGCGCGCGCGACAAGAACGAACGCATGCCGGCCTCGTCATCCACCACCAGGATCGTGCGGCGCTGCCAGTTGTCGGCATCGGCTGCGTTGCTTTGTCTTTCGTTCATCACTTTAGTCGTTGCGGGGGCAAGGGAAGAGTCTAGCGACAGTGCGCTATCCGCCTGTATTGGGGTTAACCGAGCCAGCCCCGCAAACCGCGGCCACGGATGGACAGTTTGGCCCGCGCGCGGGGCCGCCGCCAGGACATTTTGTCCACGGCTGCGCCTGACGGCCCGGTCCGCGCGCGGCAAGCCATTGACGGCAAACGGAATCCGCCATGGGCATGGCTTTTGCTGAACCACGCACTCCAGCCCATCGCATCACGCGCAAGAAGAGGCTGCCACTTCCAGGTAGGAGACAACTTCATGTCATACCCCGCGCAAGCGCAAACGCCCTCGCAGAAGTCCCAACACGCGTCGCCGTCCCGGCCAACGTCACGCCCGTCGGCCTTCTCCAAGGAGGCCATCATCGCCCGCCCCGGCTTCAACCGCTGGATGGTGCCGCCGGCCGCGCTGGCCGTGCACCTGTGCATCGGCCAGGCCTATGCCTTCTCGGTCTTCAACGAACCGCTGACCCGGATCCTCGGCGTCACGCAGTCGGCGCCGGGCGACTGGCAACTGACCACGCTGGGCTGGGTGTTCTCGCTGGCGATCTTCTTCCTCGGCATCTCTGCCGCGTTTGCCGGCAAGTGGCTGGAGAAGGTCGGGCCGCGGCGCACCATGTTCACGGCGGCGTGCTGCTTCGGCGGCGGCTTCCTGGTGTCGGCGCTCGGCATCTGGCTGCACCAGATCTGGCTGCTGTACCTGGGCTACGGCGTGCTGGGCGGGATCGGGCTGGGACTGGGCTATGTGTCGCCGGTGTCCACGCTGATCCGCTGGTTCCCCGACCGCCGCGGCATGGCTACCGGCATGGCAATCATGGGCTTCGGCGGCGGCGCGATGATTGGCGCGCCGCTGTCAGTCTCGCTGATGAACACCTTCAAGAGCGCGACCAGCGCGGGCGTGGCTCAGACCTTCCTGGTGATGGGCGTGGTCTACTTCATCTCGATGTCGATCGGCGCGCTCGCCATCCGCATCCCGGCCCCGGGCTGGGCGCCTCCGGGCTACGTACCCACCACTAAGGCCCGCAAGATGGTCACGCACGCCCACGTGCACATCGACCAGGCCCTGAAGACGCCGCAATTCTACCTGCTGTGGGTGATCCTGTTCCTGAACATCACGGCGGGCATCGGGGTGCTGGGCCAGGCTGCGGTGATGATCCAGGAAACCTTCAAGGGCAGCATCACTGCGGCAGCCGCCGCCGGCTTCGTCGGCCTGCTCAGCATCGGCAACATGACGGGACGCTTCCTGTGGAGCTCCGCCAGCGACTACTTCGGCCGCAAGATCACCTATGCCATCTTCTTCGCCTTCGGCGCCGCGCTGTACATGGCGGTGCCGGCCGTCGGCGCGTCCGGCAACGTGGCCCTGTTCGTGGCCTGCTACTTCCTGATCCTGACCATGTATGGCGGCGGCTTCAGCACCATTCCCGCCTACCTGGCCGACATGTTCGGCACGGCCTACGTCGGCGGCATCCATGGCCGCCTGCTGACCGCCTGGGCCGCCGCCGGCATTGCCGGCCCGGCGCTGGTCAACTACATCCGCGAGCACAAGCTGGCCATGGGCGTGCCCAGGTCAGAGGTCTATGTCGACACCCTGCACATCATGGCCGGCCTGCTGGTGGCAGGGTTCGTCTGCAACCTGCTGATCCGGCCGGTCCATGAGCGCCACCACCTAAGCGAAGCCACCAGCGCAGCCTGAACGCCACGCCGGATTCCGATACCAATACACAGGAGACACCACCGTGCAAGACGACCGAACTTTCGGCAAGACGCTGCTGCTGCTCGCGTTCTGGGCCTATGTGCTGATCCCGCTGGGCGCGGGCATCTGGTCGACCCTCGGCAAGGCCATGAAGCTGTTCAGCTGAGCCTCACCCTGGCCGTCCGCTGCATCGCGATCCGTCGATGCAGCGCGGTCCATCCATGACTGTGACCCCGCGCAACAGCGCAATCTGTATTTGCTCTGCGGCGCCTGGCGAGCACTTCTTCCGGCTCTGCAAACTGAGCTTGAACGGTTCCGCAAGAACTGTATCCCTACCGGGCAGGCCGTAATCCTTACGCTTGTCCGTAGTGTCGCGCGACACGCCGTCGTGCCGGCGGCAACCCCACGGAGAGCACATCGATGCACGGACTCACAGCCCTGGAACTCGCTCGAATCCAGTTCGGATTCACGGTTTCCTTTCACATCTTATTTCCCGCCATCACGATCGGGCTGGCATGTTTCCTGGCGTTCCTGGAAGCACGCTGGCTCTACACCAAGGACACGGTGTACAGGACCCTGTACCAGTTCTGGATCAAGATCTTCGCGTTGAACTTCGGCATGGGGGTCGTTTCCGGCCTGGTCATGGCCTATGAGTTCGGCACCAACTGGTCTGGCTTCTCGCAGTTTGCGGGCAGCGTCACCGGACCGCTGCTGACCTATGAGGTGCTGACCGCCTTCTTCCTGGAAGCGGGCTTCCTGGGCGTGATGCTGTTCGGCTGGAACCGCGTCGGGCCGGGGCTCCATTTCTTCTCGACGGTGATGGTGGCGCTCGGGACCATGATTTCCTCCACCTGGATCCTGGCATCCAACAGCTGGATGCATACGCCCGCCGGCTACGTCGTCGTTGCCGGCAAGGTGGTGCCGACCGACTGGCTCGAGGTGATCTTCAACCCGTCGTTCCCCTACCGCCTGACCCACATGGTGATCGCCGCGCTGCTGTCGACCGCACTGTTCGTGGCGGCATCCTCGGCCTGGCAGCTGCTGCATGACCGCGCCGTGCCCGCCGCCCGCAAGATGCTGTCGATGGCCCTGTGGATGGTGCTGATCGCGGCGCCGATCCAGGCGGTGGTGGGCGACGCCCACGGCCTGAACACGCTGGAGCACCAGCCCGCCAAGATCGCGGCGATGGAGGGGCACTGGAACACCGCTGCCAGGGACGACAACGGCGGCTTCCCGCTGATCGTCTTCGGCATCCCCGACATGGAAGGCGAGGAAACCCGCTACGCCATCGAGATTCCGCGCCTGGGCAGCCTGATCCTCACGCACAGCCTTGACGGCCAGATCCGCGGCCTGAAGGACTTCCCCAGGGAGGACCGCCCCAATGCCACGGTGCTGTTCTTCACCTTCCGCGTCATGGTTGGCCTGGGCGTGGCGATGATTTTGTTCGGCCTGCTGGGTTGGGTGCTGCGCCGCAACGGCGCGCTGTACCGGTCCAAGGCCTTCCTGCGTCTCGCGGTGGTGATGGGCCCCGCCGGCCTGGTCGCGCTGCTGGCCGGCTGGATGACCACCGAGATCGGCCGCCAGCCGTGGGTGGTCTATGGACTGCTGCGTACCCATGATGCCGTTTCCGCGCATGCCGCCGGCCCGGTGGCGCTGTCGCTGGCGCTGTTCGTGGTGATCTACTTCGTCTGCTTCGGCGTGGGCATCCGCTACATGCTCAAGCTGGCCAGCGCCGGCCCCGCCCCCGACGTGCACCCGCACGATGAGCCCTCCTACGGCCCCGGCAGCGTCGTTCCCGCCGCCATCGCCGCGGCTTCCACACCCAACCCGATGGCCCCGCACGGCCAGCGCGAATCCTGAGCAGGTGATCAACATGGGTATCAACCTTCCCGTTATCTGGGCCGCCCTGATCTTCTTCGGCGTGATGATGTACGTCATCATGGACGGATTCGATCTTGGCATCGGCATTCTTTTCCCCTTCGTCGGCGACCGTCATGACCGCGACGTCATGATGAACACGGTGGCGCCGGTCTGGGACGGCAACGAAACCTGGCTGGTGCTGGGCGGCGCGGCCTTGCTGGGCGCCTTCCCGCTGGCCTACTCGGTGTTGCTCAGCGCCTTCTACCTGCCGCTGATGTTCATGCTAATGGGGCTGATCTTCCGCGGCGTGGCCTTTGAATTCCGCTTCAAGGCCAGCGACCGCAGCCGTCCTTACTGGGATGCCGCGTTCACGTGGGGATCGGTGGTCGCCGCCTTCTTCCAGGGCGTGACGCTGGGCGCCTATATCGACGGCATCGCCATGGAAGGCACCACCTTCACCGGCGGCGCGCTCGACTGGCTGGCGCCGTTCCCGATCTTCTGCGGCGTGGGCGTGGTGATCACCTATGCCTTCCTCGGGGTCACCTGGCTCATCATGAAGACCGAGGGCCGCCTGCAATGGACCATGCTGCGCGTGACCAACGTGCTGACCGGCGTGATGCTGGCGATGGTTGCCGCGGTGAGCGTGTGGACGCCGCTGACCCATCCGGAGATCGCGCAACGCTGGTTCGCGCTGCCCAACCTGTTCTTCTTCCTGCCGGTGCCGCTGCTGGTGCTGGTCTCTGCCTACGGCATCTACCGGTCCCTGCGCAACCACCCGAACGTGTCGCCGTTCATGTATGCGCTGCTGATGATCTTCATGGGCTATACCGGGCTTGCCATCAGCATCTGGCCCAATATCATCCCGCCGTCGATCTCGATCTTCGATGCGTCGTCGCCCCCGCAAAGCCAGGGCTTCGCGCTGGTCGGCACCCTGTTTATCGTGCCGATCATCCTGGCCTACACCTCCTGGTCCTATTACGTGTTCCGCGGCAAGGTCAAGCGCGGGGAGGGGTACCACTGATGGCCAGGATCCTGCATTCGCGGCTGACGGCCCGCCTGGGCTGGCTGCTGGCCCTGTGGCTGGCGGGGGTCGGCACGGTCTTCGTCTGCGCCAGCCTGATGAAGCTGCTGATGCGCGCAGCCGGGCTTGCCAACTGAAGCCATGTCTTCCTCAAGCCCGCTCTCCCGCCCCGCGCTGCCCGCGCGTACCGCCGGCGTGCCCGACACGCTCGCGGCAGCCTGGGCGGGGCGCGCCGACCTTGCACCCTGGCTGCATTCGCTGAAGGTGTTCGGCGCGGCAATGCTGGCGCTCTACGTGGCGCTGGCGCTCGGGCTGCCGCGGCCCTACTGGGCCATGGCCACCGTCTACCTGGTGTCCAGCCCGCTGGCCGGCGCCACCTATGCCAAGGGCACCTACCGCGTCTTCGGCACGCTGCTGGGCGCCGTGTGCGCGGTGGCGCTGGTGCCCTGGCTGGTCGACGAGCCGGTGCTGCTGATGGCCGCGATCGCGTGCTGGACCGGCACCCTGCTCTACCTGTCCTTGCTGGAGCCGGCGCCGCGCAACTACATCTGCCTGCTGGCCGCCTATACGCTGCCGATTGTGGCGCTGCCGACGGTCACCAACCCGGCCACCGTCTTTGACGTGGCCCTCACCCGCATCGAGGAAATCATCATCGGCATCGTCTGCGCCAGCGTGGTCAGCGCGGTGGTCTTTCCCTCGCGCACCACGCCGGCGCTGGCCGCACGCGCGTCGGCGTGGCTGGACCATGCCTCGCGCTGGATCACGGACGTGCTGGCCGCCGGTGCCAGCGCGGGCCAGCGCCATGACAGCTTCAGCCTGCTGGCCGCCGATATCCTCGCTATGGAAACCCAGCTGGCCCAGCTGACCTATGAAGCCGACGGCGCCCTGACCCTGCGGCGCGCACGTGCCCTGCACCAGCGCATGACGGCCCTGCTGCCGCTGGTGCTCGCGCTGGCCGATGCCGCCAGCGCCTTGCGCCGGCATCCGGCGGGCATGCCAGACACCGTCGCGCAGCGCATGCGCGCCACGCTGGCCTGGATCGCCGGCGACGCCGGCGCGTCCCGCCCCCCGCCTTCCTGGTACCCGGCAGGCACCACGCCGGCCGCACCCGCGGACTGGCATGCACGGCTGGTCGCGGCGACCTGCACCTACCTGGATGAACTGGGCGATCTCTGGCAGGACTGCCGCCTGCTGCAGGCCAGCCTGCGCCAGGGCGGGAGCGAGCCCACCGCGCTGCGGTACCGCGTGGAACCCGCCGGGCAAGCCCGGCACCATGATCACGTGCAGCTGTTGTTCCGTGGCGCCACCGCCGGCTCTGCCACCTTCGTCGCGGGCCTGCTGTGGATGGTGTCGGGCTGGGTCGACGGTGCCGGCCCGGTCGGCCTGGCCGCGCTCGCCAGCTGCTTTATCGCCACCACCGCGGAGCCGCGGCTGATGGCCGGCCGCGTGATCGCGTGGAGCATCGGCTGTGCCTTGCTGTCCTGGTACTACCAGTTCGTGGTGCTGCAGCTGGCGCATGACTTTGGCTCGTTTGCGGCCCTGCTATGCGGCCCCTATTTGGTCATCGGTGCCATGACGACGCAGCCGCGCAATGCGCTGTTCGGCGTGTTGCTGGCGGTCACCGCGGCGTCGTTCCCGGGTCCGCAGCACCTGACCGCCGCCAGTTTCGCCAGCATCTTCAACAGTAGCCTGGCGAGCCTGGCGGCGCTGGTGTTCGCGGCCTTGTGGGCGGTCCTGATGCAGCCCTTCGGCCAGCAGCTGGTGGCATACCGGCTGTCCAGGGCCAACTGGAACGAGATCGCGCTGGCGGCGCACCCGCGCGCGCCGGTCAACAGCGCGCGGCTGCGCGGCCGCATGCTGGACCGGCTGCTGCGCCAGTGGCCGCCGCTGACTCGCGGCAACCATGCCAGCGGCAAGCAGGCCGGCAGCGCCGTTGCCGACTTCCTGGTCGAATCCGCTGCGCTCGCGCTGCGGCGCGCCCCGGCTGGCGTGCCCGCGCCGCGCCGCCGTGCCGTGGAGCGCGTGCTGGCAGGCGTGGCGCGCCACTACCGCCAGTGCGCGCGCTCCGGCCACGCCGTCCCGCCCGCTCCAGCGCTGGCGGCGCAGATCGACGCGGCTTTCGCCGCGCTGGCCTCGTCGGCGCATGGCAGCCCCCGCACCGCGCTGGCGGCACTGGCCACCCTGCGGCTGGCCCTGTATCCGCCCGAAGGAGAGTCCCATGCACGCCACTGAGTTCGACCTGTACGGCGTATTCGTGCCGGCCACCGTGGTGTGGATGCTAGCCGCGTTCGCCGTGACCGCCGGCGTGCGCGCCGTGCTTGCCCGGATCGGCTTCTACCGCATCGTGTGGCACCGGTCCTTGTTCAATTTCTCGCTCTATATCCTCGTACTGGGCGCGATCGTCGCGCTCGTCTGGCAGGCCCCATCATGATTCGCAAGCTTTCGCTGCTCGGCCCCGTTGCGGTGACCCTGGCGGCCGTGGTCGCCGCGGCGCTGACCGCCTGGCATTTGTGGCAGTACTACACCGAGGCGCCCTGGACCCGCGACGGCCATGTGCGCGCAGAAGTGATCCAGGTCGCGCCGGATGTCTCCGGCCTGGTCACGGCCGTGCCCGTCGGCGACAACGCCCGGGTGCAACGCGGCCAGGTCCTGTTCGTGGTGGACCAGGACCGCTTCAGCCTGGCCCTGAAACAGGCGCAGGCCGAGGCCGCTTCGGCACGCGCCGCGCTGGCACTGGGCCGGCGCCAGGCATCCGCGGCCGCCGTGGCCGCCGCGCAGGCGCGCATCGACGAAGCCGACGCCGCGGTGGACGTGGCCAGGCTGAACCTGGCCCGCTGCCGCGTGACCAGCCCGGTCGACGGCTATGTCAGCGACCGCCTGCCGCGCGCCGGCGACTTTGCCACCCGCGGCAAGCCGGCCCTGTCGGTGGTGGCCAGCGGCTCGCAGTACGTGGAGGGCTATTTTGAGGAAACCAAGCTGCCCGCGATCCGCGTCGGCAGCGCCGCCGAAGTGCACATCATGGGCCAGCGCACCCCCTTGCGCGGACATGTGCAGAGCATTGCGCCCGGCATCGAGGACCAGGACCGCGCCATCGGGCCGAACCTGCTCCCCAGCGTCACCCCGACCTTCAACTGGGTGCGCCTGGCGCAGCGCATACCGGTGCGCATCGCGCTGGACCAGGTGCCGGCCGGGGCCCACCTGATCGCCGGCCAGACCGCGACGGTGCGCATCCGGGCGCCGCGCGAATGAGGCGCCCAATGCAGCCGCACCGGCCCCGCCGGAACTGTTCTGCTTCCGCTCCTGCCGATTTGTGCGCCTGCCGGGCGTCCATCGGTCCCTACCATGGACGGCATGGCATGCGCCATGCCCTACCCCATTGCCCCCGGGAGATTCGCCATGCAAGCAGCGCTTGTGCAAGAAATGCCCGCCGCCCGCGGTTCTGAGGCGCCCGAGCCGGACCACGCATCACCCGCCTGCCGGGACCAGCTGGGCCGTCCGCTGCGCGACCTGCGCCTCTCGGTGATCGACCAGTGCAACTTCCGCTGCACCTACTGCATGCCCAAGGAGCGCTTCGGACGCGACTATCCGTTCCTGTCGCCCGAGCAGCGCCTGTCCGATGCGGAGCTGCTGCGCATCGTCCGCGCCTTTGTCAGCCTGGGCGTGGAGAAGGTGCGCCTGACCGGCGGCGAGCCGCTGCTGCGCAAGGGCATCGAGTCGCTGGTCGAACGCATTGCCGCCATGCGTACCCTGGACGGCCGGCAGGTGGAAGTGGCCATGACCACCAACGGCAGCCTGCTGGCGCGCAAGGCGCGTTCACTGCGCGACGCGGGCCTGGACCGCGTCACGGTCAGCCTCGACAGCCTGGATGACGGCATCTTCCGCGCCATGAACGATGTCGATTTCCCGGTCGGCCGCGTGCTGGAGGGCATCGACGCGGCCATCGCGGCGGGCCTGGCGCCGGTCAAGGTCAACTGCGTGGTCGAGCGCGGCACCAACGACGCGCAGGTGCTGCCGCTGGTGGAATACTTCCGCGGCAGCGACGTCACGCTGCGCTTTATCGAATATATGGATGTGGAAGGCCCGAGCGGCTGGTCGCAGTCGCGCGTCGTCCCGTCCGACGAGATCCGCGGCATGGTCGAACGCGCGCATGCGCTGCTGCCGGTTACCCGGCGCGACGGCGATACCGCCAGCAACTACCTGCTGGCCGACGGCAGCCTGAAGGTGGGCTTTATCTCCAGCGTGTCGCACCCATTCTGCGGCGATTGCACCCGCGCACGCGTTTCGGTCGACGGCCGGCTGCACCTGTGCCTGTTCGCCACCAGTTCCGTCGACCTGCGGCAGCACCTGGGCACCGCCCACCCGGATGAAGCCGTGGCGGACGCGGTCCGGCAAGCGTGGCAGGCCCGCGGCGACCGCTACTCAGAGCTGCGTGCGGACCGGCTGGCCAGCGGCAAGCGCCAGTACCCGACGGTGCGCATGTCGCTGGTCGGGGGCTGAGCCGCGGGCGCGGCTCCCGGTCACTCAGTCAGGATTCGGGAAAGCCTGCGCGGCAAGCTCCGCGCCGGCAGGTGTCAGGCTCGCGTGACCGCGGCCTTCATCGTCGATCACCACGTCCGCCAATCCGGCGGCTTGCAGCTGCGTCAACACGCGCCGCAGCACGCTCATCGGCAGTTGTGCCCGCTTCGCGATCTTGGCGAGCGACCAGGGGCTGTTGCCGCCCTCGCGCCCAGCCTGCCACAGGACCTGGAGCGCCGCGACCATGGCGGGATCGATGTCAGCGTCTTGCATGCTCTTCCTCTGCGCGTTCCCGGCTGCGTGCCAGCAGGTGCTGCGCGATCTTGCCCAGCGTCTGCACGGCGGACTCGATGCCGGGCGTCCATTCCGAGCTGTAGTTCAGCCGGATGCAGTTGCCGTAAGTGGCCCCGGGCGCAAACATATGCCCCGGCGCAACGGTGATGCGGTGCTCCAGCGCGGCGTGGTACATCTCCATCGCATCGATGCCCTCCGGCAGCTGCACCCACAGCACATAGCCCCCCGCGGGGCGCGACGTGGTGGTGCCGTCCGGGAAGAACCTGCGCACCGCGGCGGCCATGATGCTGGCCTGCTGCGCATAGGCCTTGCGCACCCGCCGCAGGTGGAAGTCGTAGCCGTCGTTCTTCAGGAACTCGGCAATCGCCAGTTGCGGAATCGCCGGCGTGGTCAGCGTGTTGAGGAACTTGAGCCGCTCCACCGCCTCGCGGTAGCGGCCCGGCAGCGCCCAGCCGATCCGGTAGGCATTGGTCAGCGTCTTGGAGAACGAGGAGCAATGCAGCACGATGCCGGCCTTGTCAAACGCCTTCAATGAACTGGGATGGGCCTCGCCGTAATAGAGCTCGCCGTAGACGTCGTTCTCGATGACGGGGATGTCCTTCTCGGTCAGCATGGCCACCAGTGCGCGCTTCTTCTCATCGGGCATCTGGAAGCCGAGCGGGTTCTGGAAATTGGGCATCACCATGCAGGCAGCCACGCCCTTTTCATCGATCAGCCGCGCCAGCTCGCCGATGTCGATGCCCTCCGCCGGATCGGTCGCCACCTCGATGGCGCGCATGCCCAGCCGCTCGATGGCATGGAGCATGGCGTAGAAGGTCGGCGACTCCACCGCGATGGTATCGCCCGGCCTGGCCACCGCCTGCAGGCAGAGGTTGATGGCCTCGGTCGCGCCGATGGTGACGATCACCTCGTTCGGATCGATGGCGTAGCCGTTCTCCAGGTAGCGGCGCGAGATCTGCCGGATCAGCTCGGGGCTGCCGGGCGGCAGATCGTCGAGCATGGTCCACTTGGCATAGCGGCGCGCGATGTTGTTGGCGTACTGGTTGATGCGCTGCCACGGAAACAGCGAAGGGTCGGGATAGGGCGAACCGAGCGGCACGGCATCATCGGAACGGATCGAACGCAGCGTGGAAAGCACCAGCGCGCTGACATCCACCGCCGAGGGCTTGGCACTGGGCCTGGACGGGCGCAGCTCGAACACCGGCTCGCCCGGCCGCGCGCGCACAAAGTAGCCGGACTGCGGCCGGCTTTCGATGATGCCGCGGCTCTCCAGCAAGACGTAGGCCCGGATCACCGTGGTGATGCTCATGCGGTGGTGCTGGCTGGTCTGCCGCACCGAGGGAATCCGCTCGCCGGGCAGCAGCACGCCCTGTTGCACCAATGCCTCGATGTCCGCAGCCAGCTTTTCATATAGTTTCACGCTGCGCTCCCCTTTCCCTTGCGCCCCGTCGGTGCCCGGACCGGCCACCTTGCCGGGCTGCCGTCAGCTGAGCCAACGATGAAGATCATAGTACGGCAGGGGCACATTTTGGAGCTGTCCGGCACATTGGGGTTCCACCCGCACAAAGCCGCTGGCCTGGCCGAGCGCCGACACCGAGGCCGCACCCTGCTGTGCATTGACCTGCACGAAACTCTCGCGGCCGCCGAGGTTGCCAATTTCGCCCACGCGCCAGAAGGCATCGCCACGGTGCGGGCGCGTGCCGGACAGCGCCGCCCTGACCCGGCCCACTGGCGGGAACAGCTCCGCGCGCCCCTGCAGGCGGCGCAGCAGCGGCGTCACCAGCAGCGCGAAGGTGGCATAGGCTGCCGCCGGATTACCGGGCAGGCACACCACGGGCTTGCCGCGCAGGCGCCCCACCGTGACCGGCTTGCCGGGCTTCATGTTGACACCGCGGCAAAGCAGCTCGCCGCCCGCCGATGCCAGCGCCGCCGCGACCAGGTCGCGCTGGCCGACCGAGGCACCGCCGGTGACCAGCACCAGATCAGCGTCGGCGGCAAGTTCCCGCAGCATGTCGTGCAAGGCGCGCTCGTCGTCCTGCACGTGGCGGTGGCAACTGACCACGGCGCCCATCGACTGCACCAGCGACTCGAGCATCGGGCCATTGACGTCGTGCACTTGGTACACGTCGCGCGGCTCGTCGTGCGCCGCCACCTCGTCGCCCGAGGTCAGGATGGCCACCTCCACCAGCCGGCAGACCGTGGCCTCTGTCAGTCCCTGCGACGCCAGCGCGGCAATATGCCCCGCATGCAGCAGGGTTCCTGCCGACAGCAACAGGTCGCCCCGGCGGGCGTCCTCGCCCTTGCGCCGGATATGCTGGCCCGCCACGGGTGCGCGCGCGCAGACCACACCGCGATAGGTCTCTTCGGCATCTTCCAGCGCGACCACGGCATCGGCGCCGGGCGGGATCACGCCGCCGGTGTAGATGCGGATGGCCTGGCCGGGCAACAGCGGCTGCGGCTGCGTGCCGGCGAAGACGACCTGCTGCAGCGGCAGGCAGGCGTCAGCGCGGCAGTCTGCGCAGCGCACCGCATAGCCGTCCATGGCGCTGCGGTCCGCTGCGGGCGTATCCATGACCGCGGCCACGTCGCCGGCCAGCACGCGGCCGGTCAGCAGGCCCAGCCACACGGTTTCGGTCTGCCGCACGGGCTCCGCGCACATCGCGAAGACCGCCTGCGCCTCGTCAAAATTCAGCATGCTGCGTCTCCGCGGCTGGCGTCCAATGCGGCGCCGGTATAGTCGACATAACCATCCTGGCGGCAGAAGCTGAGCAGGCGCAGGCCGGCCTGCTCGGCAATGCGTATCGCCAGCGAGGTCGGCGCCGAGATCGTCGCCAGCATCTGGATATTCATGCGCGCGACCTTGCGCACCAGTTCATAGCTGGCGCGGCTGGACAGCAGCACAAAGCCGTCGTCCATCGCCACGCGCTGCATCGCCAGGTGGCCGATCAGCTTGTCCAGGCCGTTGTGACGGCCCACATCCTCGAACACATGCAGGATCTCGCCGCCCGCATCGCACCAGGCCGCGGCGTGGACGCCCCCGGTGGCCTGCATCAGCCGCTGGTGCGACGGCAGCGCCGCGACGGCACGCTCGATCATCTCGCGCGACGGCGTCAGCCGGGTGGCCGGCTCGGGCATGCGCGCGGGCTCCAGGTCGAGCAGCTCGATGCTCTCGATGCCGCAGACGCCGCAGCCGGTGCGCCCCGCCAGCGCGCGCCGGCGCGCCCGCATGGTGGCAAAGGCGTGTTCGCTGATCTCCATCTGCACTTCGGCGCCGTGCGCGTGCACGCGCACTTCCAGGTCGTGGATCTCCGCATTGCGCCCGACGATGCCCTCGGTCAGCGAGAAGCCGACCGCGAACGCCTCCAGGTCCAGCGGCGTGGCCATCATCACGGCATGCGAGATGCCGTTGTACACCAGCGCCACCGGGAGCTCTTCCGCCACGTTGTCCGTGGCCGGCTGCACCACGCAGTTCTTGTGCCGCACGATGCTGCGCGCTTCATAGCCTGAGTGTTCAACCAGTTCGGTGCATTCCATGGGGGTCTCTTGAAGAAAATGAATTCAGCGCCTGCTTGCACACCGTCGGTGGGTCCCCCTCTCCCGCTTGCGGGAGAGGGGGGCGTTCACCAGTGATAGCGGCTGCGTTCGCCGCGGTGGTGCACGCGCGCAGGATCAGCGCGCCGCCGCGGGCTGGCGACGGGACGGGGTCAGCAACACCGGCACCGACTTCGACGTGGGCGTGCCGCAGCCATCGCCAGTGCTTTCCAGCGGCACCAGCGGATTGGTCTCGGGGTAGTACGCCCCCAGGCAGCCTTGCGGGATGTCGTACTCGACCAGCACGAAGTCCTCGACCTGGCGCTGCACGCCGTCGTCCCAGACACTGGTGATGTCCACGTGCTGACCCGCCTTCAGGCCAAGCCGCGCCAGGTCAGCGGGGCTGATGAAGACCACCCGGCGCAGGCCGAACACGCCGCGGTAGCGGTCGTCCAGGCCATAGATCGTGGTGTTGTACTGGTCGTGCGAGCGCGTGGTCATCATCACCATCAGCTTATCGCCATACTTCTGGCGGGCCCGGCTGATGGGGGTGTCCTTTTCGATGCGGTTGACCAGGAACTGCGCCTTGCCCGACGGCGTATGCCAGACCCGGTTGCATGCCGCCGGCGTCAGGTGGAACCCGCCCGGCACCGCCACGCGCTCGTTGTAGCTCTCGAAACCGTCGATCACCTGCTCGATGGCGTCGCGGATGCGGGCGTAGTCTTGCGCATACCAGAGCCAGTCAATCTTCTCCGAGCCCAGCGTGGCGGCCGCCATGCGCGCGACGATGGCAATCTCCGACAGCAGGTGCGGCGACGCCGGCGCGTTCATGCCAAAGGAGATATGGACCATGCAGACCGAGTCCTCGACCGTCACGCCCTGCGCCACGCCGTCCTGCTGGTCGATCTCGGTGCGGCCCAGCGTCGGCAGGATCAGCGACTCCTTGCCGTGCACCAGGTGGCTGCGGTTGAGCTTGGTGGCGATGTTCACGGTCAGGTCGCACTGGCGCAGCGCCTCAAAGGTGCGCGGCGTATCCGGCGTGGCAGTGGAAAAATTGCCGCCCAGGCCGACAAAGACCTTGACCTTGCCCTCAAGCATGGCCGAGATGGTGTGGACCACGTCATACCCATGCTTGCGCGGCGGCTCGAAGCCGAAGGCGGCCTGCAGGCGGTCCAGGAATTCCTGCTCGGGCTTCTCTTCGATACCCACCGTGCGGTCGCCCTGCACGTTCGAATGCCCGCGCACCGGCAGCAGCCCCGCACCGGGGCGCCCGATGTTCCCGCGCATCATCATCAGGTTGGACAGGATCTGCACCGTCGGCACGGAATGCTTGTGCTGCGTCAGGCCCATGCCCCAGCAGGCGATCACGCGCTTGCCCCTGGCGTAGACCTGGGTCAGCGCATCGATATCTTCCTGCGACACGCCCGACTCGGCGACGATGTCGGCCCAGCTCTCCGCGCGCAGGTCTTCGATGAAGTCGCCGAAGCCGATGGTGTGCTCGCGCACGAAATCCACGTCGATCAGGCGCTCGCGGCCGTGCCGGATGGCCTCTTCGTCGAGTTCGTCCAGGCGCTTGGCCATGCCCTTGATCAACGCAAAGTCGCCGCCCAGCTTGGGCTGCACGAACATCGAGGCGATCTTGGTGCTGGAGCCGGTCAGCATCTCCACCGGGTGCTGCGGGCTGGTAAAGCGCTCCACGCCGCGTTCGCGCAGCGGGTTGATCGACACAATGGTGGCGCCGCGCCGCGCGCACTCGCGCAGCTCGCCCAGCATGCGCGGATGGTTGGTGGCCGCGTTGTGGCCGAACAGCAGGATGGTGTCGGCATGCTCGAAGTCATCCAGCACCACGGTGGCCTTGCCCACGCCGATGGTCGGCGGCAGGCCCCGGCTGGTGGCCTCGTGGCACATGTTCGAGCAGTCGGGGAAGTTGTTGGTGCCATAGGCACGCACGAATAGCTGGTAGAGGAATGCGGCCTCGTTGCTGGCGCGCCCTGACGTATAGAATGCGGCCTGGTTCGGGTCCGGCAGCGCGCGCAGGTGGCGCCCGATCAGCGCAAAGGCCTCGTCCCAGGCGATCGCACGGTACTTGTCGGTCTGCGCGTCATAGACCATGGGGTGCGTCAGCCGCCCGTGCTGCTCCAGCTCATAATCGGTCTGCGCCATCAGCGAAGTCACCGTGTGCTGCGCAAAGAACTCGGGGGTCACGCGCATGCTGGTGGACTCAGCGGCCACGGCCTTGACGCCGTTCTCGCAGAACTCAAAGGTGGAGGCGTGCTGCCGGTCCGGCCAGGCACAGCCGGGGCAGTCGAAGCCATCCGCCTGGTTCTGCTTGAACAGCATCTTGTACTTGCCTCCGGCAACCTTCTCCTTGATCAGGTTGATGGCAACGTACTTCAGCGCACCCCAGCCGGCGGCGGGGTGGGTGTAGGGGGCGATGTGGCCTTTTTCAGGGGTCGGGGAGCTCATTGGCGTGGTGTCCTGTAACGACGGGGGCGCTGTCCGGCGGCCTGCGCTGCTTATCGAAGGGGGCCGGATCGTTGCGGTGTCACCAGATTAGATTTCCCGGGTGTCCCCGGGTACATACAAACAGGTGCTTGCCCGGGGAGCACAGTTGCTTCAGACCAGCGGGAACGCCTTCACCAGGTGCCGCAGCAAGCTGTCAGCCACCGGCGACAGGTGCCGGCCGGTCCGGGTGATGATGTGAATGCGGCTGTTGTTCAGGATGGGATTGGCCAGCGGCAATGACACCAGCTGCCTGAACTGCGGCTCCTTCAGCGCCACCGAGCGTGCCGTCATGATGTAGCCCAGTCCCATCGCCGCATATTCCCACAGCACCTTGAACGAGTTGGTGACGAGCATCGGCTTCAGGGTGACGTGCTCGTCCAGCTCCGCCGCCTGGATATGCTTGCGCACACCGAACGATTCCGTCAGCGCCGCTCCCTGGTGCGGCGCCAGGTCCGCGAGCGTCAGCGCGCGGCGCCTGCGCGCCAGCGGATGGTCCTTGTGCACATGCACGCGGATCGGCGACAGCCGTGAATAGTGCGAGCGCAGGCGCACATCGTCGGGCGGCTGAAAGACGAAGCCGATATGCGCCAGGTCCTCCAGGATATGCCGGACCGTTTCATCGGTGCCGGCCACCTGGATGCTGCAGCTCACGTCGGGATGCTTGCGCAGGAAGCCCTGCAGCACGGGCTCCAGCACCAGGTCGACGAAGCCTTCGCCAAAGACCAGCTCCACGTGGCCACGCCGGGCATTCTTCAGGTTGTTGACCTCGGCCAGGAAGGTATCGTTCAGGTCCTGCTGGCGCCGGGCAAACAGCGCCAGCAGGCGCCCGGCATCGGTGGCTACAACACCCCGCCCGCGCCGCTCAAGCAAAGTCAGTCCGGTGTCCTGCTCCAGTTTCGCCACGGCGCGGCTCACCACCGACGGGTCCAGCTCAAGCACCTCGGCCGCGCCGCGCACCGTGCCGGTCTCGATAATCTGCAGCAGGCACAGCGCCCGCTTGCGGTCCAGCACATCTTCCATGTCTTCCTCCTCTGGTTCGCGCCGCCAGCCCAGGACGGCAGCGCGCTGATTTTTCTAATGTTGCAAATTATGCAACGTTTCGCGTCTACCATTGTCATGGTTTCGGCAAGCGCATGCGTAGAGAATGCTGTGGACGACCACGCTCCGATACCGCCATGAACCAGGCCCCGCTTGCCGATCTGCACCAGTCCATCCAGACCCTGTCGCCAGAGTTCGTTGAGATCCGCCGAAAGATCCATGCGCATCCCGAACTGGCCTTTGAAGAGCGCCAGACCAGCGACCTGGTCGCCGGGCGGCTGGCGGCATGGGGCTACGAAGTGCATCGTGGCATGGGCACCACCGGTGTCGTGGGCAGGCTCAGGAAGGGGCAAGGCAGCAAGGCGCTGGGCATCCGCGCCGACATGGACGCGCTGCCGATCCAGGAAAAGACCGGCCTGGACTACGCCAGCACCATCGCCGGCAAGATGCACGCCTGCGGACATGACGGGCACACGGCGATCCTGCTGTGCGCCGCCAGGTACCTGTCCGAATCCGTCGATTTCAATGGCACGCTCAACCTGATCTTCCAGCCGGCCGAGGAGAACGAAGGCGGTGCGCTGCGCATGCTGGAGGATGGGCTGTTCGAGCAATTCCCCTGCGATGAAATCTATGCGCTGCACAACTCCCCAGGTCTGCCGGTCGGCCAGATCGGGGTGATCGCCGGCCCTGCCATGGCCTCGTTCGACCGCGCCACGGTCACGCTGCGCGGCCGCGGCGCCCATGGCGCCATGCCTCATCATGGCATCGACGCGATGCAGTGCGCCGCCAGCATCGTGCTGGGACTGCAATCGATCGTCAGCCGCGAGATCGACGCGCTCAAGTCGGCGGTCATTACCGTGGGCTCCATCCAGGCCGGCACGACCTACAACGTCGTGCCCGATAGCGCAACGATCAAGATCGGAGTGCGCACGCTGGACCCGCAGGTGCGCACGCTGGTCGAGGCGCGCATCAGCGAATTTGTCGCCGCCCAGGCCCAGAGCTTCCGGCTGCAATCCGAGGTCGTCTACGAACGCAAGTACCCGGTGCTGGTCAACCACGACGCGCAGACCGAGCGCGCGCGCCAGGCCGCGATCCGGCTGGTGGGCGTGGACAACGTGGTCGAGCGCCCGCCGGTGATGGGCAGCGAGGACTTCGCCTACATGCTGGAGCACCGGCCCGGTGCCTACATCCGGCTCGGCAACGGCCTGGGCGAAGATGGCGGTTGCATGGTCCACAACCCCCTGTACGACTTCAATGACAAGGCCCTGCCTGTCGGTGCCGCGTTCTGGGCGCACCTGACGCAAAGCTATCTGGTTTGAACAACAATTCCCCGGGGACATCCGCCATGGCTACACTGAACCGCCGCCGCTTCCTTCAATACGCCGGTCTTTCCGCCGGCACCTCCGTGCTGGCCGGCCTGCCGGCCTTTGCCGCAGACAACTTTCCCGCCAAGTCGCTGTCCCTGGTGGTCCCCTACCCGGCCGGCGGTGCCAGTGACACCTCTGCCCGCATTTTCGGGGAATCCATCAGCAAGAGCGTCAGGCAGCAGGTGATCGTCGAGAACTACGGTGGCGGTACCGGGCTGATCGGCGCCAACAAGGTGCTGGGCGCACCGGCCGATGGCTACACCTTCTTCCACGGCTCGATCAACGAGGTCTTCCTGGCCCCCATGCTCAACCCGGCGGCGCGCTACAAGCCGCAGGACTTTCAGCTGGCCGCGCCCATCAGCGACGCCAACATCGTGCTGCTCGTCAGGAACGGCATTGCCGTCGATACCCTGGACAAATTCCTGGACTATGCGAAGCAAAGCAAGGGCAAGCCGCTGACCTACGCCACCGTCGGCATCGACTCCATCTACCACCTCATGGGCGATGCCCTGGCTGCCCGGCTCGGCGTGCCCTTCCTGCACGTGCCGTACAAGGGCGGCGCACCAGCGCTGCAGGGCCTTGCCGGCGGGGAAGTTGACTTCGCCATCCTGCCCTACCAGTCCAGTTTCGACAGCATGCAGCAACAGGGCCGGCTGAAGGTGCTGAGCAGCTTCGCCAAGGCCCTGCCCCCGGCGCTCAAGCATATTCCGCTGATCTCGCAAAGCCGGCAGGTGCCCGACTTCGAGTACTCGATCGGCGGCGGCTACTTCGTCAGGCAGGGCACGCCCGCGAGCCGGGTGTCGGTGCTGCGCAAGGCGATTGGCGAAGCCCTGGGCAAGCCCGAGATCCGGGCCAAGCTGGAAGCCGAGGGACGTACGGTCGCACAGCCGATCGACAGCCAGGAGCAGGCGAATCAGGTCTTCGACCAGTACCTGGGGCGTGTCACACAACTGATCCGGAACGTGGGCCGCAAGACCAACGCGTCCTGAAGCCTTGTCGCAGCACGCGCCTGAGCCACCCTCTCTTTCTCCAGCGCTGGTCCCCGCGCGCCTTCACCGGCGAAGGCATCGATGAGGCGACCTTGCTGCGCTTCTTCGAGGCCGCGCGCTGGGTGCCTTCGGGCGACAACGCGCAGCCGTTGCGTTTTCTCTATGCCCGCCGCGATACGCCGGAATGGCAGCCGGTCTTCGCGGCACTGTCTGAGTACAAGCAGGGCTGGGCGGCGCGCGCCTCCGCATTGGTGGTGATCCTGTCTCGCACGGTCTGGACGCCACCCGGCAAGACCGAGCTCAGGCCATCACCACGCATTCCTTTGATACCGGGGCGAGCTGGTGGGGCGTGGGCGCTTTGCCTTCGAGGCTGAATGAGTTTCCGCGGCCTGGCGGCCGGGCAGCACCCCACGGGGATGCTGCCCGGCGGAGGAACTGCCGGTTTGGCATTTGCATAGACGCCGCCTGCACATATCGGCATGCGCAAAGCTTCGTTCGCGTTACGCTGCGCCCTTCATATAGTGGGGCTCCCTGTGTTTCACCGACCTCCGCCACCGCGCCGCCAGAGCGCGGTGCGATCCACTGTTCCTGCCACCATGATGAAATTGTTCCGGCCGTTCCGGTCCGCACGCCCCGCCAGGGCGCTGGCTTCGCCTGCCTGGCTTGCTCCCGTCGTACTGTCCCTGGGTCTGCTTGGCGCGGGCGCCGCGGCCGCTGCCCCTGCCGCCGAAACCCCGCGTGCGGGGGGCACGCTGACCACGATCATCCAGCCCGAGCCCGTCGTCCTCACCTCCGCGCTGAACTCGGCGGCACCGACCGGCTTCTTCAGCGCCAATGTGTTCGACGGCCTGCTGGAGTACGACAACAACTTCAAGCTCAAGCCGGCCCTGGCCGAACGCTGGGAGATCTCCAGGGATTCGAAGACGCTGACTTTCCACCTGCGTCCCAACGTCAAGTGGCACGACGGCAAGCCGTTCACCTCGGCCGATGTCAAATGGACGCTGGAAAATGTCTGGAAGAAGCTCCACCCGCGCAACCAGATCCTGCTCGGCAAGGTGACCCAGGTCGATACGCCGGATCCGCTGACTGTGGTGCTGCGCTTCTCCGAGCCGTCGCTGGCCGTGCTCAGCTCGCTCAACAGCAACGGCGCGCAGGTGCTGCCCAAGCATCTGTATGAGGGCACTGACATCCTTAACAACCCCTACAACAACAAGCCGGTGGGCACCGGGCCCTTTGTGTTCAAGGAATGGAACAAGGGCAACTACATCGTGCTGGAGCGCAATCCCAACTACTGGGACAAGGGCAAGCCGTACCTGGACAAGATCATCTTCAAGGTCATTCCGGACGCCAGCGCACGGGCTGCGGCGCTGGAGAAAGGCGAGGCGCAGTACGCGCCGTTCAACCCGGTGCCGCTCAAGGATGCGCAGCGGCTCGCGCAACTGCCGCCGCTGAAGCTGGAAACGCGCGGCTATGACTGGCTCTCGCCATGGCTGTTCATGGACATCAACCTGGACCGGCCGTACTTCAAGGACGTGCGCGTGCGTCAGGCCCTGGCCCATGCCATCGACCTGAACGCGCTCAACAAGGTGGTCTGGTTCGGTTTCGGCAAGCCGGCCGTCAGCCCGGTGGTATCCACGCTTGGCCAGTTCTTCAACCCCAACGTGCCGAAGTACGCCTATGACCCGGCCAAGGCCGAGGCGCTGCTGGACGCTGCCGGCCTGAAGCGCGGCGCGGACGGCAATCGCCTCAGGATCCAGATCGACTACCTTCCCTACGGCGACGACTACAAGCGCAGCGCTGAATATATCAAGCAAGCGCTCAAGCGCGTGGGCATCGAGGTGGCGGTACGTACGCAGGACACGCCCACCTACACCAAACGGGTCTATGGTGACCGTGACTTCGACCTGGCGGTGGTGTGGTTCGCCGGCTTTGCCGATCCGCTGGTCGGCGTGACGCGCGCCTATCGCGCCGACACGGTGGGCAAGAACATCCCGTGGTCCAACGGCTCGGGCTATCGTGGCGAAGAGGCCAACAAGCTGATCGATCAGGCCCAGGGCTCGCCCAGTCAGGCCGAGCGCGTGGAACTGTTCCGCAAGTTCCAGAGCGTAGTGCAGACCGACCTGCCGTCGCTGCCGCTGCTTGAGCTGCGCTTCTTCACGGTGCAATCGGCAAGCTTGCGCGATACGGTCAGCAGCGTCGACCAGATCTATGCTTCGCTCAAGCATGCGTGGTTCGTGACGCCGCCGCGCGCCAACGCCACCGTTGCCACCGCCGGCAAGGCAGAAACGGCGCGCTGAACCATGGCAAGCCAGACTGGCGGCATGTTCCGCCTTCCGGCCTGGCGCCGGCTGCTGCAGCCACTGGGCGTGGTGACGGCCATGTCCGTGGTCAACTTCTTCCTGCTGCGCCTGGCGCCCGGCGATGCCGCCCAGGTCCTGGCGGGTGAAGCCGGCGCGGCCACGCCCGAGTACGTGGCCGCGCTGCGTGCCCAGTTCGGGCTCGACCAGCCGCTGTGGGTGCAGCTGGGCAGGTATCTGTGGCACCTGGCCCATCTGGACCTCGGTTACTCGTTCCGACAAGGCATGCCGGTGCTAGACCTGATCGTCCAGCGCCTGCCGGCCACGCTGCTGCTGATGGGCGCCAGCATCGCTTTCGCAGTGGTCGTTGGTGCCGCACTGGGTGTACTGGCCGCCATGCGCGCCGGGCGCCTGCTGGACAGCCTGATCTCCATCGCCGCCCTGCTGTGCTTTGCCACGCCGTTGTTCTGGATCGGCCTGATGCTGGTGCTGGTGTTCTCGGTCTGGCTCGACTGGCTGCCGGTGGGCGGCATGTTCACGGTCGAGTCCGGGCTGACGGGCTGGGCCTATGCGCTCGACGTTGCGCGCCACCTGGTGCTGCCGGCGGTCACGCTGGGCCTGTTCTACATGGCGGTCTACGTGCGCCTGATGCGGGCCAGCATGATCGACGTGCGCCGGCAGGACTTCGTGCGCACCGCGGTGGCCAAGGGCACGCCGCAGCACCGCGTGCTGACACGGCACGTACTGCGCAATGCCCTGCTGCCGCTGGTGACCATGGTCGGCGTGCAGGCCAGCTCCGTGATCGGCGGCGCGGTGGTGGTGGAAACGGTGTTCTCCTGGCCGGGCCTTGGCCGCACCGCCTTCGACGCGCTGTACCAGCGCGACTACAACCTGCTGCTCGGCATCCTGCTGTGCAGCTCCGTGGTGGTGATCCTGGTCAACGGGATTGTCGACCTTGTCTATGCGCGCGTCGATCCGCGCATCCGGCTGCCACGCTAGCCGGGATCGCTCCAGGAGTCCTGTCGTGCCCTCGTCTTCCCAAGTCCTGCCGGCGCAGGCAGCCGCCGCGGCCACCACGCCGGTGCTGCTCCGGCCGCGCCGCCGCGGTACTATGCGCCGGCTGCTGTCGTCTCCAAGCGCCCTGCTTGGCTGCTCGCTGCTGCTGGTCATCCTCGGCGCTGCCCTCGGCGCCGGCTGGCTCTTTCCCGGCGACCCGCTCGACATGGCCACCGAGCCCCTGCTCTGGCCCGGCCGCGACGCCGCGTATCCGCTCGGATCCGACATGCTCGGCCGCGATATCGCCGCCGGGCTGTTTCACGGGGCCCGCGCGTCGCTGCTGATCGCCGCGGTAGCCACGGCCATCTCGGTCGCCCTCGGCGTCGCCGGCGGCGTTGCCGCGGGCTTCTACGGCGGACGCGTCGACCGCGTGTTCGGCGCGGTCACCACCTTCTTCCAGACCATTCCTTCGTTCCTGTTCGCGCTGGCCATCGTCGCCATCGCGCAGCCCTCCGTGACCAAGATCGCGCTGGCGATCGGCATCACCTCATGGCCCGCACTGGCGCGGCTGGTGCGGGCCGAGGTGCTGCGCCTGCGGCACGGCGACATGGTGCTGGCCAGCGAGGCACTTGGCGCCAGCCATGCCCGCATCATTGTCCATGACGTCCTGCCGAACACCCTCACGCCGGTGCTCGTGTCAGCGTCGCTGATGGTGGCAACCGCGATCCTGACCGAATCGAGCCTGGCGTTCCTTGGCCTGGGCGACCCCAATATCGCCAGCTGGGGAAACATGGTCGGCGCCGGCCGCGAGGTATTGCGCACCGACTGGTACGTGTGCGTGCTGCCGGGGCTGGCGATTGCCGTCACGGTGCTGGCGCTCAACCTGATCGGCGACGGCCTGGCAGCCGTGTTCGATCCGCGCGACGGCCGCTGAAGCGGCCCGCATCCACTTTTCATCCATATACATTGCAGGAGAATCACTTGGCACGCGTCAACGACATCGATGCATCGCAACTGCCCCCTGAGGCAGGTAGCGTCTACGAACGCATCGAACGCGAGTATGGGGCGTTCGGCAATATGCTCAAGGTACTCGGCCACCGGCCACCCGCAGTGGCGCATCTGTTCGGGCTGCTCCTCGACTCCGCCCGCGATGCGCTGATCACGCGCCGCCACCTGGAAATCGTGCTGGTCACGGCATCGCGCCTGAACGCGTGCCACTACTGCATATCCCATCACGAGCCCCGGCTCGAAGCGCTGGGTGTGGACGCGGACACGGTGACCAACATCCTGGAGCCGGACGTGCCGGGCCTGGACAGCATTGAGCGCCTGGTGCGCGACTACACCGTGCAGGTCACCACGCAGCGCGTCACCGATACCCTGGCGGGCAAGCTGCGCGAGCATTTCTCCGAGCCACAGATCGTGGAACTGACCTTGCGCGCGGCCTTGTGCGCCTTCTTCGCGCGCTTCAACGAAGCGCTGGAGATCCAGGTGGAGCCGGAACTGCTGGCCGCCGAGGTACACGCGCCGGCATGACACAGGCAGCCACCCCATGACCCAACCACTGCTGTCGCTGCGCGAGCTGACGGTCCGTTATCCCGGCGCGGAGCGGCCGGCCGTTGCGGCGCTTGATCTCGACATCCATGAGGGCGAAACGGTCGCGCTGGTCGGTGAATCCGGCTGCGGCAAGTCCACCACGGCACTGGCCCTGCTGCGCCTGCTGTCGCCGCCGGCGCGGGCCACCGGCTGCATCCTGCTGGACGGTCGCGATCTGCTGGCCCTGCCTGAGCGGGATATGGCCGCGCTACGCGGCAACGCTATCTCGATGATCTTCCAGGAACCGATGATGTCGCTCAACCCGGTGCTCACGGTGGGCGACCAGGTCGTGGAAGCGTTGCAGCTGCACCGACCGCTGTCGGCTCGCGCGGCACGAACCCGCGCCGTGGAACTGCTCGACCAGGTGCGCATTCCTGAACCGCAGCGGCGCTTCGCGGCTTACCCGCATCAGCTGTCGGGCGGCCAGCGCCAGCGCGTGATGATTGCCATGGCGATCGCCTGCTCGCCGCGCCTGCTGGTCGCCGATGAGCCCACCACCGCGCTGGACGTCACCGTACAGGCCCAGATCCTGGAACTGCTCGATACCTTGCGGCGCGAGCTGTCGATGGCCATGCTGCTGATCACGCACGACCTGGGCGTGGTCTCGCGCTGGGCCGACCGGGTGGCGGTGATGCATGACGGCATCAAGGTCGAGGAACAGCCCGCTGCCGCGCTGTTCCGCGCGCCCGCGCATCCGTATACACGCGCGCTGCTCGGCGCATCACTGAGCGCCGCGCATGGGCAATGCCAGGCGCCCCACTACCGCAGTGTCCGCCTGCCCGAACTGCGTGTCGACCGGCGCGCGGACGGTACGCCGGCGGCATTCCGGCTGGCGCATCCCGCCGCGCCTGCCCAGGCGACGGATGCGCCAGCCGGCGCGACGCCGCTGGTCCGCATCGACGACCTGCACGTGGTGCACCGCACCGGCTCGCAGCAGACTCATGCGGTGCGCGGCGTATCGTTCTCGATTGCACCTGGCGAGACGGTTGCGCTGGTGGGCGAGTCCGGCTGCGGTAAGTCGACGCTGGCCCGCGCCGTGCTGCGCCTGTCGGACCATGACGGCGGGCGCATAGAGTTCGATGGCACCGACCTGGCCGGGATCGACCGGCGCAAGCTGCGGCCATGGCGAAGCGCCATGCAACTGGTGTTCCAGGACCCGTACGGCTCGCTGAACCCGCGCAAGACCGTGGGGGCGCTGCTGGAGGACGCGCTGCAGATCCATGGCGCGCGCGATCGCCGCGATCGTCGCGCACGCGCCGCCGCCATGGTCGAGCGCGTCGGCCTGCCGCCATCGGCGCTGCAGCGCTATCCGCACGAATTCTCCGGAGGGCAACGGCAGCGCATCGGCATTGCCCGCGCACTGATCGTACGCCCCAGGCTGCTGGTCTGCGATGAGCCGGTGTCCGCGCTCGATGTCTCGGTGCAGGCGCAGGTGCTGAACCTGCTGGCTGACCTGCAGGCCGAGTATGGCCTGGCCTGCCTGTTCATCTCGCATGACCTTGGCGTGGTGCGCTACATTGCCGACCGTGTGCTGGTGATGCGCGAGGGACAGATCGTGGAAGCCGATCACCGTGACCGCATCTGGGACGCGCCCGCGCATCCCTACACGCGCCAGTTGCTGGCGGCCGTGCCACAGATCGCGGCGGCGTGACGCGGGGCGCCGGGGCAAGCCCGGCGCCAGCCGCCAACTAGCGCCGGTGGTCGAACCGCCGCGCCAGCCGTTCGCCGGCAAACTGCACCAGCGAGACCAGCGCCACCAGGATCGCGATGACGTGGAACATCACGGCGGTTTCGTAGCGTTCGTAGCCATAGCGGATCGCCAGGTCGCCCAGCCCGCCGGCGCCCACCGCGCCCGCCATCGCCGACGAACCGATCATGGCGATCACGGTCACGGTGGCGCCGCCGATGATCGGGGGCATCGCCTCCGGCAGCAGCACGTGGCGCACGATATGCCAGCGGCGGCATCCCATGGCCCTGGCCGCCTCGACCAGCCCCTGGTCGATCTCCTTGAGCGCAACCTGCGAGATGCGCGCGAAGAACGGTATCAGGTGAGCGCTCAGCGGCACCACCGCCGCCCACGTGCCCATGGTGGTGCCGACGATCATGCGCGTGACCGGCAGCATCGCGACCAGCAGGATGATGAAGGGAATCGAGCGGAACATGTTCACCAGGACCGACAAGGTCCGGTGCAACCGCGGCCGCGGCGCCAGGGCGCCGGGAGCGGTCATGGTGAGCACGAGGGCCAGCGCCATACCGGCGGCGAACACCACGGCGCACGCGCTGGCGGTCATCAGCAGGGTCTCGCCCAGTGCCTTGAAATACTTGTCAGCCATTGGCAGCAGCACGATGTGCAGTCTCCTGTCTCGTTATGTCCGGCACGGCGGCCATGCGGTGCCGCAATGGCCGCAGCAGCGCGATGGTGGCTTCCGCGTGCGGTTCGGCAAACACCTTCCAGACGGGGCCATGCTCGATGACGTGGCCGTGGTCCAGCACCAGCACGCGGTCGCAGGCTTCACTGATCACCGCCATGTCGTGCGTGATCAGCACCACGGTCAGCCCCAGCCGCTGGTTGATGTCGCGCAGCAGCGCCAGGATCTGCTCAGTGGTCTCCGGGTCCAGCGCGGAAGTTGCCTCATCGCACAGCAGGATCTCGGGCCGGTGCACCAGCGCACGGGCAATGCCCACGCGCTGCTTCTGCCCGCCGGACAGCATCGCGGGATAGGCGCGCGCCTTGTCGGTCAGCCCGACCAGGTCCAGCAGTTCCATCACACGGACCGCGATCTCGTGGCGCGGCACACCCGCCACGCGCAGCGGGAGTGCGACGTTGTCGAATACGGTCTTGGCCGACAGCAGGTTGAAGTGCTGGAAGATCATGCCGATCCGGCGCCGCAGCGCCACCAGGCCGTTCTCGTCCAGCAGGCCGATATTGGCGCCGTCGATGCTGACGTGGCCGGTGTCGGGGCGCTCCAGCATGTTGATGGTGCGCAGCAGCGTCGACTTGCCGGCGCCGCTGCGGCCGATGATGCCGAAGCGCTCGCCGCGGCCTATGGTGAAGGAAATATCGGCCAGCGCGGGGGCGCCTGCCCCCGCGTAGGTCTTGCCGATCCCCGCGAACACGATATGCGGCCCGGGTTCGCTCAACGGTAGGACAGCGTGCATGCTGGCTCGTCAGAAGGCAGGGATCACGGAACCCTGGTATTTGGTCTGGATGAACTTGCGCACCTCGTCGGACTGATAGGCCTTGACCAGCCGCGCGACCCACGGCGCGCCCTTGTCCTTCTCGCGCACGGCAATCACGTTCACGTACGGGTTGTGCTCCTTCTTTTCCACCGCGATGCCGTCGCGCGTGGCGATCAGGCCGGCCTGGTACGCAAAGGTATTGACGATGGCGGCCGCATCGACGTCTGGCAGCGCGCGCGGCAGCACCACCGAGGCGCTTTCCACGAACTCCAGCTTCTTCGGGTTGGCCGTGATGTCGGCCAGCGACGCCGTGCCGGTATAGGGATCGAAGCCATCCTTGAGCTTGACCAGCCCGTGGTCGCGCAGGATCACCAGCGCGCGCGTCTGGTTGCTCGGGTCGTTCGGGATGCCAATGCGCGCCCCATTGGGCAGCGCCTCCAGCGACTTGACCTTGCGTGAATAGAACGCGATCGGCGAGATCAGCGTATCGCCGACATTGACGATCTTGTAGCCCCGCTGCCGGATCTGGTCGCGCAGGAACGGGATGTGCTGGAAGGCATTGGCATCGAGGTCGCCATTGTTGAGGGCCTCGTTGGGGCTGGCGGTGCCGGTGATGACGATGGTCTGCACCTTCAGCCCCTGCTTGTCGGCGACGCGCGTCACCACTTCCCAGATCTCTTCGTCGACCCCGCCGCGCACGCCGACCTTGAGTGGCCGGTCGCTGGCTTGCGCGTGGGCGGTGCCGATGGAGAACGTGGCAAGCGCCGTCAGCGCGGCGAGTGCGAGGGTGGCAAGGAAAGGGCGTCGTGTCATGGCAGGCTGGGCAGTGATAAGGAAGCACCAGTCTAAGAAACGCCCCTTGCCCAGTCCACGAAGGAATACGACGTAGCAAATGCGGACTTCTGCTTACGCCGCAGCCTGCGCCGGTACCCGTCCCGCGGGCCGTTCGAGGCCCAGGTGCGAGCGCAGCGTGGTGCCCGCGTACGCAGTTCGGAAGATGCCGCGCCGCTGCAGGATCGGTACCACGCCATCGACGAACGCCTGCAGCCCGTCGGGCAGCGCATCGGGCATCAGGTTGAAGCCGTCGGCGGCACCATGGCGGAACCAGTGTTCGATATCGTCGGCCACCTGCTCCGGCGTGCCCACGATCACGCGGTGGCCGCCGCCTCCCGCCAGCTCTCGGATCAGCGCGCGCACCGTCAGGTTCTGGCGCTGCGCCACCGCCACGGTGGCGCGGAAGAAGGTGTGGTTGCCGTTGGCCGGCAGCGCCAGGTCATCTGGCAGCGGCGCATCCAGGCTCAGCCGTTCCACCGGAATGCCCAGTGTGCCGGCCAGCCGCACCAGGCTGTAGTCCCACGGAATCAGGTCGACCAGCTCGTCGCGGCGCTGCCGCGCCTGCGCCTCGGTGGCGCCGATGATGGTGGTCAGCCCCGGCAACACCTTGACCGCGTGCGGGCCGCGCCCCAGCGCTTCGGCACGCGCGTTGATCTCGCGCTTGTAGGCCAGCGATTCCTCGAACGACTGCGACGCGGAGAACACCGCCTCGGCATGCCGTGCGGCCAGCTCGCGCCCGTCGCTGGAGCCGCCGGCCTGGAACAGCACCGGATGGCCCTGCGGCGGCCGCGGCAGGTTCAGCGGGCCTTGCACGTCGAAGAAGGCGCCATGGTGCGCCACCGGCTGCAGCCTGGCGGTATCGACAAAGCGCCCGTCGTGCTTGTCGCCGATCAGGGCATCGTCTTCCCAGCTGTCCCACAGCGCCTTGACGAGATCCGTGAACTCGTCGGCACGCGCATAGCGCTGTCCGTGGTCCGGCGGCGCGGCGCGGCCGAAGTTGCGTGCCGAGCCGGCATCCGCCGTGGTCACCACGTTCCAGCCCGCGCGGCCGCCACTGACATGGTCCAGCGTGGCAAAGCGCCGCGCGATGTTATAGGGCTCGTTGTAGCTGGTGGAGGCCGTGGCCACCAGTCCGATATGGGTAGTCGCCGCGGCGACGCAGGCCAGCAGCAGGGTCGGCTCCAGCGCCGTGATCGGCCGGAAATGGATCTGGTCGGCGATCGACGCATTGTCGGCCAGGAAGATCGCGTCGAACTTCCCCGCTTCAGCGATGCGTGCCAGGCGGATATAGTGCTGCACGTCCACGAACGCACGCGGGTCGCTGGCGGGCAGGCGCCACGCCGACGGCACGAAGCCGGAATGGAGCGCGTTGATGTTCAGGTGCAGCTGCCGCTGCGGTGAGCTTGCTGTCATCGTTCGTCTCCGGCGGCTCAGAACACCCGGCCTTCGGCCAGGTGCGTGGTGTCGCCGTTCAGGTGGTAGGCGCCGACCACGCGCGCCTTGTGCAGCAGCGGGTTGTGGCTGAAGATCGTGCGCAGGTTGCGCCAGTGCCGGTCGAAGTTGTGCTGCCGGGCGGTGGCCGAGGCGCCGCCGGCCTCGAACATGCGCTCGGCCACGTGCAGCGCCAGCTTGCTGACCACCAGCTGGGTCTGCGCGGTGGCGAGCGCGCCGGCCAGGACCAGCGCTTCGGCGTCTTCGGAGCGTGCCAGCAGCGCATCGGCCGAGCGGTCCAGTGCGCGCGCATTCTCACGCACCAGTGCGTCGATGGCATGGCTGTGCGCGGCCAGGTCGCCAATCACCTGCTGGATGAAATGGTCTTCGCGCGCCGAGGATGCCGGGCTGTGCAGCACCGGTCGGCCATGCTCGCGCACATAGCGCAGGGCATCGGCCCAGGCATTGCGCACGATCCCCGCCGCCACCGCCACCAGGTGCAACTGGCGCAGCGCGCCGCAATGACGGCCGACCAGTGTGCTGTTGGCGCGCCGCGTCACTTCATCGGCGAGCACCTGCACATCGTCCAGCACCAGGCTGCCGCTGGCGGTCATGCGCTGGCCCATGCCGTCCCAGTCGTCAACGACGTTGAAGCCGGGGCGATCGGTCGGGATGATGATCGAGGCATCGGCGCCATCGGCATCCTTCACATTGATGCGGGCGTAGTCGGCAAAGGCGGTGCCGGTGGAGTAATACTTCTTGCCGCTCAGGCGATAGTGCTCGCCGTCGCGCCGCAGCGCCGTGGTGATTTCACCGGGACGCGACGTGCCGCGTTCCGTGGAGGCACCGCCGAAGATCGCGCCCCCGACAATGCGCTGCACCTGCAGGTCGTTGAAGGCCGAGCGCGGCGCCAGGCGCAGCGACTCGGTCTGGTCGAAATGGATGCGCAGCGCGTGCGCGACGTTCGATTCCTCCGCGGCAATCGCGGCAATGACCTCGAACAGGTCGGCCAGCGAGCCGCCCAGGCCACCCTGCTCCACCGGGAGCCGGAGCACGCCAAGCCCGGACTGGCGAAACAGCGCGAAGGCCTCATAGGGCAGCAGCCGCCGTGCCTCGCGGGCGGCCGCGTCGATGCCAATCTTCTGCGCCAGCGCCGGCACGGCGTCCAGCGCGGCGCGCAGCGCGTGCCGCGCATCGAAGTCCAACGGGGCATTCATAAATGATTCCTTCCTTGCGGATGAGCAGGCTCACAAGATAGGGAACCCTGCATCACACGGGAACGAATGAATGCCTATATCGTTATCTGCCCCATGGACCTACAGCCGACTCCGGAATAAGTGCCATTAAGTGCACCCACGAATAAACCTGTAGAGATCGCTACATAGTTGATCGATACTCTACAAGCACTTAGTATCGGCCCATGGAACCAGCTCCGGAACTGTGGACCCTCCTCGTCATCAGCCTGCCAACCAAGGGCGCCACTGCCCGGATGCGCATCTGGCGAGCCCTCAAGACACTAGGCTGCGCCGCACTGCGCGACGGCGCCTATCTGTTGCCGACGGCAAGCGCGCAAAGCGCTCAACTGCGCGACCTGGCCGATGAAACTATCCAGGAAGGCGGCCAGGCCTGGCTGCTGAACGTGCGCGCGCATGATCCGGCGGAGGCTCACGCCTACCGGACACTGTTTGACCGCACGGCTGACTACGCCGGCTGGCTGGCCGCCCTTTCCGAAGACCGCAAGAGCTTGTCCGGCCAGGATGAGGCCGGGATCGCCCGCCTGCTGCGCCGGCACGGCCGTGCCTTTGATGCCATCGCCGGGACCGACTTTTTCCCCAACGACGCCTCGGCCAACGCCGCCTTGCAATGGCGGGACTTCAACAATGCGGTCGAAACCCTGCGCTCGCCAGGCGAGCCCCAGCCTGCAAGCGGCGGCATCCCGCGCCGGGATCCTGCCCAATACCAGGGGCGCGACTGGGCAACGCGGCGCCACCTGTGGGTGGACCGGGTTGCCTGCGCGTGGCTGATCCAGCGTTTTATCGACCCGCATGCGCGCTTCCTGTGGCTGGAGCATCCCGCGGACTGCCCGGATGACGCGCTGGGTTTCGACTTCGACGGCGCCGCCTTCACGCATGTGGGCGACAAGGTTTCATTCGAGGTGCTGCTGGCCAGCTTCGGGCTGGACGCCGACCGCGGACTGGCCCGCCTGGCCAGCATGGTCCACGCCCTGGATATCGGCGGGGCCCAGGTGCCCGAAGCCAGCGGGTTCGAAGCCGTGCTTGCCGGCGCGCGCGAGCGCCTGGCGGATGACGACGCCCTGCTGGCCGAAATCGGCCGTACCCTCGATTCCCTTTATGTGCATTTTTCCGGAAAGCGAAAGCACCATGCCCCTGAGGTCCACGACATGAGCAACGTCTCGCAGGCCATCTAATCCTACGGAGGAGGCGTCCCGAGGACGGGTCCCATCGCGCAATGCATAAAATGCGGATCTGAGAACCCCGTGGACGCCAATTTTTGCCAAACGCCATGCCAGCCTCCCGATCAGGAACCAGCTTCCCCACGATCCTGTTTGGCGCTTTCGATCGCCACAACTTCGGCGACCTGCTGCTGCCGCATGTGGTGCGAAGCCTGATCGGGCAGGCCAATCCGTTTTACGGGGGCCTGGCCGAGCGCAATCTGAGAATCCATGGCGGCCATCGGGTCCACACCCTGGCGCGGCTGGCAGCCACCGTGGGCGACAGCGCCGTCGATGTCGTCCATGTGGGTGGCGAAACTTTGACCTGCTCGCTCTGGGAGGCGGCCGTGATGCTGCAGCCTCCCGAGCAGGCCCGGGCGGTGGTGGCGCTGCTCGATGCCCGGCCGCACGAGCGGACGGTCTGGGCCCAGGCGCAGCTGGGCGTACGGGACCGGGTCCCCTACCTGTTGCCGGCCGGCATCTTTGCCAATGTCCGGCGTGTCATTGTCCACGCCGCCGGCGGCATTGAACTTGGATCGGTTGAGCCTGCCATGCGGGCCGAGGTGGTGGCCAAGCTCGGGGCCGCCACCAGCGTCGGGATACGAGACCATCAGACCCGGGCCATGCTCGCGCAGAACGGCATTGCCTGCCGCCTGGAACCCGATCCGGCCGTGCTGGTGGCCGAGCTGTTCGGCGACTGCATCCGCCGGCGCGCCCGCCAGGGCGAGTGCGCCCGCATCGTGTCAGGGTTCCCTGGCGGATACCTGGCCGTGCAGTTCAGCGCGGATTTTGGCGACGACGATACCCTTTCACAGCTGGCGGCCCAGCTCGAACGTATCGCCCGGACCAGGGCCCTGGGCCTGGTGCTGTTTCGCGCCGGCGCCGCGCCCTGGCACGACGACCTGGCTTGCTACCAGCGCCTGGCGGCACGGCTGCGCGGCACGCCTGTGGTCCTGTTCGACTCGCTCAATCTGTGGGATATCTGTGCGCTGATTGCGCACAGCCAGGGTTTTGTCGGCAGCAGCCTGCACGGCGGCATTGTCGCCGGCGCCTTTTTCCTGCCATGGCTTGGCCTGCTCCGGGCCGCACAACACCCTGGGACCAGCAAGCAAATCGCCTTTGCCGCGGCCTGGGGCGCGGCCGGGGCGCCGGCCGCGGTCACCGTGCCGGATCTTGCGGCCGGCCTGGACGAAGCGATGGCGACCCGGACCGCGCAGCGTAGGGAATTGGCTAGGGAATGGGCCAAGGCCTGCAGGACCGCATTCCAGTTGGTTCAGGAGAACTAGCGCGATCGAGTCCCGCGGGGCATGGCGACTGCTATCGGCACATCGCCATCAGCTGTACCCACGCCAGCGCAAAAGCCGGGTCGAGCCAAGATGTCAGTGCCACCATGCACAGGCCCGCCAGGCCGAGTACCGACAGCCATATGCCGAGCGCCGGTCCGCGGCGCAGACTCATGACCGCACCGGCGCGAGGCCGGTCCTGACAATCTGCCGGTCGTCGATCGGGAAGTGCAAGGCCGCGGCCAGTACGCCCAGCGCCATGGCGCTGAACCAGACCGGGTCGTACGAGCGCGTCAGTTCGAACGCGAGCCCGCCCAGCCATACGCCGAGGAACGAGCCCAGCTGGTGGCCGAAGAACACGAAGCCGAACAGCGTGGCGAGATAGCGCACGCCGAACACCTGTGCGAGGATCCCGTTGGTCAGCGGCACGGTGCCGAGCCACAGGAAGCCCATCGCCGCGCAGAACAAGTACAACGTGGGCGTGCTCAGCGGCAGTAGCAGGAACAGCGCCATCGCCGCGGTACGCACGAGGTAGATGCCGGCGAGCAGGTATTTCTTGCTGTAGCGCCCGCCCAGCAGGCCGAACACGTAGATGCCGGCCACATTGGCGAGCGCGATGATGGCGAGCGCGGCCATGCCGTCGGCCGGACGCATGCCACGGTCCAGCAGATAGGCGGGCAAGTGGCTGGCGATGAAGGCGAGCTGGAAGCCGCAGGCAAGAAAGCCGAGGTTCAGGAGCCAGAAGCCGGAATGACCGAATGCCTCGCGCACCGCGCCGAGCAGCGACGGCTGGCCGCGGGCCGCGTTGGTCTCGTCCGCGGCCGGCGCCGGCGCGGCGGCAATCCGGTCCTGGATCGGCAGCGCAAGCGGCAGCAGCACGGCCAGTGCCAGGGCGAGCATCAGCAGCGTGGTCGCCCATCCCGATGCGATCAGCAGCCCCTGCGCGGCCGGCACCAGTGCGAACTGCGCGATGCCGCCGACGGCGCCGGCCAGGCCCAGTGCGCGGCTGCGCTGCGCGGTGTCAGCCATTCTGCTCAGCGCGCCATACACTACGCCGAAGGTCGTGCCGGACAGCGCAATGCCGATGCAGACGCCTGCCGACCAGACGAAGGCCGGTGACGTCTCGGCCTGTGTCATCCCGTAAAGTCCGGCGGCATATAACGCCAGTCCGCCGGCCATCACCTTCCACGAGCCGTACCTGTCGGCCAGCATGCCAGTGAAGGGCTGCACCAGCCCCCAGACCAGGTTCTGCACCGCCATCGCGAAGCCGAAGATCTCGCGGGTCCAGCCGCGCTCGGCGATGATGGGCAGCAAGAACAAACCCTGCACATGGCGCACGCCCAACGCCAGCCCCATCAGCAGGCCGCCCGCCAGCACGAGCACCCACAACTCCCGCCACCATGGCGTGGCGGACTGCGGCGTGGCAATGGCGGCGCAAGTGTGCGGCAGGCGAGAAGTCATGACGGCCCCTTGTCGGACAATGGCGCCGGCAGGCGCGCGATGGCTCTATTGCAGCCGCCCCGGCGCTGTGCTTCAAGCGATCATTTGGTCGTCTTGCCATGCGCGCCGCGCATGGCAAGAGGGCCGGGGATCGTGCTGTAATGGCGTATCGCGAATCTGCCAGGAGGCCACCGCATGTCCGTCCCGCTTGTCCGGCTGTTTCCGCTCGACCTGCTCAAGGGCTTCGTCGCCGTCGGCCGACGCATGAGCATTACGCAGGCAGCGGACGACCTATGCCTGACGCAGTCGGCGGTAAGCCGGCAGATCCACGCGCTGGAGGAGCAGCTGAAGGTACCGCTGTTCGTGCGCAAGCATCGCGGCGTGGCCTTCACCGCCGAGGGCGAACGGCTGTTTCGCAGCGCCGACAGCGCACTGCAGCAGCTGCAGGACGTGGTAGCCGAAGTGCGCCGCAACGAGGGCCAGCGCGCCGTCACGGTCACCGCCAGCATCGGCGTGACCGGCTTGTGGCTGCTGCCGCGGCTGGGGAACCTGCAGAAGACGCACCCGCATTTGGATGTGCGCCTGTCCGCCAGCAACCGTATCAGCGACTTGCGTGCCGAGGGCATCGACCTCGCCGTGCGCTATTGCCGCGACGCCGCGGCGCCGCCCGATGCTGTGCGCCTGTTCGGCGAAAACATCGCCCCGGTTGCCCATCCATCGCTGGTGGCCGGGGTCGCCCGGCACGACGAGGCGCTGCTTCAGTTGCCGCTGCTGGAATTCGACGATCCCCGTCCGTGGCTGCAATGGCGCAGCTGGCTCGAGCCGCGCGGCTACCGCCAGGCGAGCCAGCACGGCGTGCTTCGCTTCAATCAGTACGACCAGGTCATCCACGCGGCGCTGGCGGGACAGGGCGTCGCACTGGGCCGGATCGAGCTGGTGCGGCCCCTGATCGATGGCGGCCAGCTGGTGATCGTGCCGACGGCGCTACAAGCGCCGCCGAGCCCCAACGCATACTGGCTGGTCCATGCCTCCGCCGATCCGCGCGAGGACGTCAGGTGCGTAGCCGAGTGGATTTGCCAGGAAGCCGCACACACCGTCAGGACACGTGCGAGCCCCGTAGCCACCTGAGCCAGGGGAAGCCCGCACGGCGCGGGGGTGGCGGCGCCTCGATCCCGCACAACACGGGGCCGGCGCCGTGCAGCGCCCCCAGAAACACGTCGGCGTCACCATGCAGCTGATAGCGCTCGCCGGGTGCGAGCAGGACGTCCGGGGACGGCCTGTCCCGTGTTTCGAACGTCAGCCACAGGCTGCCGCAGCGGCAGACCAGTTCCGCGCCGGCCCGCAGTCGCAGGCGCAGGCATTCCGCTTCAAGGCAAAGGGTGTATGGCATGAAAGGCTCCGGTGAGCCATTTCATTGTGGGAGCCGGCGTCGCGGCTTGCCATGAGCATTGCGTCGGCCAGCCATGCGTTATCCGATCGCATACGGCCCGGCAAAGCCACCGGGATTGCCGAGTCCCTGGTAAACGAAAAGGCGGGCTTCCGAAGATGCCCGCCCGTCTTGCCGCGAAACGCCCTGCGTACCTGTCTGTCAGGCTGGCACTTGCGTCCCCGCCGCCGCCGTCTCCTTCGAGAAAAGACTCCTGGAGGTGGCAACGTGGCTGGCCAGCACCGGCCGCAAGACCATGATCGCCAGGAAGGCCGCGGTCAGGTCCATGGCCGCAACCGTGTAGAGCACCGTCGACCAGGTGCCGCTCGCCTCCATCATCAGGTTGCCGACCGGCACGAACAGTGCGCCGATGCCCTTGGCCGTATAGAGCACGCCGTAGATCTTGCCGATGTGCTTGGTCCCGAAGGCATCGCCGGCAAGTGCCGAGAACAGCGAGTAGACCTCGCCCCAGGCCAGGAACACCACTCCCGACAGGATCAGGAACGCGTACGGGTTGCTGCCGAAGTAGCCGAGCGCGATGATGCCAAGGCCTTCCAGGGTGAAGGCAATGACCATGGTCTTCTCACGGCCGATGTTGTCCGAGATCCAGCCGAACAACGGACGCGAGATGCCGTTCATGATCCGGTCGAGCATCAGCGCGAGCGGCAGTGCGGCCATCACGAAGAAGTGCAGGTCGACCTTGAACTCCTTCACGCCCAGGTCCTTGGCGATGACGCCAAGCTGGGCCACGGCCATCATGCCGCCGGTGACGACCAGGATGAACATCACAAACATCAGCCAGAACAGCCTGGTGGACATCGCTTCCTTGAGCGTGTAGTCGCGCGTGGCCTGGACCAGCTTCTGCGATGCCCTCACCTCGCTACCCTTTGGTGCGCGCAGGAACCACGCCGCGACAAAGGCGAGCCCGCCCTGCAGCAGGCCGAAGAACAGGAAGGTGTGCTGGAAGCCCTGCGACTCGATCATGGCCGCGATGGGCAGGATCGTCGCCGCGGAGCCGGCGCCGTAACCGCCCGCGGTCAGGCCCACCGCAAGGCCACGGCGGTCAGGGAACCACTTGAGCGCGTTATTGATGCAGGTGGCGTAGATCGAGCCCACGCCAAGGCCGCCAACGGCTGCGCCGACGTAGAAGCCCATCAGGGTAGTGGCCTGGGAGTTGATGCACCACGCCGCGCCGATGAAGACCGCGCCGAAGGCAACCATCATGCGCGGGCCGAACTTGTCGATGAAATAGCCTTCGATCGGCGCCAGCCAGGTCTGCACCAGGACGAAAACGGTGAAGGCGATCTGGATGCTGGCGCGCGACCAGCCATAGGTACCCTGGATCTCAGGGACGAACAAGGTCCAGGCGTACTGGATATTGGCGGTGGCGATCATGCAGACCACACCGACAATCAATTGCAGCCAGCGTGTGCCTTCCGGGACCTGGCGATTAGCGCCCAGCGCTGCCGATGGATTACTCATTTGCGCGCTCCTTGAATCATTTGACCATTCAATTGCGGGGGTGCGGGCGGGTATGCGGACGCGCTGCGCCTCAGCATAAGGGTGGCTGCTGGCATTTCATGTCTCCTGTGTCATTGGCATTTATTTGCCTCTTATTCCGACCCCGACCTGAGGTCTCCGCCCTCACCTCTCTCAAGTTCGGAGTGGCGATGGGATACACAGTATGTGATATATCAAGCAAGTCAAGAGAAAGGGATGGCAGGGTTTTCACTGAATTTATGATGGGGAAGGATCGGCACCGGATATTCACGCTGAATATGCATCATCGCCCCCGGAGAAAGGCGTCGCCAGGCGCCACCCGATGACCATGAAACCCTTTGCTGGAGCGGCTTCCAGGCGAATCGCCGCCGATAGATGAGCGTTCGTTTTGAATGAATGAGGAAAAGAACTTAAATTTAATCATTACGAATTTGTAATGCCCGGAAGTCCACCCACCGGTCAGTCGGCATGATTACAAAAATGTCATGATTACAGAAATGTCATGATTTTGACTGCGTCGAATGATGAGCGAAATAAATCAGATCGATTAATACCGTACAAACAGTATCCTCGCGTCCCCAAAAAAAATGCCCGCAGGCAAGCCTGGCGGGCGTAGGCATGATGCGTGACATCAGCCGCAGCATGTAGATGCAGTTATAGGCGATTATTCGAGCCAGATAAACAAATAAAAATGCTTATTGCCGGGTAGCGGCCAGAAACCCTCGAAAACCCTGACGGATTCACCGAAAAACCCTGAACGCCATTTTGGCCGATTCAGAAGATGGCATTTTTGTCATGATCGGTTTTGATTTTCAGGCGACCAGAGGCACCGCTACCCGGATCGGAAGGCAAGCCCTGTAGACAAGATCATCCAGGCTACCCCCGAGAGTAGACGAAACGGTAAGTCCTGTAGAACTCCTGGGAAGCCCGGCGACCAGGTTGCCCGTCCATCGCTATAGATAGAATGGAAAGCATTTGGCCATCAAGTAGATGTTTTGGTAAATTCTGTAGAAACTCTGGTAAGCTCCAGGCAAACCCGCACCCAAGGATTGCGACTTCATATGTCTCATGCGCCACTAGGCTACGATGCGCTTATCCGCAAGTTCGGCTTGCGCGTCCCGCCGCTGCGCTCGACGTCTGCCCTCGCAGACAAGACCGGGGTCCTCAGCACGCACACCGGACCGGACGGCACCACGCGCACCGTGTACCCAAGGAACCGCTACCGCGGCGCCGACACGACCGTGGACCACCTGACGTTCGCGCTGAAGAAGGAGCACCTGGACCTGACCGTGCTGGCGGCGCTGTTCGAGCATGCGCAAGCGGTGCAGGCTGTACGCGAGTGGCTGGCGGCCACCCCGACCTCCCGTTATGCGAGGCTGAGCGCGTTCTATGCCAAATGGCTGGCCGGGGCGCAATTCGACTACAAGCTGCCGGCCGGGGCGCCCAGGGTACTGGCGCTGGACGAGACCCACTACCTGACCGGCCCGGCAACGCCGGACCTGCAGTTCGGCATCCAGAACAACCACCTTGGCCCGGCCGCGTTTTGCCCCCTGGTGCGCCGCACCGAGAAGCTGGCGCAGTACATTGCCGCCGACCTCCCCGGCCGCGTGGCCGCGGCCATCAAGCGGCTCGAGCCAGAGTTGCTGGCGCGCGCGGTGGACTACCTCTACCTCGCGGAAACTCGATCGACCTACTCCATCGAGCACGAGATCCCCGATAACCAGCGGGTCGCCAAGTTCAGGCGACTGCTGGAGTACGCCGGCAATCCCGCCCCGCTTACCGAAGAGCAGCTGTGCGAGTGGCAGAACGAAATCATCTCGGGGCTGCGCGCTGAATTCTCCTACCGCGACAAGCAGAACTGGCTGTCCCGCGGCGGGCGCATGCGCAACATCGCGGACTATATTCCCCCGCCGCCCGAGCAGCTTGGCGCGATGATGGACGGGATTGCCGCGGTGGCGGGCCTGGTCGCTGCACAGGCGGCAAACCCGATCGTGGCGGCGGCGTGCGTATCGTTTGGCTTTGTCTTCGCCCACCCGTTCTACGACGGCAACGGCCGGCTCCATCGATTCCTCATCCACCATTTGCTGCGCCAGGCCGGTGTCACGCCCGATGGCGTAGTGCTGCCGGTGTCGGCGCGGATGCTCAAGCAGATCGATACCTATGCCGCCCTGCTGAAGTCCTATTCCGCCCCGCGGACGGCCCTGCTCAACTACGCGCTGGATTCGGACAGCGACACGATCCTGATCAAGTCGCCACAGCCCGGCTGGCTTTACGCATCCTTTGATGCGACAGCGCTGTGCGAATTCGTCTTCGAATGCATCGAGCAGTGCGTCGAGCAAGACCTTGCGCAGGAGATCCAGTACCTGCGCGCTTACGATGCCAGCGTCACACGCCTGGAAAGCTGGCTCGACCTGCGCCAGTCACGGCTGTCGAACCTGATCGACCTGATCGTCCAGAACCACGGCGAGCTGTCCAGGCGCAAGCGCAAGCTGTTCGAAGACATCACGGACGACGAGCTCGCCCGCATTGAAGCCGTCGTGCGCGACGAATTCACGGAATACCTCGAGCTCCACGGCAGCCGCTGAAGCGGCGGCACCGCGTTGGCACGGCCCGGTGCGGTCACCGTGCGGCGGGTGCGGCGCCACTATGTATCGCTCTGTATCCCGGGCCGCTGCAGACATGAAAGATTGCACGGATGCCCGGAAGCGGAAACAGCCGGGATACGTGCGGACGGTGGAATGCGTCTATCGCCAACACCGGGAGTTCTCCGCCATGTCCATCGTCGCCATCCATCCGCCGCCCCGCCCCTGCCATCGTGCCTGCTACGGCACCGCGCACGCCAACGGGGGCCGCCCATGATCGACGCCTTCCTTGCCTTTGCCGCAGGCGTGCTGACCATTGCCTCGCCCTGTGTGCTGCCGGTGCTGCCCATGCTGCTCGCCGGCTCGGTGGGCGAATCCGGCCGGCTGCGCCCGCTGGCGATCGCGCTTGGCTTCGTCAGCGCCTTTTCCGCGCTGGGCATCGTCTTCGGCGCGCTGTCCAGCGCCTTCAGCGAAGCCCCGGGCGTGGTGCGCAACGCTGCCATCCTGTTCCTGTTGGGCGCCGGCCTGGCGCGGCTGTGGCCGGCGGGCTTCGAGCGCCTGGCGGCCCCGTTCGCCGGTGTGGTCGACCGCCTGGCGGGCGCCGGCGGCCGGACCGGCACCGGCGTGGCCGGCGGCTTTGTGCTGGGCATGACGCTGGGCGCGGTATGGACCCCGTGCGCCGGGCCGGTGCTGGCGTCGATCCTCGCGCTGGTGGCCAAGGCGCAAGACCTGCATCGCGCCGCCGGGCTGCTGGCGCTGTTCGCGGCTGGCGCGGCCATCCCGATGCTGGGCATTGCCTATGGCGGCCAGTTCGCCACCACTCACGTGCGCCGCCTGGCCCGTCACACGCACCGGCTGCAGCAAGGCTTCGGTGTGCTGGTGGTGGCGACCGCCATCGCCATGTACTTCCAGTACGACACGCTTGCCGTCGCCTGGCTGACCTCCCTTTTTCCTGCCTCCCAACCTGGAGCCTGAACCATGCACCGCTTCCTTCGTACCCTGCTGGCCACCACCGCCATCGTTGCCGCGCAGTATGCAGCCGCCGCCCCTGCCGACTATGGCAAGGCGCCTGAATTCACCGGCATCGACAAGTGGCTCAACGCTGAACCGCTGACCGTTGCCGGGCTGCGCGGCAAGGTCGTGCTGGTCGATTTCTGGACCTACAGCTGCATCAACTGCATCAACACGCTGCCCCATGTGCGGCAGTGGTACGACAAATACCGCGACAAGGGCCTGGTTGTGGTCGGCGTCCACACCCCGGAGTTCCCCTTCGAGAAGTCCACCGCCAACGTGCAGGCAGCGCTCAAGCGCTTCGATATCCGCTACCCGGTCGCGCAGGACAACGCCTATGCCACCTGGAACGCCTGGCGCAACCAGTACTGGCCGGCGCTCTACCTGGTCGATGCCAACGGCACCGTGGTCTACAAGCACTTTGGCGAAGGGAATTACGCCGAGACCGAAGCGGCCATCCAGAAGGCGCTGGCCGGGCGCAAGTAAGGCTGGCATACCGCTTCCACTGAGCGCGGATGGCGAACGAGCCTGCTGCGCCCTGGGCCGTGCTCTCGGGCACGGCCCAGCCCTTGGAACCTGTCTCGGGTTCCAACACCCATCCGAGCCGGTTTCCCGGCACCCCCGAAAGAAAATTCAGATTCCTCCACAATTAGTTGTTAATGCGAATCATTACTATTACAATTCACGGAGTTCTATTACAGCACATTTCGCACATCATTACGTTGGCCTGACCATCACCATGCAAACCGCAACACGCTCAGTCACCCTGGCGGTGCCGGCCGGCCGCTGCCGGGTACGTCCGCTCGCGCTTCTTGTGGCCGCCATCGGCGCGGGCACTCCGCTGCTGTCCGAGGCGCAGGCAGTGGCCGCCGCGTCCGCCGTCGCGCAAACCGGCACATCCGGTGCGGGCACAAAGCAGGACAGCCCGCCTGCCAAGGCCGACGGTGGCGAGCTGAATGCGGTGGAGGTCAGGGTCGACCGGATCAAGAGCGACCTCGTCAGCCCGACGCGCCAGGTAACGGTGCTGGAACGCGAGGAAATCGAGGAACTGAAGGTGGGTTCCAACAATCTCGCGACCATGCTGAGCAAGCTGATCCCGGGCATGGCGGACTCCAGCCGCACGGTCACGGACTTCGGCCAGACACTGCGCGGCCGCGGCACGCTGATCCTGGTGGATGGCATTCCGCTCAACACCAACCGGGATTCGGCGCGCAACCTCGCCACCATCGATCCCAGCAACATCGAGAAGATCGAGGTCATGCGCGGCAGCAGCGCAATCTACGGCGCCGGCGCCAACGGCGGCATCATCGCGATCACCACGCGGCCTGCGGGCGGCCCGCCCAGCGCGGATACCACCGTGACGCTGGGCACCCCGCTGACGCGGCTGAGCAAGGAGGGGCTCAGCGCCAATGTCCAGCAGCACTTCTCCGGCAGCCAGGGGCCGATCGACTACGCGTTCCACCTGGGCGCGCAGCATATCGGCAGCCCCTATGACGCCCACGGACACCGCATCGCGCCGGAGCCGAGCCAGGGCGACCTGTTCGATTCCAACGTTTACAACGTGAGCGGCAAGCTGGGCTGGCGCATCGACAGCCAGCAGCGCATCGAACTGAGCGTGAGCCAGTACCAGGCCAAGCAGAACACCGACTACGCCTCCGATCCCTCGGTGGCCAAGCTGCCGCCTGGCACCGCGGCCGCGCGCGCGATCAAGGGGCTGCAGCTTGAAAACCAGAACGAGCTGCGCAACACCGTGGTCAACCTGGGCTACCAGAACCTGGACCTGCTCGGCAGCACGGTGTCCACCCAGATCTACTACCGCGACTACTTCACCCGCTTCCCGCCGTTCGATGCGCGCGCGGTGGCCACGCGTGGCGGCAACGTGGACCAGGTCAGCCAGAACAGCGACGTGTTTGGCGGGCGCCTGACCATCAGCACCCCGCTGGGCGCGGACAAGAAGACCAAGCTGCTGTGGGGCGCGGACTACAACCAGGAGCGCAGCGACATGCCGCTCGATGTGTTCGATCCGCGCGCCTACGACCAGAGCGGCGGCCTGGTCTTCAACAAGACCGGTTCGCTGACCTACATGCCGCCGCTGACCACCCGCAGCGGCGGCGTCTTCGGGCAGCTGCAGCACAAGTTCAACGAGCAGTGGTCGATGGAGGGCGGCGTGCGCTACGAGCGCGCCAACGCCAGCTTCGACGACTTCGTGCCGCTGTCGCAATCGAAGGTCAGCAACCCGGTCGCGGTCAAGGGCGGCACGGTCAACTACGGCGCCTGGCTGTTCAATATCGGCGGTGCGTACGCGCCGGTGAAGAACCAGGAGTTCTATGCCTCGTTCGGCCAGGGCTTCCAGTTGCCCGATATCGGCCTGCAGATCCGCAATGCGCGCCCGGGCTTCGATATCAATTCGTCGAGTCTTGAGCCGGTCAAGACCAACAACTATGAAATCGGCTGGCGCGGCGCGTTCGGCAATACGATGGCGAGCCTGGCGCTGTTCTACACCACCTCGCAACTGGGCGACGTGCAGAGCTTCAACAACGGCCTGATCCTGACCCGCACCAAGGAGCACATCGCGGGCGTGGAAGCCTCTGCCGACTACCTGAGCGACAGCGAGACCTGGGGCGCCGGCGGCACGTTTACCTGGATCAACGGCCGCGAGCAGCCGCAAGGCAGCAGCAGCTTCCAGAACATGACCGGCTACCGCATACCGCCGCTGAAGCTGACCGCCTACGTCCAGTACCGGCCGATCAGTACGTGGAGCAACCGCCTGCAGGTGACCTACTACGGCGGCCGCGACTACCGGCTCAACGACCAGAACAGCTTCGGGCGGCGCGAGGTCAGCAGCTACACCACCGTCGACCTGATCAGCCGCTACCAGGTCAGCAAGAAGGACACGATCACGGTGGGGATCGAGAACCTGTTCAACCGCTACTACTACCCGTTGTACAGCCAGCTGATGCGCAACAGCAACAACACCAGCCGCCTGCCGGCTGCGGGCATCACGCTGACCGCGATGTACCAGCATCGCTGGTAAAGCAGCCGCCGGACGGCGATGGCCTTGTCGGGACCATCGTCGTCCGGCATTTTTTTAAACTCAGATGTAAATAATTCTCATTTACAAAACGATAAAAATTGCCCAGGCACGGTGCCGGGCAACATCGAATGAGGGGTAAGCCATGGTTTGCAACAGCATCATCGAGAGTATCGGCGGGACACCCGTGGTCCATCTGCGCCGCCTGTTCGGCGACACCGGGGCCGAGGTCTTTGCCAAGCTGGAGCTATTCAATCCCGCCGGCAGCGTCAAGGACCGCCCTGCCCGCTACATCATCGAAAAAGGCCTCGCCGAAGGCACCATCGGCGCCAACGCCCACATCGTCGAAAGCTCGTCGGGCAACCTGGCGATCGCACTGGCCATGGTATGCCGGCTGAAGGGACTGCGCTTCACCGCCGTGGTCGACCCGAAGATCTCGCAGACCAACCTGACGATCCTGCGCTGCTATGGCGCGGGGATCGAAATGGTGACCGAGAAGGACAGCCAGGGCGGCTACCTGGAAACGCGTATCGCGCGGGTGCGGCAGATGCTGCGCGACCTGCCGGATGCGATCTGGATCAACCAGTACGGCAATCCGCGCAACTGGGAAAGCCATTACCACGGCGAAGGCGAGGAAATCCTGCGCCAGCTCGACCGGGCGGTCGACATGCTGGTGCTCGGCGTGAGCACCTCGGGCACGGTGCATGGCATCGCGCGCCGGCTGCGCGAGGCGTGGCCCGCGCTGAAGGTGGTGGGCGTGGACGCCGCCGGCTCGGTGCTGTTCGGGCATCCGCCGGCCAGCCGCGAGTTGCCCGGCATCGGCGCGAGCCGCGTGCCGGAGCTGCTGTGCCGCGAAGAAATCGACCAGGTCATCCATGTGGACGACCACGCGGCGGCCCTCGGCTGCCGGCGCCTGCTGGCGCAGGAAGGCATCTTTGCCGGCGGGTCGTCCGGCGCGGTGGTGGCCGCGATCGGACGCCTGCTGCAGGACCTGCCGCGCAGCGCACGCCCGCCCCGCATCCTCACCCTGTTTCCTGACCGCGGCGAACGCTATCTCGACACCGTCTACGACGACGCGTGGCTGGAACGCGTCGCCGCCATCCATCGCGCGCGCACGGCTTCGGCTGCCGCGCAATCGTCCATCCCTGCACACGGAGTGACCGCATGAACGCCCCCATCCAGACCCCCGCTGCCGAGCTGCGCTACCTCAGCCGCGCCGACCTGATCGCCCTTGGCGCCGACCATTCCGACGCCTTTGTTCAGGCTATTGCCGAAGGGCTGGCGCTGCATGCGCGCGGCGAATGCGTGCAGCCGCTCAAGCCCTACCTGCGCTGGACCGGCGCCGACCATATTGCCGACCGCATCATTGCTATGCCCTGCTACGTCGGCGGCGACAATCCGGTCGCCGGCATCAAGTGGATCGGCAGCCGCCAGCACAACCCGCTGCGCCATGGTCTGGAACGCGCCAGCGCCGTGATCGTGCTCAACGACGCCCAGACCAACTACCCGGTCGCCATCATGGAAGGCGGCCTGATCAGCGGCATGCGCACCGCGGCTATTACCGCGGTGGCGACGCGCCACCTGGCGCGCGCGGGCTTTACCGAGGTGGCCTGCATCGGCTGCGGCCCGATCGCGCGCATGCAGCTGCAGACGCTGCTGGAGCAGTTCCCCGGCATCCGCTGCATCCACCTGTTCGACCTGTCGCGCGACGCCATGCAGGCGATGCGCAGCCAGCTGGGCGCGCGCTTCCCGGCGGTTGGCTGGGAGCTGTCGGCCAGCGCCGAGGCGGCGGTGCGTGCCGCCGACGTGACCGTGACCTGCACGGTTGCGGATGCGCCCTACCTGGAGCATGCCTGGCTCAAGCCCGGCGCCTTTGTCGCCAACGTCTCGATCATGGACGTGCACAAGGACGTCTATGAGAAGGTCGACAAGGTCGTGGTGGACGACTGGGACCAGTCCAACCGCGAGAAGAAGATCATCAACCAGCTGGTGCTGGAAGGCCGCTTCAGCCGCGAGCAGCTGCATGCCGAGCTGGGCGAGATCGTGATCGGCGCGAAGCCGGGGCGCGAGCGCGACGACGAGATCATCCTGCTTAACCCGATGGGCATGGCGTTGGACGATATGGTGTGCGCGCGCCATTTCTACCAGCTTGCGCTGCAGCGCGGCGTCGGCGTGTGCCTGCCCCTGCTATGACGGTGCTGCCACACGACCCCGTACGCGAGCGGATGCTGGCGCAGGACCTGCTTGACGCATTGTGGCAGGAGAACCTGTACGGCATGCGCGAGCACTGCCGGCTGGTAGCCGCCGATGACACGCCACTGGCCGCGCTCGCCGTCGACCTGGGTGCGGCCGGCACGCTGCTTTGGCTTGGCCGCCGCCTTGACGGCCCCAGGCCGTTGCAGCTTGGCGCCGGCGATGACAGGCCGCCCGTCGTCCTGCAACGCGACGGCAGCGCCATGGCGCTCGGCGCCGCCGCGGCGCTGGAAGCCTTGCAGTCGGCGGACTGGTGGCCGGGCCACAGTGAGCGCCTGCAGGCGCTGTTCGCGCTGGCCGAGGCGCAGGCCGCGCATACGCTCGCGCACGAGCCGGCCATCCTGGATCGGCTCGCGGCGGCGCCGCGCTCGCTGCTGTCGTGGGAGGCGGTTTGCTGCCTGCGCGACCGCCCCTTCCATCCGCTCGCCCGCGCCAAGGCCTGGGGCGACGCGCCCGGGCCGCACGCTAGCTTCGACGCGGAATCCGGGCAGCCCGTATGGCTGCACTGGATTGCCGTGCCGGTGCACCGGCTCCGGACTGGTTCGGCCATGGAAGCATCCGCGCAACCGCTGGCCCGCTCGCTGCTGCAGCCCGACGAGCTCAACCGCCTGGCGGCACGCGCGGAAGCCGCCGGCGCGCAGCGCGGCTACCTGTGGATGCCGGTGCACCCGTGGCAATGGCAGCAGCAGGCCCACGCCGGCGCCAGCGGGCAAGCGCCATGCATCGACCTCGGCAGCGGCATCGGCGCGGCCTACCCGACCGCCTCACTGCGCTCGCTCGTCATGCATGGGCGGCCCGGGCTCCACCTCAAGCTGTCGCTGGGCGTGCAGGCGCTGGGGGCCAGGCGCACCCTGCCCGCGCGCTACCTGCACAACGGTGCGCTCGCGCAGCAATGCCTGGCGCAGTTGCGGGCGCGCGATCCATGGCTCGGCCAGCACCTGCTGCTTTGCGACGAGCGCGACTGGTGGGCACTGCGCCAGCACGACTCGCTGATCGCTGAGCCGGGCGAGCTCGCCTGCGTGCTCAGGCGCTACCCCGGCGACGTGGCGGCTGGCACGTGGCTGTTGCCCATGGCGGCGTGCGCGGCGCTGACCGCCAGCAACGACCTGCCGGCGCTGCGCCGGCTGTCCTGCACCGATGCCGACGAGGCCTGGGCGGCATTCCGGTGCATCGCCGCGCTGCTGCTCGAAACCGGCCTGCGCTGCTTCGTCAACGGCGTCATGCCCGAGCTGCACGGACAGAACGTCGTGCTGGTGGTTGGCGACGAAGGGCCGCGGGCACTGCTGCTGCGCGATCACGACACGCTGCGCATCTGCCCGTCCCTGCTCGCCGAGGCCGGCGTGGACGTGCCGCCGTACGTCGTGGACACCTCCACGCCGAATACGCTGATGCTCGATGCGCCCGCGCAACTGCTCGCGTACTTCCAGACGCTGGCGATCGAGGTCAACCTGTACGCCATCGCCGCCGCGATCGCCGTGGCCTTCGACAGCGACGAGCGCACGGGCTGGCGCATCCTGCGCGAGGAGATCGCCCGATTGCTGCCCGCCGGTACCGGCAACCGGAGCGCGGAGATCGCGCGGGCCGCGCTGCTGGATGCGCCGGAATGGCCGTTCAAGCAATTGCTTGCGCCGCTGCTGGCGCGCGACACCGCCAGTACCGGCATGCCCAGCGCGCTCGGCAGCCTGCGCAACCCGCTGCGCGAGAGCGGAGTCCCGTCATGACGCCGGCGCCGCAAGCCGGCCCGTCGCGCGACATCGCCCTGCTGCTGGCCGGCCAGGCGGTGGTGACGACGGGCCTGATGACGCTGGTGCCGATCATGCCGCTCTACCTGCGCGACCTCGCCGGCCCCGCTGCCGCGCACTGGAGCAGCCTGGCGCTGGCCGCGCCCGGCGTCGGCGCGCTGCTGCTGGCGCCGTTCGCCGGCAACTGGTGCGAACGATGGGGCTATCGCCGGCCCTTGCTGCTGTCGTTGTCGGCCTTCACCGCCAGCCTGCTGCTGATGGGGCTGTCCACGCACGTGGCCGGCTTCATGGCCGGCCGCCTGCTGCAGGGCGCGAGCGCCGTCGGCGTCTTGCTGACCATCTGCATCGGCCGCGTCAGCACGCCTGGCATGCGCGGCTGCGCCTTCGGCATGCAGGAGTCGGCCGTGGCCACCGGCGCCTTGCTGGGGCCGGTGCTCGGCGGCGTGCTGCAGGACTGGTGGACGGTGCGGCCGATGCTGCTTGCAGTGGCCGCGGCCAATGCCGTGCTGACACTGCTGCTCGCATGGCGGCTGCGCGAGCCGGCGCCACAGGCGTTGCCAGGCGCCGGCTCGCCGCGCGGATTCGCCGCCATGCTGGCGGACGCGTCGCTGCGCCGCTGGTTGCTGGCCGGCTGCCTGACGCAGGCCGGCGCGTTCGCGCTGGTGAACGTGTTCGCGCTCTACCTGCAGCAGCGCTACCCGCACGATGCCCTGCTCGGCAGCAAGACGGGCTTCCTGCACGCGCTGGGCTGGCTTGCCGCGATGCTCGCCAGCCCGCTGTGGGGCGCGCTCAGCGACCGCGGCACGACCGTGCGCGCGTTCATGCTGGCCGCCGGCGGCTGCGCCGTCGCGCTGGCGTTGCTGCCGCTTGCCGATGCGCTCTGGCAGATCGGCGCGCTCCGGGTCGTGCAGGGCGCGCTGTTCGCCGCGCTCGCGCAATCCATGCTGTCCTATTGCTGCGCCCGCCTGCCCGCGAGTTTGCACGGCAGCGCCACCGGCATCGCCAAGAGCGCCATGACCGCCGGGCAACTGGTCGGGCCGCTGGCGGTGATGGCATGGCTGCCGCGCTCCGACCCGGCGGGCACGTTATGGCTGATCGCCGCCATGTTCGCGCTGGCCGCCGCACTCGTCGTCCCTGATCGCTCATCGTTGTTTGCCACCGTCCCTGATGCGAGGTAACTGCATGCTTTCCACTCTCCTGCCATCGACCGCCGTGGCGCCGCAAGGGCGCCTGCGCGCCCATCGCCCGGACCGGGATGCCGCCGCGCCCGACGCCGTCGAGCGCCGCCTGATCGAGCAATTCTTCAACACCTACTGCCGCGAGACCGGCATCGTCGATCCCCGCCTTGACGCGCACCTTCCGGCCCCGGTGCCGGCTGCGCTGAGAAGTACCCTTGCGCGCTGGCGTGCCGAGGGGCTGGTACCGGCGGTGCTGGCACTGCCGGATCGCGACGGCCGCCACCGCTGGTTGGCTGCCGCGCTCTCCTACGTATCCCCGATCGGCTACCACCGGCTCGCGGATGCGGTGCTGTCCGACGGCAGCGCCTTCGCCCCGCTGCGCCGCGCCGAGAATCTGGCCGATGCAATCACCGAGGCACTCGCGCATGCCTATCCACAGAGCGCCGCCACCGACTGGCCGGCGCGCTTTGCCGCGCTGATGAAGAACGGCGTCCAGAAGGTGCGCCTGTACCACCGCGAAGCGCCCGCACGGCATGCCCCCTCGCGCTTTATCGCTGCCGAGCAGGGGCTGCGCTTCGGGCATATCTTCCACGCCACGTCGAAGGCGTCGGAAGGGTTCAGCCACGATGCGCTGCAACGCTATGCGCCGGAGCTCGGCGCCGCCTTCCAGCTGCACTATTTCGCCGTCGCCAGCGACCAGTTGGAGAGCGGCGCCATCGACGGCCGGCCGCTGCCGATCGACCCCGCCGCGATGGAGGCCGCCGCGGACCTGCTCAAGGAAGGCGACTACCGCCTGCTGCCCTGCCATCCCTGGCAAGCCACGCAGCTGCTCGCGCACAGCGAGATCCAGCCACTGCTGGCCAGCCGCGCGATGATTTCCCTGGGGCCGCTGGGAGAGCTGGCCTGGCCGACCTCGTCGGTGCGCACGGTGTGGCTGCCGCAGCAGCAACGCTTCCTCAAGCTGGCGCTCGATATCCGCATCACCAACTTTGTCCGCAACAATCCGCCCGAGCACGTGCGGCGCGCGCTGGATGCCAGCCGCGCCATCGCCATGCTGCCCGAGGCGGCGCGTTCGTCCGCACACTTCACGGTGCTGGCCGAAACCGGCTACGCCGTGCTGGCGCTGCCCGACAACGCGCTGCGCGCGAGCACCGCGGTGATCTTCCGGCAAGGCATGACCGGCCCGCATGGCGACGCCGCGCAAGTGCTCGCCACGGTGCTGGAGGAGCCCGCGCATGGCGCCGGCATCCTGGACGGCCTGCTGCGTGAAGCGCTGGGCCATCAACCCGGCGCGGCGGATATCCGCCGCTGGTGGGCGCGCTATCTCGATGTCACTCTGCTGCCGCTGGCGCGCCTGTTCGCCGAGCACGGCGTCAGCCTGGAGGCACACCTGCAGAACAGCATGGTCGCGTTCGCGGGCGGCTGGCCGGTGCACGGCTATGTCCGCGACATGGAAGGCGCCAGCATCAGCCGCGCCCGCTTCGCCTGGGCGGCGCAGTTCGATGCCGACAGTCCCGCCCTGTACACCGAGCAAGCCGCGCTGCATCGCTTTGCCTATTACGTGCTGGTCAACCATATCGGCCACTTCATCGCCTGCCTGGCGCGCACGGGCGGCTGCGACGAAGCCGCGCTGTGGCAGGACACCGCCGCCGCGCTCGACGCAGGCGGCCCATCGCTGCGCCAGCTGCTGGCGTCGTTGCAGGCGCTGCCCACCCTTCCCGCCAAGGCCAACATGCTGAGCTGCTTCGGCCGTCATGGCGAAACGCCTGCGTGGGCAGGCGTCCCGAACTTCCTCGTATCCGCACCGCAAGCCTGAGCCCCCGATGAACACGACCGATTACCAACGACTGATCCAGAGCCCGCAATACCGGCAAGCCGCTCGCCGCGTGCTGCGCCAGCTGCTGGAAGCCCTGTTGTTCGAAGACTGCCTGCGCGACGTGATTGTCACCGACGCTGGCGTCGAGCTGCCCGGCGTGACGGCAGCCGGCCAACCCGTCAGCTATCGCTGCACCGCGCAGCGCACCGCCAGCTTTGGCCGCATCCGCATCCGTGGGCCGGTGCTCCGTTGCGAAGGCGAGAGCCAGGCTGAAGCCGACGACGTCGCGCAGCTGCTGTCCGAGCTTGCCGGCCAGCTCGATGCCGACCCGGTGCGCCTGCAGCAGTTCGGGCTGGAGCTGCTGTCCACGCAGGTCAAGGACGCGCAGTCCCACCATGCCAACGGGCACGCCGGACAACCGTTGCGCGATTCCGGCTACGATGCCATCGAAGCACGGCTGACGGGTGCCCATCCTTACCACCCGGGATATAAATCGCGCATGGGTTTCACGCTGGCGGACAATGGACGCTACGCGCCGGAATGCGCCGCGCCCCTGCAGCCCGTGCTGCTGGCAGCGCGCCGCTCGCATTGCCGCTGGAATCTCGGCAATGCCGAGGCATCGCCCGAGAGCCTGCTGCCACCGCTGGCGCGCGCCGCATTGGAGGCCGCGTTGCGCGAGCATGGCGCCAATCCCGCCGACTACCTGCCGCTGCCCGTCCACCCGTGGCAATGGGACGAAGTCATCGCGCCGGGCTACCACGGCGCGTTCGCGCGCGGCGAGCTGATCGCCGTCGGCGAGATGCCGGGCCGCTACCTGCCCCAGCAGTCGATCCGCACCCTCGCCAATGTCGATCAGGCCGATGCGTTGTCGCTGAAGCTGGCCATGAATCTCGTCAACACCTCCACTTCACGCGTGCTGGCGCCGCACACGGTATGCAATGCCGCCGTGTTGAGTGACTGGCTGGCGAGCCTGGTGGCGCGCACCGAATGGACCGAGCCGATGGCCGCGCCGGTGTTGCTGCGCGAAGTCGCCGGCGTCAGCCATGTGCCCGCCGCGCCGGTGCAGGGCCAGTACGGCGCGCTTTCCTGCATCTGGCGCGAAAGCATCCACCGCTATCTGGCGCCCGGCGAGGCCGCCATTCCCATGACCGCGCTTACCCATATCGATGTCGACGGCCTGCCGCTGATCGAGCCGTGGATCCGCCGTCATGGCGTGCGCGTCTGGCTGCAGCGGCTGGTGGAGCGCGCCTGGCTGCCGGTACTGCACCTGCTTTGGGAGCACGGCACCGCGCTCGAGTCGCACGCGCAGAACATGCTGCTGCTGCACATCGACGGCCTGCCGCAGCGCGTGGCGCTCAAGGACTTTCACGACGGCGTGCGCTTCTCGCGCCAGTGGCTGTCCGGCGCCGCGCCGCAACTCACGCCGCCGCCGGCCGAGCATGCGCGCGTCAACCCGAACTCGTTTATTGAAACGGACGATGCCGATGAACTGCGGGACTTCACCTGCGACGCGCTGTTCTTCGTCAACCTGGCCGAACTGGCCCCGCTGCTTGCCGGCCACTACCAGCTCGAGGAAACAGAGTTCTGGACCATCGTGGCAGGCGTGATCCGCAGCTACCAGCGCGCACACCCGCGCCTGGCTGAAAGCTTCCTGCGCTTCGACTGCTTCGCGCCCACCCTGTCGATCGAACTGCTGGCCAGCCGCCGCTTCATGCCCGAAATCCGGCTGCGCACGCGGCAGGCGCCCAATCCGCTGGCGCTGGCGGAGGCGGCATGAGATCGCTGAAGTCGCGTTTGTCGGATCCGGACGCCGGTCCGGTGCACGGCCTGTTCTGCTCGACGCCTGCGGCGCTGACCGTCGAACTGATCGCTGCCGCCGGCTATGACTTCGTGGTGATCGACCTGGAACACACGCTGATCGATGGCGCGCAGCTTGGCTCCATGCTGCTGGCGGCGCGCGCCAGCGGCATCGCGCCACTGGTGCGCGTGGCGGCCCCGCACCAGGTGGCGCCGGCGCTGGACGCCGGCGCCCAGGGCATCGTCTTCCCGCGCATCAGTGCTGTAGCGCAGGCAAGGCAGGCGGCCAGGCTCTGCCACTACGCACAGCATCAGCCCATGCCCGGCGAGCGGGGGCTGAACGCCACCTGGCATAGCGCGTTCGGCCGCGACGATCTTGCCGCGGCCACTGCCGCAGCGGGCGCCGATACGCTGGTCGTGGCGATGATCGAAGACGGCGCCGCGCTCGATGCGCTCGATGACATCGCCGCTGTACCCGGGATCGATGTGCTGCTCGAAGGCGCCGCGGATCTCTCGCAATCAGTGGGCGTGCCATGGCAGACGCGTCATCCGCTGGTGCGAGACGCCGTGGCGCGCATTGCCGATGCGGCGCGCGCGCATGGCAAGCATTTCTGCGCGCTGCCCCGCACCCCGGAAGATGCCGCGCTCTGGCGCCGGCAAGGCACGCGCATGCTGCTGCTCGGCGACGACCGCGGCATCGCGCGCCGGGCCATGGCCGCGCACCTGCAATCCCATTCCCAGTCATCAACATAAAGCCGCCCCTTCGCGCCACCACATGAACCCGCAAATCATCACCCGTTACCTGGATGAACTGGATCCCCGCAAGGGGCCTGCGTGCGCCTATCTCTATGACCTGGCCCACCTGCGCACGCGCGCGGCTGGCCTCGCTGCCGCCTTGCCCGACGACTGCGATCTCTACTACGCAATCAAGGCCAACAGCGATGCGCCAGTGCTGCGCGCGCTGCTGGGCGCAACGGCAGGCTTCGAAGTCGCGTCGCTGGGTGAAATCGAACGCGTGCGCGCCGTCGACGCCGAGGTGCCGGTCGTATTCGGGGGCCCGGGCAAGACCGATGCCGAGCTGGAGGGCGCGCTGCGCCTCGGCGTCAGGCTGATCCACATCGAAAGCGAGCTGCAACTGCGCCGGCTGGACCGCATCGCGCAACGCATGGGCCGCCGCGCCGACGTGCTGCTGCGCGTGAATCCGGCCTACGGCCTGCCCGGCGCCACGCTGCAGATGGGCGGGCGCCCGACGCAGTTCGGCATCGACCAGGCGGACCTCCCCGCCGTAATCGCGCTGGCACGCGATCTGCCCGGCGTGCGCCTGGTTGGGCTGCACCTGCACGCTGGCTCCAACAGCCTGGACGCCGGCCAGCATCTCGAACTGATTGCACGCCATATCGCGCTGGCGCAGCAATGCCGCGATGAACACGGACTGGTGCTGGAATGGCTGAACGTCGGCGGCGGCATCGGCATCGACTACGCCGATCCCGATCGCACCTTTGACTGGCCGCGCTTCTGCGCCGGGCTGGCGCAACTGCTGCAGCAGCGGCGGCCCGGCTGCCGCATCGTGCTGGAATGCGGCCGTTTCATCAGCGCCGACTGCGGCTGCTACGTGGCTGAAGTCATCGACCTCAAGCACAATCACGGCAAGCACTTCGCCATCGTACGCGGCGGTACGCACCATTTCCGGCTGCCGGTGTCGTGGCAGCACAATCATCCGTTTTTCGTCGCGCCGAACGACGCGTGGCCTTACCCGTTTGCGCGCCCGGAGCTGACTGACGCAAGGCTCACGATCTGCGGCGAGCTTTGCACGCCGAAGGACGTCTTCGCGCAGGAGGTAACGGTGCCGCGCGTGCGCGTGGGCGACCGCATCGTCTTTATGCTGGCCGGGGCTTACGGCTGGCATATCTCGCACCACGACTTCCTCAGCCATCCGCATCCGGACAGGGTGTTTTTCGGCGAGTAGCCTGCCGCGGACCTGTGCCGCGCGCCGGCGCGCGGCGCTGTTCCCCGGTTCTTATCCTCCCATGCAAGGGAGCTGATACAAATTGTATGCAATTTTTGTATCACGGAATGCTTATCCCTGCTATTCTTGCTCCCCGGTTGCGGCCTGGAACCTGATCCCGGCCATGCTCGCTGCAGGCGGTCTTCTCCGCCTGTCCGGCAGCGCGCAACGACAGGGCCAGGGGCTGCCCCTCCCCCGCGCCAGAAGAACAAGACAGTCCGGAAACATATCCGGCCAGACAACAGGAGACATGAATGGCGCCCTTGCTGTTCAAGGTGGAAGACCGCCCCCCGCGGCTGACGACGTTTTTGCTTGCGCTCCAGCATCTGCTGGCCGCCCTGGGCGGCATCATTGCGGTGCCGCTGGTCATTGGCGGTGCCCTGAAGCTGCCGCCGGACCAGGTCATAGCGCTGGTGAATGCCGCCCTGCTTGGCTCAGGCATCGTCACCATCATCCAGTGCAAGGGCATTGGCCCGGTGGGTATCCGCATGCCATGCGTGATGGGCACCAGTTTCGCCTTTGTCGGCGCGGCCATCAGCGTGGGCGTCGAACACGGCGTGGCCGGCATCCTGGGCTCGGCGCTGGCGGGCTCGCTGGTGATGATCCTGGGCAGTTTCTTCATGCCGGCGATCCGCAAGCTGTTTCCGCATACCGTCACCAGCGTGGTGGTCACCATGATCGGCCTGTCGCTGATTCCAGTGGCCATCGACTGGGCCGCAGGCGGCCAGGGCAGCAGCCGCTATGGCGCGCCCGGCAATCTGGCGATTGCCGTCGCGGTGCTGGCGCTGGTGGTCGCGGTGGTGCAGTGGGGCAAGGGCATGCTGTCGGCCTCGGCGATTGTCGTCGGCATTGCCGGCGGCTACCTGCTCTGCCTGGCACTGGGCCTGGTCGATTTCACCCAGTTTCACCAGGCACCCATCATCGCGGTGCCGCAGCCGCTGCACTTCGGAATGTCGTTCCCTATCTCGGGCATCGTCGCCATGTCGATCGCTTTCCTGGTGACCATCGTCGAGTCCACGGGCACGTTCATGGCACTGGGCGCGGCCACGCAGCGGCCGATTTCCGGCAAATGCCTGTCGCGCGGCATCCTGTGCGATGGCTTTGGCTCGGCCTTTGCGGCACTGGTGTCGAGCCCGCCGTTGTCGACCTTCGCGCAGAATGTCGGCGTGGTCTCGCTGACCGGCGTGGCCAGCCGCCATGTGGTCGCGCTGACCGGTGTCATGCTGCTGCTGGCGGGGCTGTTCCCGGTGCTGGGCGCGTTGGTGGTGACGATCCCGCAGCCGGTACTGGGTGGCGCCGGCCTGATGATGTTCGCGATGATCGTGTCGGGCGGGATCCAGATGCTCAGCACCGTCAAGTTCACGCAGCGCAATACCCTGATCGTGGCCGTGTCGATCGGCTGCGGCCTGGCGGTGACGTTCCGCCCGGAACTGCTGTCGAAGCTGCCGGCCTTCGTGCACGAAGTGTTCGGCTCCGGCATTACGGTGGGCTCGCTGTCGGCGGTGATTCTCAACCTGCTGCTGCCCGGCGGCAAGGACGAGCCGGCTGAAGACGCCGGCCACGGCACCGTCGGCGAGGCTGCCTGAGCGGCCTGCCAGGGCTGCGCACCGCATCAAACGCCCCCCGGCACCACTTCTGCAAGTATCCTCCGGTCGAACCATATGGGCTGGCGCCGGTCATATCCTGACGTTTTCACTTCAATGAGGAGAAGCAATGGATTGTCCGGTGTGCCCGCAAACGCAACTAGTGATGTCCGAACGCCAGGGCATCGAGATCGATTACTGCCCGAAATGCCGAGGTGTCTGGCTGGACCGGGGCGAACTCGACAAGATCCTCGAGCGCTCCGTGGCAGCCGCGCCGGTGCAGCAGGCGCCCATGCAGCAAATGCCGCAGCAAACCCCACCCCCGCGACAGGAATACCAGCGCGGCCATGGCGACCGCGACCGGTACTATGAGCGCGAGCAGAAGCACTATAAGAAGAAGAGCATCTGGCACGAGTTGTTCGACTGACTCTGGCTTGCCAGAGAGCAAGGGCGACGCAAGGTCGCCCTTTTTTGTTGCCGGCCGCTATTGCGCTGTCCCGCGCAAACCGGACCGGCACAACCGGGGCTTAGCGCGCTGCCCTCACACCGCCTTGCGCCTGCGCCGTGAAGCTTCCGCGGCAGCATCGCGCAACTCCGGCGGCAAGGCACGCAGTTCCGCAGTGAAGAACGCACGCTCGGCCGGCCGCAGCGCGGGCAGCTGGGCGGCAAGCCGCTCCACCGCTGCACACGCCATTGCAGTCGCGCCTTGCTCGTGGGTGAGATACCAGGCCGATTCGAGCAGCAGGTTGGCCAGCTGCAACGGCCCCAGCCTGATGTGGCCGGCGTCATGGTCTTCCAGTGCGAACGCAGCCACGGCCGACCAGCGCACGAAGCCCTTGGCCGGCGCGAACGGCGCGTGGAACGGCCGCAGGGCGTCGACAGCGTCCGCAACGGACAACGGGCGCTGGCGGCGGAACGCGGCCATGCTGTCGTTGGCCCTGGCTGGCCGGTCGGACGGCGGGGTATCGGGCCCGCAGCTGCCGCGTGCGATGCGCAGCAGGAAGATCGCGTTCCACGCCGTGCCGCCACCCACGCCGAACCGGTCGCAGATCCACTCCGACAAGCCCAGCCAGCGCATCGCCTGCCGCTGCACCGCGCTGGCGGACAAGACCCGCGCGGCATCGACCAGGCCGTGCTGCCAGAACAGCCACAGGCACAGGCCGATATTGGCCGCGGCATGCTGCACGGCGTCGACGGAATCGGCCTCGTAGGCTGCCTGCAGCGCGCCGGCGAAGGTATCCAGCGCCAGCTGCGCGGCCTGCGCCGTGCCAGCATGCCCGGCGCGCATGGCATCGGCCTTGTGCAGCAGCGCTTCCAGGTTCAGCACTTCAAAGCGCACGCGCGGGTTGTAGCGCACCACCAGGCGCAGTTCCGGATCGGACTGCAGCCCTTCCATGCCGGCACGCGCGCCGTCGCTGTCGCCGCGGGTATAGCGTTCCCAGGCCCGCACGATATGCGCCATGGCGCAGAACGCGGGCGTCGCGGCGCCGGCCTCGGCCGCCTGCACCAGGCGGTCGACACGCCTGAGCGCCGCCCGGCTCTGGTCGAGGCGGCCGCAGCGGCGCCAGGCCAGGCTTTCCTTGAGCAGCGACAGCGCTTGCTGGAAACCGTCGCCGGCACTGCGGCCTGCCGCGCGGAAGGATTCGGCCACGGCTGAGCCATGTATGCCCGCGTGGCCGTCCTGCGCGCCGCGCATGGCCTGGGTCAGCTCGCGCCAGAAGGCCATGTCGCGCATCACGTAGCCAACGCCGTCCGGCTGGCCCGCCGGCGCCGCTTGCGGCGCCGTGGCAAAGGCAAGATGGCGGGCCAGCGCGGCCGGGCCCAGCGTGCGCCCGTCCGCCACAAAGCGCAGGCGCCGCGCGCTCGCTGCCGTGATCCAGAACGGCCCGCGGCTGCGGTGCGCCGGATTGGCCGCGGCGGGATCGCGCTGGCGGTCAGCCCCCCATCCGACCGCCACCTGCCAGCGCGCAAAGTCCGCAAACGCGCGCGACGCCAGCATGCGCAGGTTGGCCGCCGCCGGGAAGGCGCTGCGCACCACTGCCGCGGTGACTCCGCCCTCCCCGGTGCGATGCGCATGCCAGATGCGCGCCAGCAGCCAGACCGACTGGTAGCGCGCGGGTTGGCCGTCGACCCGGTACGGGGCCGACACGTCGATACGGATCGGGGCAGGCGTGGCTGGCATCAGGCAGTCAGGGATCGAATGAAAACGCTGGCGGCGCCCGTCATGTTACGCACGTTACAGCCGGTGCGGTTGGCGTTATCCGGGCGCTCTCCTATGCTGCGCACCACGGTCCGGGCCCGGATTGCCATCCCCTCAACTCCTCTGCACAGCCATGAACAATCATCTTGCTCGTTTGCTGACACCGATGGCGATCGGCCTCGGCCTGCTTGCCGCCACCGTGCCCGCCCTGGCGGCACCGAAAGAAGTCCCGCTGGATGCCGCGGCGCTGTTCCGCCAGGCCGATGCCACCGGCACCATGGTGATCTACGACCTGCGGCGCGACCGCATGCTGACCTACAACAAGCCGCGTGCGTCCACGCAGTACTCGCCGGCGTCGACCTTCAAGATCCTGAACTCGATGATCGGCCTGGAGAGCGGCGCCGTGGCCGACGTCGACCATGACAAGCTGCCGTGGGACGGCAAGGTCTGGCTGGTCGGCGGCAAGGCCATCCTGCCCGAGGCCTGCAACGCTGACGTGCCGCTGCGCGTGGCCTTCCCCAACTCCTGCGTGCCGGCCTACCAGGCGCTGGCGCGGCGGGTTGGCAGCGCGGCCTACCAGCGCTACCTGACTGCGTCGCACTATGGCAATGCCAACAGTTCGGGCCAGGTCGACCGCTTCTGGCTGAACGGCACGCTGCAGATTTCCGCCTACCAGCAGATCGACTTCCTGAAGGGCGTGGTGCAGCGCACGCTGCCGTTCTCGCCAACCACCTTCAATGCCGTGGACGACATCACGGTGATGGAGCGCACCGCCGCCTACACCCTGCACGCCAAGACCGGCTGGGCCGATTCGGCCAGGCCGGCGGTAGGCTGGCTGGTGGGCTGGGTTGAGCGTGGCGATGATGACTACCTGTTTGCGCTCAATCTCGACATGCTGCGGCCCGAGCACGCCAAGGCGCGCATGGAGATTGCGCGCGCAGCGCTGCGGCAGGCGGGGGCGTTGCCGGATTGACGCTGCCGAAGGCGGCCGCCGGATGCGCGGCCGCGTCACCACCCTCAGACACTTCATCCAGGCATTTTCTCACCCGTATTTCAGATCCGTCTGATTTACCTGCCAACCCCGGATCGATAGCTTTGGCTGGTCGGCATTTCCCACTGCGTCGCCCGACGCAACCAATCCGTAATGGGATCCGCCGGCGCCTGTATGCAACGGGACAGCAAGACCGTTCCCACAATCCGGAGGTGAAATCCAATGAGAAAAATAGCCATGCCGGCAGCCCTGCTGTCGGCCATCGCGCTGCTGGCCGCCTGTGGCGGCGGCGGGGACGATGCGAAGCCCACACCGGCGCCACAAACGCCACCGTCTGAAAATAGTCCGGCACCGGCACCTGGGCCAAAGCCGGATCCAGCACCGCAACCTGAACCCGCTGGCGAGCTGCTGCCGAGCCTGAGCACACCGCAATCGGGCTCGACGGCAGCGGTCGGCAATGGCAGCGAAGGTCTCTGGGTCGGCACCATGAACGCCACGCTGGTCGACAACAGCGGGAAGTTCGTGCACGCGAGACTGACGGGCGTGCTGGGAGGCGCGTTCCAGTTCTCTGGTTCGACCTGGACGCTGGGCCCCGGCACGCTGTACGAAACTGGCTTTGCCAACCCGGCCACCGGGGCCGGCACCATTACCCCGGGCCAGCGCTTTGACGGCAATTTCGTCGCCACGCCAGGCAACGTTACCAATGCGCTATCCGGTACCTATGATCGGTCCAACGCGCTGGCCGTGGACCAGGCTGCCATCGCCGGCAACTGGAAGCAAGACGGCTTTGCCATGCAGATCGATGACGCTGGCAACGTCACCGGTACCTATACCAGCGGTACCCGCATCTGCGACCTGCAGGGCACGGCAACGCTTGCCACCCCGGGATCGGCCAAGAACCTGTATGCGGTCAGGATATTTGCCGAAAACTCCACGCAGCCGGGCAGCACCGGCTGCGCGCTGTCGACTCGCGTGGCGCACAACGGCTTTGCCGCGATCCGCCTGATGCCGGCAGACGGCAGCATCATCGTGAACAGCAGCACGCTCTATGCGCGCACGCTGGTGATGGCCGGCAGCACCGGGACCGGCGGGTATTTCACCGCGCAGATGACCAAACAATAAGCCCGCTCCCCGGGCAGTAACCCCCCTGGCGGTCCCCTGCGGGCGGACCGCCGCTATTCTTCCGCATCCGAGCCACGGCAGTGGCTTCTCCATCACCTGGCGCCCAGGCGCCGCATCCGCCCTCCGGGTTTCCCCGCGGTTGAGTTCTGCGCTCCCATATCATTTAATTCAACGTGAATTAATTAATAGCGGACGGAGACAAGATGACCGCATCCAAAGCGGGCCGTGGCGTGAATTCCGCCAGCCTGCGCCTGTACAACGAACGCGCGCTGCTGCTGGCGCTGCGCCGTGCCGGCGAGGCCTCCAAGGCTGACCTGGCGCGGATGGCGCAGCTGACCAATACCGCGGTGGGCAGCATCGTGCAGACCCTGTCCGACGAAGGCCTGGTCGAGCAGTCCGGGCGCCGCACGGAGGGCCAGCGCGGCCAGCCCGCCAGCCTGATCCGGCTGCAGCCCAAGGGCGCCTTCGGCATTGGCGTGCGGCTGGACCGCGGCAGCATCGAGGTGGTGATGGTGGACTTTGCCGGCCATATCCTGGCCAGCCGCGCCCACCAGCTGGTCCTGCCCCACCCCGACCAGGCGCTGGACATGGTGCGGCACGATATTGCCGAGCTGCGCGCCCTGCTCACCCCCGCCGAACAGAAGCGCCTGCTGGGCATCGGCGTGGCGCAGCCCTATAACCTGGGTGCCTGGCTGCGCGAGCTGGACGTACAGGGCGAAGCCTTCCAGGCAAGCTTCCGCGCCTGGGACCAGGCTGACTTCCCGGCAATGCTCAACGCCGCCACCGGCTTGCCGGTCTTCGGCGAGAACGACGGCACCGCCGCCGCGGTGGCCGAGCTGTTCTACGGGCGCCACCATGCCCAGCATTTCCTCTACGTCTTCCTTGGCCCCGCCATCGGCGGCGGCGTGGTGCTCAATGGCGACTGCGTGCGCGGTGTCTCCGGCAATGCCGGCGATATCGCGATGATGCCGGTGCCGCCCAGCACCCTGCCCTCCGCGCCGGTTGCCGCGGGCAACGGCAAGCGGCGCGACATCCTGATCTCGCGCGCGTCGCTCAACGCGTTGACCCGCCACCTGCGCCACCACGGCGTGGTGGTCAACGGCCATGCCGACCTGCAGCGCCAGGTCGAGCTGGGCCACCCCGCGGTCGAGGAATGGATTGCCGACTGCGTCGATGCGCTGGCACCTGCGCTGCAGTCCGCCCTCGCCGTGCTCGACGTGCCGCTGGTGATCTTCGATGCCGATATCGACGGCGGCCTGGTCGCCACGCTGATCGCGCGCCTGCAGCAGGCGCTGGATGAAAGCGCTCCCGAAGCCCGCGCGCCGGCCACCGTGGTGCGCGGCTGCTTTGGCGCCAACGCCGGCGCGGTGGGTGCCGCGTCGCTGCCGATGTTCATGAACTTCTCGCCGCGCGCCGAGCTGCTACGGGGTGCGTCAGCCATCGTTCCGGAGGCCAGCCATGCCATTGTCTGAAGCACCGCGTACCTCGCCCATGCCAGCGCACCTGCATGGCGGCCATGCGGGCCCCGCCCCGCTGCTTGAACTGCGCAATATCTCCAAGACCTTCCCCGGCGTGAAGGCACTCAGCAACATGGAGCTGACTGTCTACGCCGGCGAAGTCCATGCCCTGATGGGCGAAAACGGCGCTGGCAAATCCACGCTGATGAAGATCCTGTCCGGCGCCTATATCGCCGACCCGGGCGGCGAGTGCCGCATCGGCGGCGAGCCGGTGGCCATTGACGGCCCCGCCACGGCGCGCGCCCACGGCGTGGCCGTGATCTACCAGGAGCTGAGCCTGGCGCCCAACCTGAGCGTGGCCGAGAACATCTACCTGGGCCGCCACCTGCACCACCGTGGCATGGTCGACCGCGCCGCCATGGCGCGCGCCTGCGAGGCCACGCTGGCCCGGCTGGGCGCGGACTTCACGCCGCAGACGCCGGTGCATACGTTGTCGATCGCGCAGCGCCAGCTGGTGGAGATTGCACGCGCGGTGCATTTCGAGACCCGCATCCTGGTGATGGACGAGCCCACCACGCCGCTGTCCACCCGCGAGACCGACCGCCTGTTCGCGCTGATCCGTCAGCTGCGCGCCGAAGGCATGGCCATCATCTATATCAGCCACCGCATGGCGGAGATCGATGAGCTGGCCGACCGCGTCACCGTGCTGCGCGACGGCTGCTTTGTCGGCACGCTCACGCGTGAGGCGCTGACGCAGGCGGCGCTGGTCAAGATGATGGTCGGGCGCGACCTGTCCGGCTTCTACACCAAGACCCATGGCGAGGCCGCGCCGGGCGAGATCATGCTGTCGGTGCGCAATATGTCCGATGGCCGGCGCGTGCGCGGCTGCAGCTTCGACCTGCGCGCCGGCGAGGTGCTGGGCCTGGCCGGGCTGGTGGGCGCCGGGCGCACCGAGCTGGCGCGGCTGGTCTTCGGCGCCGATGCCCGCACCGATGGCGCCGTGTTCGTGGCCGGCACGCCGCTGGCCGTCACCGGCCCGCGCCAGTCAATCGATGCCGGCATTGCCTACCTGACCGAAGACCGCAAGCTGCAGGGCCTGTTCCTGGACCAGAGCGTGCACGAGAACATCAACCTGATCGTGGCCGCGCGCGATGCGCTGCGGGGCGGGCGCCTGAACCGTGCCAGCGCGCGCCAGCGCACGGCCGCGGCGATCCGCTCGCTCGGCATCCGCGTGGCGCACCCGCAGGTCAACGTGGGATCGCTGTCCGGCGGCAACCAGCAGAAGGTGATGCTGTCGCGCCTGCTGGAAACCCGGCCGCGCGTGCTGATCCTGGACGAGCCCACGCGCGGCGTGGATATCGGCGCCAAGGCCGAGATCTACCGGCTCATCAATGAGCTGGCGAGCTCCGGCGTGGCGGTGCTGATGATTTCCAGCGAACTGCCCGAGGTGGTCGGCCTGTGCGACCGCGTGCTGGTGATGCGCGAAGGCGAGCTGGCCGGCGAAGTGCCGGGCTGCGCCGATGCCGCCGCCATGCAGGAACAGATCATTGCGCTGGCAACCGGCGCCGGCGAGCAGCAGCCCCCGGTCCTGCATTGAACCGCTGAATTCCCGTACAGGCCGGCAAAGAACGGCCGCACCGGGGCGGCATCCCGCCTCGCAGCATCAGGAGACACTTATGCGCAATCCCCTCTCGTCCACGTCCCATGCGGCCCATCGCGCCACCGCCCAGGCTTCCGCGCCGCTGGCGCGCGCCACCGGCCGTGCCACCACGCAGGAACGCCTGCGCGCGCTCGGCATGCTGCCGGTGCTGGTGCTGCTCTGCCTGGGCTTCACGCTGCTGACCGAGAACTTCGCCAGCCTGCAGAACCTGTCGATCATCGCCCAGCAGGCGTCGATCAACCTGGTGCTGGCCGCGGGCATGACCTTCGTGATCCTGACCGGCGGCATCGACCTGTCGGTTGGATCGATCCTGTCGGTGTCGGCAGTGGTGGCGATGCTGGTCTCGCTGATGCCGCAACTGGCGGCGCTGAGCGTGCCGGCAGCGCTGCTGTGCGGGCTGCTGTTCGGACTGGTCAACGGTGCGCTGATCGCCTTCATGAAGCTGCCGCCGTTCATCGTGACGCTGGGCAGCCTGACCGCGGTGCGCGGGCTGGCGCGGCTGGTCGGCAACGACAGCACGGTCTACAACCCGGATATCCCGTTCGCCTTTATCGGCAACGGCGACCTGCTGGGTATCCCCTGGCTGGTGGTGATTGCCATTGCGGTGGTCGCGGTGTCGTGGCTGGTGCTGCGCCGCACGGTGCTGGGGCTGCAGATCTACGCGGTCGGCGGCAATGCGGAGGCGGCGCGCCTGTCGGGTATCAAGGTGTGGGTGGTGCTGCTGTTCGTCTATGCGGTGTCGGGCCTGCTGTCGGGGCTGGGCGGCGTGATGTCGGCGTCGCGGCTGTATGCGGCCAACGGGCTGCAGCTGGGGCAGTCCTATGAGCTGGATGCGATCGCCGCGGTGATCCTGGGCGGCACCAGCTTTGTCGGCGGGGTCGGATCGATTGCCGGCACGCTGGTGGGCGCGCTGATCATTGCGGTGCTGTCCAACGGGCTGATCCTGCTGGGCGTGTCGGATATCTGGCAATACATCATCAAGGGCCTGGTGATCATCGGCGCGGTCGCGCTCGACCGCTATCGCCAGAAGGGCTCCGCCCGTACCTGACACGCTGCCGGACAGGAGAAACATTGTGATCCAACCCATCCTCAAAGCCCTGGCGGCCGGCGTGCTGGCCGCGCTGTGCGCGGCACCGGCCATGGCTCAGGCGCCCGCGCAAGACGCGCACGCTTCGGATGCCCGGGCCCCGCAACGTCCGCTCAGGAAGGTAGGCGTGACACTGGGCTCGCTGGGCAATCCATATTTCGTCGCACTGGGCCGCGGTGCCGAGGCCGCGGCCCGGCAGGTCAACCCGAAGGTAAAGGTCACCGTGCTGTCGGCGGACTACGACCTGAACAAGCAGTTCATGCACATCGACAGCTTTATCGTCGCCGGCGTCGACCTGATCCTGATCAACGCCGCCGACGCCCGCGCCATCGAGCCGGCGGTACGCAAGGCGCGCAAGGCCGGCATCGTGGTGGTGGCGGTCGATGTGGCCGCCGCCGGCGCCGATGCCACCGTGCAGACCGACAATACCCAGGCCGGCGAACTCGCCTGCGGCTTTATCGCCGACCGGCTCAAGGGCCGCGGCAACGTCATTATCCAGAACGGCCCGCCGGTGTCGGCGGTGCTGGACCGGGTAAAGGGCTGCAAGACCGTGCTGGCGCGCCATCCCGATATCCGCATCCTGTCCGACGACCAGGATGCCAAGGGCTCCCGCGAAGGCGGGCTGAACGTGATGCAGCTGTACCTGACGCGCTTTCCCAAGGTGGACGCGGTCTTCACCATCAACGACCCGCAGGCCGTGGGCGCGGACCTGGCCGCGCGCCAGCTCAACCGCCGCGGCATCGTGATTGCCTCGGTCGACGGCGCGCCTGACATCGAAGCGGCGCTCAAGGCCGACACCCTGGTGCAGGCCTCGGCCAGCCAGGACCCGTGGGCAATTGCCCGCACCGCGGTGCAGCTGGGCGTGGGCATGATGAACGGCCAGCGCCCGCCCAACCCGACCGTGCTGCTGCCGTCCACGCTGGTGACGCGCGCCAATGTCGGCCAGTACAAGGGCTGGGCCGCGCCGCGGTAAGCGGCATGGCCGGTCCCTCCACCCTTTTCTCTATTTGCTGATCCATGATGGCTAGCCACCCTACCGGCGCTCCGGCGCCTGAACCTGCCCCGGAGTTCGATTTCGTACTGTTCGGCGCCACCGGCGACCTGGCGCGGCGCAAGCTGCTGCCGGCGCTGTTCGATGCCCACGCCGCCGGTTCGCTGCATCCGCGCGGACGCATCCTGGCCCTGGGCAGCCAGCCGCTGTCGCATGACGCCTACCTGGCGATGCTCGACGACGAAGTGCTGCCAGCGCTGGCGGGCAACGCCGCGGCCGCAGCCTGGCAGGGTTTTCTCGACCGCATCCTGTACCTGCAGGTGGATGCCAACGCCGATGCCGGCTTCGATGCGCTGGCCGAGCTGGTCAATGCGCGCGCGGCGCCGGTGGTGGTGTTCTACCTGGCCACGGCCCCGCACCTGTTCGTCACCATCTGCGAGCAACTGGCGCGCGTGGGCCTGACTGGCCAACGCAGCCGCATCGTGCTGGAAAAGCCGCTCGGGCACGACCTGGCCTCGTCCGAGGCCATCAACGCCGAAGTGGCGCGGCACTTTGCGGAAGACCAGATCTACCGGATCGACCACTACCTGGGCAAGGAGTCGGTGCAGAACCTGATGGCGGTGCGCTTTGGCAACGTACTGTTCGAGCCCCTGTGGCGGCGCGAATGGGTGCGGCAGGTGCAGATCACCATCGCCGAAGAGCTGGGCGTGGAGCGCCGCGGTAACTTCTACGACGGCATCGGCGCGCTGCGCGACATGGTGCAGAACCACCTGCTGCAGCTGCTGTGCATGGTCGCGATGGAGCCGCCCACGAGCCTGTCGGAAGACGCCATCCGCGATGAGAAGCTCAAGATCCTGAAGGCGCTGCGGCCGATCCGGCCGGAAGACGTCGCCGAGAAGGTAGTGCGCGGGCAGTACGCCCGTGGCGCCGCGGGCGGCGACCCCGTGCCCGGCTATGCCAGTGAGCCCGGCATCGCGCCCGACAGCCGCACCGAGACCTTCGTCGCCATCCGCGCCGAGATCGCCAACTGGCGCTGGGCCGGGGTGCCGTTCTACCTGCGCACCGGCAAGCGCATGCAGTCGCGCGTGGCGGAGATCGTGATCCATTTCCACGACGTGCCCTACCCGCTGTTCCCGCATCCGCTGGGGGTCATGTCCGGCAACCGGCTGGTGATCACGCTGCAGCCCGAGGAAAGCATCCGGCTGTATTTCCTGACCAAGCAGCCGGGCGACACGCAGGCGCTGATTCCCGCGTCCCTCGACCTGCAACTGAACACTGCAGCCCCACGTGTGCGGCGCGTGGGCGCGTACGAGCGCCTGCTGCTCGACGTGATCCGCGGCCGGCTGGGCCTGTTCGTGCGGCGCGATGAGCAGGTGCAGGCGTGGCGCTGGGTCGCGCCCATCCTGAAGACGTGGGAGAACTCGCCCACGCCGCCCAAGCCTTACACCGCCGGCACCTGGGGGCCGGCGGCCTCCAGCGCCCTGCTGTCGCGAGACGGCATGGCCTGGCATGAAGAGATGTAGCCCACGTATTGCGGAGTACCTGAGATGACCACTTCCCTACCCGCCTGGCAAGCCCTGCGCGCGCACGCCGACACCCTGCGCGGCACCCATATGCGCGACTGGTTCGAAGGCCCCCGCGGCCCGCTGCGCGCCGAGCGCTTCACCGCCGAAGCCTGCGGCCTGACGCTGGACTACGCCAAGAACCGCATCACCGACGAAACGCTGGCGTTGCTGTTCACCCTGGCTGGCCAGGCGCGCGTGGCCGAGCGGCGCGACGCCATGTTCGGCGGCGAACCGGTCAACACCACCGAGCACCGCGCCGCACTGCATATCGCGCTGCGCGCCTATCCGGAGGATGGCTATCGCGCGCTCGGCGTGCCCGTGGGCGCTGACGTAGCCACGGTGCTGGCACAGATCGAGCGCTTTGCCAACGCGGTGCGCAGTGGTGCCTGGACCGGGTTCGATGGCCGCGCGATCACCGACGTCGTCAATATCGGCATCGGCGGCTCGGACCTGGGCCCGCGCATGGTCTGCCGCGCGCTGGGCGATGCACAAACCACCGGCCCGCGCATGCACTTTGTCGCCAATGTCGACGGCAGCGATCTGGCACGCACGCTGTCGGGGCTGGATGCCGCCACCACGCTGGTGATCGTCTGCTCCAAGACCTTCACCACGCTGGAAACCATGGCCAACGCCTGCACCGCGCGCGACTGGTTCCTGCAGCAAGGCGTGACCCGTGCGGGGCTGGCGCGCCATTTCGTGGCGGTGTCGACCAACCGCGATGCGGTGGCCGATTTCGGCATCGACCCGGCCAATATGTTCCCGTTCTGGGACTGGGTGGGCGGACGCTTCTCGCTGTGGTCCGCAGTGGGACTTTCGATCGCCGTGGCCATCGGCTTCGAGCGCTTCCGGCAATTGCTGGACGGCGCGCGCGCGATGGACCTGCATTTCGCCAGCGCACCGCCCGAGCGCAACCTGCCGATGATCCTGGGCCTGCTCGACGTCTGGTACCGCAGCTTCCTCGGTGCCGGCAGCCGCTGCGTGGCGCCCTACTGCGAGCCGCTTGAACTGCTGCCGGCCTTCCTGCAGCAACTGGAAATGGAAAGCAACGGCAAGTCCGTGCGGCTTGACGGCGGCGCGCTCGATGCGGGCTCGGCCGCTGTGGTATGGGGCACGACCGGCACCAACGGCCAGCACGCCTACTTCCAGATGATGCACCAGGGCTCGCAGCTGGTTCCGGTAGACTTCATCGCCACGCTGGAACCCGTGAGCGACTTGCCCGGCCACCATACCAAGCTGCTGGCCAACTGCTTTGCACAGGGCGAGGCGCTGCTGCGCGGGCGCACCGCCGACGAAGTGCGCGCCGAGGGCGTGCGCGACGAAGCGCTGGTGCCGCACCTGGTGTTCGAGGGCAACCGGCCCAGCAATACGCTGCTGCTGCAGCGGCTGGACCCGTACCACCTGGGCGCGCTGCTGGCGCTGTCGGAACACCGCACCTTCGTGCAGGGTGCGCTGTGGCAGATCAATTCGTTTGACCAGTGGGGCGTGGAACTCGGCAAGAAACTGGCCGCGCCGATCCAGCGCGAACTGGAAGGCACGGCCGGCGCCGCCGCGCATGATGCCTCGACCGCCGCACTGATCCGCCGTGCCCAGGCAGTGCGGGCAACGGCCGCAAGCTAACCCGCGGCAGACAACACAGGAGACTCCGATGTCCACGCCCCTTCCCCGCTATGTCGTGTTCGGCGAAGCCCTGACTGACATGGTCCGCCAGGCCGACGGCAGCTGGCTGGGCCTGCCCGGCGGCTCATGCTGGAACGTGGCGCGCGTGGGCGCCCGGCTGGGCATTGCGACCGCCTTTGCGGGAGCCGTCAGCCAGGACCTGTTCGGCGATGACCTGGCCCAGGCCAGCGCTGACGCCGGCCTGGACAGCCGCTTCCTGCAGCGGGTGGCGCGCTCGCCGTTCCTGGCCTTTGTCGCGTCACGCCATCCGCCGCAGTACTTCTTTGTCGGCGACGACAGCGCGGACCTGCATTTCGATCCGGCGCGCCTGCCAGAGGGCTGGCGCCAGGCGGCAGAGGTGATCCACTTCGGCTCCATCAGCCTGGTGCGCCAGCCGCTGGCGGCACGGCTGTGTGAAGAAGCCACGCTGGCCGCAACGGCGGGCAAGCGCATTGCCTTCGACCCCAACTTCCGGGACCTGATGCGCGCACCGGGCTACGCCAACGTCCTCGCACACATGCTGCGGCTGGCCAGCTACGTCAAGATCTCCGACGAAGACCTGGCCGGACTCTTTCCCGCGCTCGATACCGACGCGGCACTGGCACAGGTACGCGCCATGGCGCCCGATGCAACCGTCATGCTGACACGCGGCGCGCATGGCATGACGTTGCTCAAGGGCAGTATTGTCGTCGAGCAGCCCGCGCTCGCAGTTGATGTGGCCGACACCGTCGGCTGTGGCGATGCGGCGATGGGCGGCTGGATGGCCGGCGTGCTGTCCGGCGCGGCGGGCGACCTTGCCGCGCAGGCGCGGCTGGCTGCCGCCGCGGCGGCCATTGCTGCGACCCGGGCCGGCGCGTATCCGCCGCGGCGCGAGGAAGTGGAAGAATTACTGGCTGCCTGAAGGGCCGGCGACAGGAGCCGCAAGCGATCAGCAACGGGAAAGCCGGAGCCAGCAAGGAAAGCCCTTTGGGAAAGCTCTGAATATGCGCCAGATTTCCAGAAAATAACCTCCTCGTTACATTGTCGGTGGCAAAGTGATGTGCTAGCCAGACGGGCCTTGGCCACAGACAAACGTTGTTCGGGCGTCTTATGGACGTACGAAACTATGCAAGCGGTCGGGCTCGCCATACTTATCACACTGTGATAGCATACCTATGCGCGACCGTAGCCTCGACACACTATTGGACCTGGATGGGCTCCGCTTCGTCATAGATGACGAAAGCTTGCATTGGGTGAAAATCGTGGTGCGCACCTGCCCTGTCTCGCAGGAACGCCCTCACGGACTGAGGTATTCGCTGACACTGCATGACAGGATTGGCTGCCGTTTGCTTGGCTTTGACAATGCGCACGGCATCAATGAGGGATCCGGGCCAGGAGTGCGGACGCGCATTGAATACGACCACCAACACATGGCGGCGGGGGTTCGATTCTACGACTACCAGGATGCTTCCACCTTGCTGGAAGATTTCTGGACAGAGGTCGACACGATCCTGCAGCAAAAGGAGTGAATGATGAGCGGCAACCTCAAGATTGGCATCGCCTCACTGGAAGACTTCAAGGCCCGCACCATGGCGATCGCCCGCGGCAAACTCAAGCCCGGAAAGGATGAGCCCAAGGTCTGGTTTCAATCGCTGGACGTGCTGGCAAAGGTCCTGTCCCCTGCCAATCGCCAATTGCTTGCGCTGATCGCGGAAACGAATCCTGAATCGCTCGAAGAGCTGTCGCAGAAAACCGGACGGGCCGTGTCGAACCTGTCGCGGACACTCCGCACGATGGAGGGCTACGGCTTGATTCACTTTGAACAAGGGCCACGCCGCAAGCTTGCTCCGCGCGTTGACTACAGCGGCGTGGAGCTTGAGCTTGCCTTTCACTAACGTCCGCTGACATGGTTGGCTGCATGGCCGGCGCGCTTGCCACTACAGCAGGAACGCCGGCCGCAGCAGCTGCCCTGGCGGTGAGCGCCGCGAAACTGCTGCTCTTGAGCAGGCGGCAATGTCCGGGCGGCAAATACTCTCAACGACGCGATCCCCCCGAGCCATGCGCTACACGCATGCATTCATGCGGAGAATTCGCTACCGTTCGCTCCCGTCCTTCTCCTAACATCGGCTGCATCATCTGCCAGGCCGGCATGCGCATCAGCAGGCCCTTACCACGGCAGCTGTCAAAGAGGAGGAACCCATGCAAAACAGTGCTGCGCCCACGAGCGCGCCCTACACACCGGCAGCGCCAGCGGCGCCCGCCATCCAGCCCAGCCAGCGCCGCCGCGCCATCATCGCCACGGTGATCGGCAATGGCCTGGAATGGTTCGATTTCACCGTCTACAGCTTCTTCGCGGTCATCATCGCGAAGCTGTTCTTCCCCACCGGCAACGACCTCAGCTCGCTGCTGCTGGCCGTGGCCACCTTCGGCGTGGGCTTCTTCATGCGCCCGGTGGGCGGCATCGTGCTGGGTATCTACGCCGACCGCGTGGGCCGCAAGGCAGCACTGTCGCTGACCATCCTGCTGATGGCGCTGGGCACCACGCTGATCGGCATTGCGCCGACCTATGACCAGGTCGGCATCTTTGCCCCGCTGCTGATCGTGGTGGCGCGCCTGATGCAGGGCTTCTCCGCCGGCGGCGAGATGGGTGGCGCCACCGCCTTCCTGACCGAGTACGCCCCGGCGCGCCAGCGTGCCTACTACTCCAGCTGGATCCAGGCCAGCATCGGCGTGGCCGTGCTGCTGGGCGCGGCGGTGGGCACCTTCGTCACCAGTTCGCTGAGCACCGAGGCACTCAACAGCTGGGGCTGGCGCCTGCCGTTCCTGCTGGGCATCGTGATCGGCCCGGTGGGCTACTACATCCGCCACCACCTCGATGAAACCCCGACCTTCCGCGACAACGCCGAGCGCGCCGATTCACCGCTCAAGGAGATCGTGCAGGCCTACCCGCGCGAGACCCTGGCCAGCTTCTCGATGGTGATCCTGTGGACGGTGTGCACCTATGTGCTGCTGTTCTACATGCCGACCTACGCGGTCAAGGTGCTGAAGGTGCCACAGGCCGACGGCTTTATCGCCGGCATGGCTGGCGGCAGCGCCATCATGGTGTTCGCGCCGCTGGTGGGCCTGCTGGCAGACCGTATCGGCCGGCGCGTGCTGCTGAGCGGGTCGGCGCTGCTGATCCTGGTGCTGGCGTGGCCGATGTTCACCTTCATCAACCATGTACCGGGGCTGTCGTCGCTGCTGGTGTTCCAACTGGTGTTCGGCGTGCTGATCGCCACCTACACCGGCCCGATCCTGGCGGCTTTCTCCGAGCTGTTCCCGGCGCGCGTGCTGTCGACCGGCCTGTCGGTGGCCTACAACTTCGCGGTGACGATCTTCGGCGGCTTTGCCTCGTTCATCATCACCTGGCTGATCGCCACCACCGGCAGCAGCATGGCCCCGGCCATTTACGTGATGATCGCCGCCGCCATCAGCCTGGTCGGCACCCGCTTCGTGCGCGAACCTTCCTACCTGCAACAACGCTGACATGTCCCAGAGTCCCCAGATCCTTTTCCACGGCGGCGATGTGCTCGAACCCGGCACGGGCGAGCTGCTGCGCGGCCACGATGTCCTGGTTGAAGGCGAGCGCATTGCCGCGGTCGGCCCGGCGATCGATGCCCCCAACGCACAGCGCATCGACGCGCGCGGCAAGACCGTGATGCCCGGCCTGATCGACTGCCACGTGCACGTGCTGGCCTCGCTGGCCAACCTCGGCCTGAACGCGGTGCAGCCCAACGTGCTGGTGGCTATCCGCGCGCTGCCGATCATGCAGCGCATGCTGGAGCGCGGCTTCACCACCGTGCGCGATGCCGGCGGCGCCGACTGGGGCCTGTCGCAGGCGGTTGCCACCGGGCTGGTGCCGGGCCCGCGCATCTTTGCGTCGGGCAAGGCGCTGTCGCAGACCGGCGGCCATGGTGATTTCCGTCCGCGCTCGGATGTGCTGGAGCCCTGTTCGTGCGCCTTCCGCGCCGGTGCCATCGCGCGCGTGGTGGATGGCGTCGACGCGGTGCGCCTGGCCGTGCGCGAAGAAATCCAGAAAGGGGCCAGCCAGATCAAGATCATGGCCTCGGGCGGCGTGGCCTCGCCCACCGACCCGATCGGCAACACCCAGTACAGCGAAGACGAGATCCGCGCGATCGTGGCCGAAGCCGAAGCCGCACAGACCTATGTGATGGCCCACGCCTACACCGGCCGCGCTATCACCCGCGCGGTGCGCTGCGGCGTGCGCACCATCGAGCACGGCAACCTGGTCGACCGCGCTGCCGCCGACGAGATGCGCAAGCACGGCGCCTTCGTGGTGCCGACGCTGGTCACCTACGACGCGCTTGCGCGCGACGGTGCCCGCCTGGGCCTGCCGGCCGACTCGGTAGCCAAGATCGAGACCGTGCGCCAGGCCGGCCGCGACTCGCTGCGCATCTATGCCGATGCCGGCGTGCCGATGGGCTATGGCTCGGACTTGCTGGGCGAGATGCACGACCACCAGTCCGAAGAGTTCCGCATCCGCGCCGAGCTGCTCGGCAATCTGGAAGCGATCCGCTCGGCCACCTCGATCGCCGCCGCCATCCTGCAGCGCGACGGCGAGCTTGGCACCGTGCGCGCCGGCGCACTGGCCGACCTGTTGCTGGTCGACGGCAACCCGCTGGCCGATATCGGCCTGATCGCCGGCCAGGGCGAGCGCCTGAGCGTGGTGATGCAGGCCGGCCGCATCCACCGCCGCGAAGGCTGACCCGGGCGGCGCGCCCCTCCCGCTGGCCTGCACCGGCGGTCTATCATGGGGGCCTCTCTGACCGGAAGCCCCCATGCGCATTTCCCCGCTCCCGCCCCTGCCCAACCTGGTCGCGTTTGAAGCCGCGATGCGCCACGGCAGCTTCACCCGCGCCGCGGCCGAGCTGCACCTGACCCAAAGCGCGATCAGCCGCCAGGTGGCGCAGCTGGAACGCTTTCTCGGGCGCAAGCTCTTTATCCGCGAACCGCGCGCGCTGCGCCTGACCGTCAGCGGCCAGCGCTATGCCGAGGTGGTGCAGCGCCTGCTGGTGGGCTGCGCCGAAGCGACCGAAGACGTGATGAAGGTGCGCAGCCATACCGCCTTGACGGTGGCGTGCTCCAGCGGCGTGGCGGTGCTGTGGCTGACGCCGCGGCTTGCCTCGTTCCGCGAGGCGCACCCCGAGATCCAGCTGCGCCTGACCGTCAACGACAGCCTGGCGTCACTGTCGCCGGCGGAGTTCGATATCGGCATGTACTACCTGCGCGAGGGTCCGCCGCCCGGACTGGCGGCGCGACGGCTGTATGGCGAGGAAGTGTTCCCGGTGTGTGCGCCGGGCTACCTGAACGGCCGCACGCTGACCCCGACCGCGCTGGCCAATGAAACGCTGCTGATGCTCGACGACGGCCAGCGCCAGTGGATGTCCTGGCAGACCTGGCTGGCCAGCCAGGGCTTGCCCGATGCCACGCTGCGCAACGTGCTGACCTCCAACCAGTACCCGATCCTGCTGCAGCTGGCCATGGAAGGCCAGGGCATCGTGCTGGGCTGGCGCCATATGATCGACGCCTGCCTGCGCGAAGGCCTGCTGGTGCGCGCCAGCGACGCCAGCGCCAGCCTGGGCGGCGGCTACTACGTGGTGTGGCCGCGCGACCGGATGGAACCGGCCGCGGCGCGGGCGTTCCGCAGCTGGCTGGTGCGGCAGGCGACACCTGCACCAGCCTGAGCCCTCACGATCCCGCCTTGTAGTTCGTATCCTTGACGATCTTGACCCACCGCGCCGCATCCTCGGCAATGGTCGCGGCGAACTGCTCCGGCGTGCCACCCACCACCTCGTAGTCGATCGCTGCCAGGCGCTGCCTGATCTCGGGCTGCGCCAGGATGCGGTTCACTTCCTGGTTCAGCCGCGTGACGATCTCCTTGGGCGTGCCGGCCGGTGCCAGCAGCCCCGCCCAGGAATTGAAGGCCATGCCGTCATAGCCGGCCTCATGCATGGTCGGCACATCCGGCAGCGCGGGCGAGCGCTTGGACGCGAACACCGCCAGCGGGCGCAGCTTGCCGGCCTTGATCATCGCCATGCCGTTGAACGGGTCGATGGTCATGTCGACCTCGCCCGCCACCACCGCCTGCATCTGCGGCCCGGTGCCGCGGTAAGACACGCTGACAACGTCCGGCGTGCCCGCCGCGGACTTGAAGGTGGCGCCGATCAGCTCGATCATGCTGCTGCCGGCCGACAGGCTCAGCGGCTTGGTCTTCGACTTGGCCAGCGCCACGAACTCCTGCACGGTCTTGGCCGGCACCGACGGGTGGACCACCATCACGAAGCCGATATTGCTGATCTGCGAGATCGGCGCAAAGCTCTTCAGCGGCTCATAGCCCGCCTTGTACAGCACCGGGCTGAGGGTCTGCGCGCCGGCGCTGTTCAGCAGCAGCGTGTAGCCGTCCGGCGCCGCGCGCGCCACGATATCCGTGCCGATGATGCCGTTGGCGCCGGGGCGGTTTTCCACCACCACCGACTGCTTGAGCGCTTCGCCGAGCTTCTGCGAAATCAGCCGCGCCACCACGTCGGTGGCCCCGCCTGGCGCAAACGGCACCACCATGCGGATCGGCTTGCTGGGATAGGTGTCACTCCAGGCCAGCGCGGGCATCGCGCCCAGCACGGCGGCGCACAGCATCAGGCGGCGGCGCGAAAACGGCTTCATTCGGGGGGTCTCCTGGACGGCGGTTGTCGAAATCCGGCGCCGGCACGACGCGCGGCCATCAGGGGCCCGGTGCGTGCCGATATTCATATTTATGAATTGAATTTTACGCACATAAATTTCGACGTCAACTGAGGGTATGTGCTGACAGCCCTCCGGGGCGCATGGCCGAGGGCGTCGCAGCCCGGTCGTCAGTGGGCTGACGCGAGGGTGAGGGAAAGCAGGGTTATCGAGAGACGATATCCTTCCTCATTGGCCCTAGCATGCCGAGCAACTCTTTCTGTTCCTGAGGCGGCACCTTGAATTTGGCGAGCGACTTCACCAGGTCTTCCACCAGCGCATCAAACTCGCCATTGGTGATTCCCATGCCGGCATGGGCGGTCCTCATGTCACGCCCGGAGTAAGTGCATGGCCCCCCTGCGCCAGCACAAATCTGTTCAACCAGTCTCGTCTTCAGGCGCGGAATATTGGCCGTGGCGAACTTTGCATTGATGCGCGCGTCGGCAGCAACATTTCCAACAAAATCGTCGACGACCGCTGTAATCGCCTGGATGCCGCCAAGCCGCTCGTATAACGAAGGCATGGTTGGCTTCGGCTTGTCCGGCATGGCGCAACCGCCGAGTCCAATCAATGCGGCCAGCAGAACGCCGTACAGAGAAGGCGGAATGCGCATGGTTGTCTCCTGCCACGGGCGGGAAGGTATTCGAGGGGGACGGGGCAGCGGCCTTAGCGAAACCGCGCGACAGCCTTCAGAAGGGAATCGCCACGCTGGGTGAGGCGGGGACACGCTTGACCGGAAGGCTGGTTTTCCAGCGTGACAAATTGATGCGCGAGCAGCGTGTCAATCGCCATGGGGTCCAGTTCTTCCGGGTTCGGGGCTTGCTTGACCAGAATGAGTGCGGCAAATTCATGAGGACTCAGCACGTTCGTCTCCTGCGTCTTTTTGATTTACTGGGAAGCGTTGATGACTATCGTCGCGCCAGGCGCCTGGTCCATGCGGCGAATTGCCCCCCTCTGCAAGGTGCTTGACCACCGGGCGCGTACCGCGCGCGCCGGGAAAATTCATTCAATACCGCCCTATACGAATTATCAAGGCGTGACATGAATTTTTTAAGACAGTCTTCGGCAAATAGACGTCCACGCGCGACTTGATGTACAACGCCTTCGACGCGGCTGCCGCGAACCCGCCGGGCCTACCACGGAATCGGCTGGCGATCGCGGAAGAACCCGCCGGTGGGGCCATCGTCGGGCAGCGTTGCCAGCCAGATCACAGTGTCGATGCCCTGCTCCGGCGAGCGCGGCGCATCGGGGCCGCCCAGGTCGGTGCGACACCAGCCGGGGCACACCGAGTTGACCTTGACGCCGCTATCCGCCATCTCGGCGGCCAGGATGCGCGTGACGGCATTCAGCGCCGTTTTCGAGATTCGGTAGGCCGGCACGCCGCGGCCCATCTCCGCCAGCTGCCCCATGCCCGAAGCCAGGTTGACCACCCGGCCGGCGCGGCTGGCGCGCAGCAGTGGCGCCAACGCCTGGGTGGTCCGCAGCACGCCGAACAGATTGGTTTCCAGGGTGCGGCGCAGGGTCTCGAGCGGCAGTTCGAGCAGGCTGGTGCTGTAGTGATCGAGTGAAACACCAGCGTTGTTGATCAGCACGTCCACGCGACCGAAGCGTTCGGTCAGCCAGCCGGCCAGCGCGGCCGCCGAGCCTTCCTCCGTGACGTCAAGGGGACGGCATGCAATCGGATGGCCCGCAAGCCGGAGTTCTGTCTCAAGCGCCGCGAGGTCCGTCGGCTTGCGCGCCGTGGCGACGACCAGATGACCTTCAACTGTGGCCAGACGGCGCGTGGCTGCGCGGCCCAAGCCGCGGCTCGCGCCGGTGATGACGGTAATGGGTTGGTTGACCATGCCTGAGTCCTCGCCGCTCGCGCAGATAATCATCTATACACCGTCGCCTGCAACCTTGTGTCAGCGGATCCCCCGGATCCTGGCCTGATTTGGAACCCGGATGTCGGAACAAATGAGGACCGAATTGGTTCTAATTAGCAAATACTGGTGGCGACGATGCTCAGACTAAGCAAGCTGACTGACTATGGCACGGTGATCATGACGCACTTGGCGCGAGACCCGGGCCGAATCCATAGTGCCGCCGAGGTCGCCGCCGCGATCGGCGTCGCGGTACCGACGGCAAGCAAGATTCTGAAGATGCTGGCAAGACACAACTTGGTGGAGTCCATGCGCGGTGCCAATGGCGGCTATCTGCTGGCGCGACCGCCGGAACAGATCTCGATCGCACAGGTGATTGACGCCATGGAAGGTCCGGCCGGCATGACCGAGTGCAGTGTCGCCGCCGGCCTGTGTGCGCAGGAAGGCCTGTGCGCCATCCGCGCCAACTGGCAATCGATCAATCGAGTCATCTTTAGCGCACTGAATGGCGTAACGCTGGCAGATATGGCGCAACCGGTATTGCACCCGGTGGATATTGGCGCCTTGCGCGCCCGACGCACAAACGGGCCGCAAGCCGACATTCTGTGATTCAGGTGACAGTGGCAAGTGAAGGCAGATCATGGCAACCCCGGCACGCAAGCTCGACGAACTGATCAACCAGGGCTATAAGCATGGCTTCTACACGGCCGTGGAGACGGACACGGTACCGTGCGGGCTGGATGAGGACGTGATCCGCATGATCTCGGCCATCAAGGGCGAGCCGGAGTTCATGCGGGAGTGGCGTCTCAAGGCCTTCCGCCACTGGCTGACGATGTCCGAGCCGCACTGGGCAACGGTCAAGCACCCGCCCATCGACTACCAGGCGATCGCCTACTATTCAGCGCCGCACTCCCAGAAGGCGGGACCGAAGACGCTGGACGAGGTCGATCCGGAGTTGCTGCGTACCTACGAAAAGCTGGGCGTGCCACTGCATGAGCGTGAACTGCTGGCAGGCGTGGCGGTGGATGCGGTATTCGACAGCGTCTCGGTGGCCACCACCTTCAAGCAGAAACTGGGCGAACTCGGCATCATCTTCTGCTCGTTTTCCGAGGCGGTGCGGGAGCATCCGGCGCTGGTGCAGCAGTATCTCGGCTCGGTCGTGCCCTATACCGACAACTTCTTCGCCTCGCTCAACTCCGCCGTGTTCAGCGACGGCTCGTTCTGCTATATCCCGCCCGGGGTACGCTGTCCGATGGAGCTGTCGACCTACTTCCGCATCAATGCCAGCAACACCGGCCAGTTCGAACGCACCCTGATCATCGCCGACCAGGGCGCTTACGTCAGCTACCTGGAAGGCTGCACCGCGCCGATGCGCGACGAGAACCAGTTGCATGCCGCGGTGGTGGAGCTGATCGCGTTGGAAGACGCACAGATCAAGTACGCGACCGTGCAGAACTGGTATCCGGGCGACAAGGATGGCAAGGGCGGCATCTATAACTTCGTCACCAAGCGCGGTGACTGCCGCGGCGCGCGCTCGAAGATTTCGTGGACCCAGGTGGAGACCGGCTCCGCCATCACCTGGAAGTATCCGAGCGTGATCCTGCAGGGTGACGACTCGGTCGGCGAGTTCTATTCAGTCGCGCTGACCAACCACTACCAGCAGGCCGACACCGGGACCAAGATGACGCACCTCGGCAGGAACACCAGGAGCACCATCCTTTCCAAGGGCATCTCGGCCGGCCACGGCCAGAATGCTTATCGCGGGCTGGTGAAGATGGCCAGGAGCGCGGTCGGCGCACGCAACTACTCGCAGTGCGATTCGCTGCTGCTGGGCGACAAATGCGCCGCCCATACCTTCCCTTATATCGAGGTGAAGAACGCCACCGGCCAGGTCGAGCACGAGGCCTCCACGTCGCGCATTGGCGAGGACCAGTTGTTCTATTGCCAGAGCCGCGGGGTCAGCGCAGAGGATGCGGTTTCGATGATCGTGAACGGTTTTTGCAAGGAAGTATTCAAAGAGCTGCCGATGGAATTCGCGGTGGAAGCCCAGAAGCTGCTGGGCGTGAGCCTGGAAGGCAGTATCGGGTAAACGTGGCGCGCACGGCGCGCGCCGCAGGGCGCACTGGATGAAAGAAGCCGGCCATGCTTGAGATCCGCAAGCTGCATGTCAGCGTAGATGACAAGCCCATCCTGCACGGCATCGACCTCGCCGTGAAGGCCGGCGAGGTGCACGCCATCATGGGCCCGAACGGTTCGGGCAAGAGCACCCTGGCCCACGTACTGGCCGGGCGCGATCGCTTTACCGTGACAGAGGGCGAGGTCCTCTATGACGGCACCAGCCTGCTCGGCATGCCGCCGGAAGAGCGCGCCCGCGCTGGCATCTTCCTCGCCTTCCAGTATCCGGTGGAAATCCCCGGCGTCTCCAATATCTACCTGCTCAAGGCGGGGCTCAACGCGATCCGCAAGCACCGCGGGCAGCCAGCGCTGGACGCCATGGATTTTCTCGCCCTGGTCAAGGACAAGCTCCAGCTCATGGAAATGGACCAGGACCTGCTTTACCGATCGGTGAACGAAGGCTTCTCCGGCGGCGAGAAGAAGCGCAACGAGATCCTGCAGATGGCGGTGCTGGAGCCGCGGCTCGCCATTCTCGACGAGACCGACTCTGGCCTCGATATCGACGCGCTCAAGATCGTCGCCAGGGGCATCGAGGCCATGCGCAGCCCGCAACGCGCGATTGTGCTGGTCACGCACTACCAGCGCCTGCTCGATTACATCGTGCCGGATCAGGTTCACGTGCTTGCGCAAGGCCGCATCGCCAGGTCTGGCGGGCCCGAGCTGGCGCGCGAGCTGGAGCGGCACGGCTATGCCGGGATGGAGTCTTCAACATGAGCGCAAGCGGACTGGAGCACTATCTCGCCGAGTTCGCCCGCGTCGAGGCCGCACTGCCCGGCCGCCGCCTGGGCTGGCTTGCGCACGCGCGCCGGCAGGCGCTGGACTATTTCGCCCAGGCCGGGTTCCCCACGCTGCGCCAGGAGGACTGGAAATACACCAGCGTGGCCGCACTCGAGCGAAGCCGCTTTGCCGTGGCACTGCCGCAGGCCGGCGACGGCCTGGACGGCGCGGTGGCAGCGCAGATCGAGGCGCTCGCCCTGGCCAGCGCGCACCTGATGGTGTTTGTCAATGGCGTGCACCAGCCGCAATGGTCGCGCATTGGTGCCCTGCCTGCGGGCACGGAGCTGGCCAGCCTGGCCGCGACGCTGGAGCGCGCGCCGGACTGCCTGGAAGCGCTGTTCGTGCGTCGCGCTAACGACTACCCGTCCGGTTTCGCCGCCTTGAACATGGCGTTCATGACCGACGGTGCCTATATCCGCGTGGCGGCCGGAACCGTCCCGGAACAGCCAATCCACTTGCTGTTCCTCGCCACGGCTGGCGAGCTGGCAACCCATGCGCGCAACCTCGTGGTGGCGCAAGCCGGCAGCCAGGTCTGCATCGTGGAGCATCACGCGGGCCTGGATGGCCTGGCCTATTGCACCAATACCATCACCGACATCGTTGCCGAGCGCGATGCGCAGGTCGAACATCACAAGCTGCAGCAGGAGAGCCTCAAGGCCTTCCATATCGCCGGCGTGAACCTGGACCAGCGGCATGGTAGCCGCGTCGCCTCCAGTTCCTTTGCCCTGGGCGGCGCCCTGGCGCGGGTCGACATCGAAGTCGGGCTGAATGCCGAGCATACCGAGTGCTCGCTGGACGGGCTGTATATGACCGGCGGGCGGCAGCATATTGACCACCACACCCGCATCGACCACGCCAGCCCGCACAGCAAGAGTCGCGAGTTCTATAAGGGCGTGCTGGCGGGCGCCTCGCGCGCCGTCTTCAACGGCAAGGTGGTGGTGCATGCCGATGCCCAGCACAGCGACGCGCATCAGTCCAACCGCAACCTGCTGCTGTCCGACAACGCCGAGGTCGACACCAAGCCGCAACTGGAGATCTATGCCGACGACGTCAAATGCAGCCACGGCGCCACCGTAGGCCAGCTCGATCCCGAGCAGATCTACTACCTGCGCTCGCGCGGGATGGACGATGCCGAGGCGCGTGCCCTGCTCACCTTTGCCTTCGCCGAGGAGGTCGTCAGGCGGCTCGGCCCTGCCCCATTGCGCACGCGGCTGGAAACGCTTTTGCGCGGCCGGCTGCCGGAGCCCGTGAAGGAGCTGCCATGAGCACGCCTGCGCATGAACTGATGGCCGTGGAGCAAGCTTTGACGGTCGCCAGCCCGGAGGTAGAGCGGCTGCGGCAGGATTTCCCTATCCTGCGCCAGACCATCAACGGCAAGCCGCTGGTCTATCTGGACAACGCCGCCACCACCCAGAAGCCGCAAAGCGTGATCGATTCCGAAGCGCATTACTATGCCGCGCTCAACGCCAATATCCACCGCGGCGTGCATACCCTGAGCCAGCGCGCCACAGATGCCTATGAGGCCGCGCGCGACGCAGTGCGAGACTTGATCAACGCCGCCGGGCGCGAAGAAATCGTGTTCGTGCGCGGCACCACCGAGGCGATCAACCTGGTGGCGGCAACTTTCGGCCAGCGTCTGCGCCCGGGCGACGAGATCCTGATCAGCGCGATGGAGCACCATTCCAATATCGTGCCGTGGCAACTGGCGTGCCAGCGCACCGGCGCCTTGCTGCAGGTGGCGCCGATCAACGATGCCGGCGAGCTGATGCTGGAGCAGTTCGCGCAATTGCTCGGCCCGCGCACCAGGCTGGTCGCGCTGACGCACCTCTCCAACGCGCTTGGCACCATCAACCCTGTGCGACACATCATCGAGCTGGCGCATTTCCATGGCATCCCGGTGCTGATCGATGGCGCCCAGGCCGTGCCGCACCTCAAGGTCGACGTGCAGGCCCTCGATTGCGATTTCTACGCGTTCTCCGGGCACAAGCTTTACGGCCCCACCGGCGTCGGCGTGCTCTACGGCAAGGCCGCGCTGCTCGATGCCATGCCGCCTTACCAGGGCGGCGGGGACATGATTCGCGAGGTCACGTTCCGCAAGACCACCTACAACGAGCTTCCCTACAAGTTCGAGGCCGGCACCCCCAATATCGCCGGCGTCATCGCCCTTGGCGCCGCCATCGGGTACGTGCGCGCGGTCGGCCTGGAAGCCATCGCCGCCCACGAGCACGCGCTGCTCGCCTACGCCGGCGCTCAGGCAGCGAGGATCGCCGGCCTGCGCATGATCGGCACAGCTGCCGACAGGGCGAGCATCCTCTCGTTCACCCTGGACGGCATCCATCCGCACGATGTCGGCACCATCCTCGATCAGCACGGCGTGGCGGTCCGTGCCGGCCACCATTGCGCCATGCCGGTGATGGAGCGCTTCGGCGTGCCTGCCACGGTGCGGGCTTCCTTCGCGTTGTACAACACGCGTGAAGAAGTGGATGCACTGTTTGCTGCCGTGCGCGCGGCACAGGAGGTATTCGCCTGATGTCTGACCTGCGCAACCTCTACCAGGAAGTGGTTGTCGACCACAGCCGCTCGCCGCGCAATTTCGGGCGGCTGGCGGCAGCGAACCGCAGCGCCGAGGGCTTCAACCCGCTGTGCGGCGACCGGTTGACGCTGTACCTGAGAATCCGCGACGGGGTGATCGAGGACGCCAGCTTCGAGGGCTCGGGCTGCGCCATCTCCACCGCCTCGGCCTCGCTGATGACAGAAGCGCTCAAAGGCAAGACCGAGGCGCAGGCGCGGGTTCTGTTCTCCGGCTTCCACGCGCTGGTGACCGGAGCGCCGGGGCAGGCCGAGGTGCCGATGGGAAAGCTGGAGGTCCTGGCCGGCGTGCGCGAGTTCCCGGCACGCGTGAAGTGCGCCACCCTGGCGTGGCATACCATGCAAGCCGCTTTGGAGAACAGCGCCAGGCCGGTCTCAACGGAGTAAAACCATGAGCATGATCGATTGGCTGCACAAGGCCAGGGAACACGAAGACAGGTTCGAGCCTGAGCCGGACAGCCTCGAGGGGCGGGTGATAGCGGCCTTGCGCACGGTGTACGACCCCGAGATCCCGGTCAATATCTACGACCTTGGCCTGATCTACCAGCTATCGGTGGACGAAGACAGTGGCAAGGTGGGCATCCGCATGACGCTGACCGCACCGGGCTGCCCGGTGGCGCAGACCTTCCCTGGCGTGGTGGAGGGCGCCGTGATGGAAGCCAGCGGGGTGGAAGAAGTCGAGGTGGAACTGGTGTGGGACCCGCCCTGGTCGAGAGAACGGATGAGCGAGGCGGCACGCCTGGAACTGGGGCTGCTCTGAAATGAGCGATTGGATCGATGTCGCCCAAGCCCAGGACTTCGCGCCCGGCACTTGCCGCAGCGTCGATGTCGATGGCGTCCAGGTCGCGGTATTCAATGTGGATGGCAATTACTTCGCCATCGAGGACCTCTGCTCGCATGAGGCCGAGCCGCTTTGCGGCGGCGACGTGGAAGGCCAGGAAGTCGTCTGCCCGCGCCACGGCTCGCACTTTTCCCTGCTGACGGGCGAGGCGCTGTCCCCGCCCGCCTACGAACCGGTGGCGACGTTCCCGGTCCGGGTGGCGGACGGCAAGGTGCAGGTCAGGGACGAGCGCGGGGAATAGGCGTACATCCCGAGTCGGTGCAAGATCAGTCACTTGGCCTGGAGCAATCTGGACGCACTGTCATCAGGCAGCACCGCCTTGCCATCCCCGTCGATCCCACCTCTAATAGTCTTGAGTACCGTCCAGGCGACCAACGACGGCCAGGAGGCGAAATGCGCTGCACCAGTTGCGGTTTCGCGAACCTTGCGGGAGCCAACTTCTGTGAGGCATGCGGGGCAAGGCTTGGCCGAGCCTGCCCACAGTGTGGCGAAGAGGCCACTGCAGCCGCGAAGTTCTGCCGCGCTTGCGGCTTTGCGCTGTCCGACGCCCCTGCCAGCACTGCTTCCACGCCAGTGCTGCCTGCGGCCACGGCCCCGGTCCTCTACACGCCGCCCCACCTTGCCGGGCGCATCCTGGCCGAGCAGGCTGCAATGGAGGCCAGGGGCGAGACTGCCGGCGAGCGCAAGACCATCACCGCGCTGTTTGCCGACATGGCGGGCTCGACCGCGCTGACGCAGGACCTGGACCCCGAAGACGCGCGCCGGCTGATTGACCCCGTGGTGACGCTGATGATGGAAGCCGTCCACCACTATGAGGGCTATGTGGCCAAGTTCCTCGGCGACGGCATCCTGGCGCTGTTCGGCGCGCCGATTGCCCACGAGGACCATGCCTTGCGCGCGCTCTACGCGGCGCTGCGCATGCAGGACGCGATGCATCGCCACAGCGACCGCGTGCGGCTGGAGCAAGGCATCCCGCTGCAGATCCGGATCGGCGTCCACACCGGCGAAGTCGTGGTGCGCTCGATCCGCAAGGATGACCTGCATACCGACTACGATCCGGTCGGGCACACCATCCATATCGCTTCGCGCATGGAGGGTATTGCCACGCCGGCGTCGATCCTGGTCAGCGAATCGACCCACAGGCTCACCGAAGGCTATTTCGAGTTCACGGCGCTGGGGACCACCCATGTCAAGGGCGTGCGCGACCCGCTCGCGGTGTATGAGGTGGTTGGCCTGGGGGCCTTGCGCACGCGCCTGCAGGTGGCGGCGCACCGCGGCCTGGCCAGGTTTGTCGGGCGCCAGGATGAGCTGGCGCACTTGCACGCGGCGCTGGAGCAGGCCAAGGCGGGTCACGGGCGCATTGTTTCTGTGGTCGGCGAAGCGGGGGTCGGCAAGTCCCGGCTGTTCCATGAATTCAAGGTCAGGTCGCAGCAGGGCTGCCTGGCGCTGGAAACCTTTTCGGTCTCGCACGGCAAGGCTTTTGCCTACCTGCCGCTGATCGAGATGCTGAAGAGCTATTTCCAGATCACGGCGCAGGACGGCGACCGCAGCTGCCGCGAAAAGGTGACCGGCAGGCTGCTGACGCTGGACCGTTCGCTGGAAGAGCACCTGCCCTACCTGCTCTACCTGCTCGGCACCATTGAGCCTGACTCGCCGTTGCCGACCATGGACCCGACCATCCGGCGCCAGCGCACCTTCGACGCCATTGCGCGGCTGCTGGTCCGGGAAAGCCTCAACCAGCCACTGGAAGTCATTTTCGAAGACCTGCAATGGCTGGACGGTGAGACCGAGGCGTTCCTCAACATGCTGATCGACCATGTACCCGGCGCGCGGATCCTGCTGCTGGTGAACTACCGGCCGGAGTACAGCCATCACTGGAAGGCGGACGGGCATTATTCGCAGCTGCAGCTGCAGCCGCTGGGGCAGGCGGAGGCGCAGGAACTGCTGACCGCGCTGCTCGGGGACGACCGCAGCCTGGTGCCGCTGAAGCGGCTGATCCTCGACAAGACCGAAGGCAACCCCTTCTTCATGGAGGAAGTGGTCCAGACCCTGGCCGAGGAAGGCACGCTGCTCGGCCAGCCCGGCTGCTACCGCATCGAGACCGCGCCGGCCCTGCTCCATATCCCCACCACCGTGCAAGGCGTGCTGGCCGCCCGTATCGATCGGCTGCCGCTGGCCCAGAAGGAGCTGTTGCAGACGCTGGCCGTGATCGGCAAGGAGTTCCCGCTGAGCCTGGTCCTGCGCGTGACCGGCTTGCCGGAAGACCACTTGCATCCGCTGCTGGCCGACCTGCAGGCTGCGGATTTCGTCTACGAACGTCCGGCGTTCCCCGAGGTCGAGTACGCCTTCAAGCACGCGCTGACCCAGGAGGTGGCGGGCAGCTCGCTGCTCACCGAGCGGCGCAGCGCCTTGCATGAAAGCTCCGCCCAGGCCATCGAGGCGCTCTTCCATGGCCGGCTCAAGGACTACTGCAGCGAACTGGCGCACCACTACAGCCTCAGCGGCAACATCCCGAAGGCGGTCGAGTACCTGCACTGCGCCGGCCAGCAGGCACTGCTGCGCTCCGCGCAGGCCGAAGCGATCCGGCACCTGAGCACCGCCATCGACCTGATCAAGCGGCAACCCGACAGTGCCGAGCGCGCGCGCCAGGAACTGACGCTGCTGCTTGCGCTCGGGCCCGCGCTGATTGCGGCCCGGGGCCAGGCATCGCCCGAAGTGGAGGGCAATTACCGGCGGGCGCTGGCCTTGTGCGAGCAAGGCCAGCAGACGCCCTACCTGTTCTCGGCACAACTGGGGTTGTGGGCGTTCTATCAGCTGCGTGCGCAATACCAGGTCTCGCTGCCTTTGGGCAAGCGGCTGCTTGCGCTGGCCATGAAGTCGCAGAAGCCCAAGCAACTGGCGGAGGGCCATCGCGCGATTGGCGCCACGCTGTTCCGCCTTGGCATGCTGGACGCTGCGCGCAAGCACGTGGAGGCGGTGCTCGCGGTGCCGCATCCTGAGCAACCCGCGTACGACTTCCTGACCGGCTACGGGCGCGACCCGGCCGTCCACGCCACCAGTACGCTGGGCTGGATCCTGTGGTACCAGGGGTTGGCGGACCAGGCACTGGCGCGCTGCCAGGAGTCGCTGGCCATGGCGCGGGCCCGGCCGGATGCATACAACCTTGCGCTGTGCCTGGTATTTGCCGCGGAACAGCATCGATGCCGGCACGAAGTCCGGCTGACACAGGAGTATGCCGAAGCCGCCATCGCCATCTCGGGCGAACAGGGTTTTCCGATCTACCTGTCGTGGGGCACCGTCCTGCAGGGCTGGGCGATGGCGGAGCTGGGCAGTCACCAGGAAGGCGTTGCGCTGACGCGCCAGGGCGTAGCCGCCTATGAGGCCACCGGCGGCAGACTGGGCATGCCGAACCTCCTGGCCCTGGTTGCAGAGGCCTGCGGCAGGGCAGGCCAGACCACCGCCGCGCTGGACGTGCTCACGCAGGCACAGGCGCTGGTGGAAGAGACCGGAGAGCGGCTCGATGAGTCAACCGTGTACCGGCTGCGCGCCGAGATGCTGCTGCAGCTGTCGGCAGAGCACCCCGCGCCGCCAGCCGCGCAGGAGGAAGCCGAGGCCTGCTTGCACCGGGCCATCACGGTCGCCCACGAACAACGTGCAAAGCCGCTGGAACTGCAGGCCACCCTGAGCCTGGCCCGGCTGTGGCGTCAACAAGGCAAGGGCGACGCGGCGCGTGAAGCGCTGGCCCGGATCCATGGCAGCTTCAGCGAGGGCACCGATACCGCGGACTGGCGGGAGGCCCAGGCGCTGCTCGAAGCGCTGGCCGCCGACCAGACCAATACCACGGAGCGCCCGCACGCATGACCCCGACGCCAGGCCTCCCCCTGCAAGACCGCTTTGTCGCCCTGTGGACACGTGCGGGCGGCACGCGCGCGGCCGACGTCTATGCCGATCTCGCCCGTTGCTACGGTGAACCGACGCGGCACTACCACACCCTCGACCATGTCCGCCGCTGCCTGCACGACCTGGACTGGGCGCGCAGCGCGATACCGGATACCGACGAGGTGGAACTGGCGCTCTGGTGCCACGACGTCATCTACGTGCCCGGCGCCACGGACAACGAGCAACGCAGCGCCGAATGGTTGCGCCATTGGGCAGGCGGCACCATCGCCGCCGCCGCGCGCGTGGCCGCCCTTATCCTGGAAACCACCCACGCCGAAGTGCCGGCAAGCCTGGCCGGCCGCTTCACCGCCGATATCGACCTGGCGGCGCTGGGCTGCAGCCGCGCGCGCTTCCAGGAAAATGGCGCCAACCTGCGGGCCGAACGCACCGACCTGGACGACGCCGCCTATGACGCCGCCGAGCGCGCCTTCCTGGGTGCGCTGCTGGCCAGCCCACGCATCTACACCACCGAGCTGTTCCAGGCGCGCTACGAGGCGCAGGCACGCGCCAACCTGACGTGGCGGCTGGCGCAGCCGGTCCGGCCTACAGGAACTCTCCGCTGATATCGATGCTGGAGCGCCGGCCCACGCTGTCGTAGTGCTGCTCCAGCCACCGGCTCGCTTCTTCCCGGCCCTTGTCGCGCAGCGAGCACAGGAAGTCCCAGTCGGCGTTGTACTTGGTGGAGACCCCCAGCGCGGCCATGGTCTGGTCCGAGCGGATCGAGTGGATCCACATCTCCTTCATCTCCGTGCGGTCGACCTTGCCCTGCTGGATCAGCGACGTGACGAAGGCAATGGCGCGCATCTCGCGCATCAGCGACGAGTTGAAGCTGACCTCATTGACGCGGTTCAGGATATCCGCGGCCGTGGTCGGCACACCGTGGCGCACGATCGGGTTGATATGGACGATCACGACATCGTGGGTCTGGCAGTGATAGATCAGCGGAAAGATCGCCGGGTTGCCGACATAGCCGCCATCCCAGTAGTGCTGGCCGTCGATGCTGACCGCCTGGAACAGCGTAGGCACGCAGGCCGAGGCCAGCACAGCGTCGATGCTGAGTTCCTCGGGCGGGAAGATGCGTATCCGGCTGGTCTCGATATTGGTCGCACACAGGTACAGCTGGATCGGGCAATGCTCGCGCAGTGCCGCAAAGTCGACCTGGCTGCCAAGCACTTCGCGCAGCGGATTCAGGTTATTGGGATTGAACTGGTACGGCGACAGCAGGCGCAGCGCGATGTCGGCCATCGCATACATCGGGGAATGGTTCAGGCCCAGCGTATGGCTGCTTTTGAACCAGGGCAGCCACCGGAACGGGTTGTAGCGCTGCGCCGAGTACGCGATCGCCTTCCAGAAATCATGCAAGGCCAGGCGTGCGCCGTCACTGCCGCCCTGCAGCAGCCCGTAGGCCAGCACCGTGGCGTTCATGGCCCCGGCGCTCGTGGCGCTGACGCCTTCGATCGCCAGCCTGCCATCCTCCAGCAGCCGGTCGAGCACGCCCCAGGTAAAGGCGCCATGCATGCCGCCGCCCTGCAGGGCGAGCGCCACAGGCTTGGGTTGTGCAGGCTCTGGCTGCATGCGTTCTTCCCTTCAGCGGCGGCAACCCGCCATGATCAAGTGTAGGGAAGAACTGTGCGTGCAGCGTAGTGCCGGACGCGCGCAGTGGCACACACCACGCATGCCCTGGCCAGGGGACGATACGCTGGCGCACAAGGCAACTGAGCCAGGCAGCGGCCAGGTACTACAATGGCCGCATAAAAAGCAGAACAGCTCTCCTTCGTGCGTCAAATACCTCACTTTCCGGCCCAAAAAACCATTTCCCGCCCGGCCTCCCTGATCGTGGCCGCCAGCCTTGTCCTGGTCTGCATGATCGCAGCCCTTGGCGCGCTCGCGCTGGTGCAGATGCGCAGAGATGCACTGGACAATGCCGGCGAGGCCGCGGCCAACCTGGCGCTGACACTGGAACGCAGCATCACGCGCAACCTGCAGATCCATGAACTGGCGATCGGAGGCGTGGTGGAAGCCATGCACGATCCCGCACTGCTGGCGCAGCCGCCGGCGCTGCGCCAGCGGCTGCTCTTCGACCGCTCGATCAATGCCGAAGACATGGGCTCGCTGCTGGTCACCGACGCCAACGGCATGCTGGTGTTCGACTCGCACCAGTGGCCACCGCGCCCGGTCAGCGTCTCTGACCGCGACTACTTCCTGGCGCACCGTAGCGGCGATCACAGCGGCCTGTTCCTGAGCCGGCCGTTCCAGCCGCGCCTGACGCCGGAGAACAAGTCCATCGGCATCAGCCGGCGGCTCTCCGGGCCGGACGGCAGCTTTGCCGGCATCGTGGTCGGCACCTTGCGCCTGAGCTACTTCCGCAAGCTGTTCGATGGCGTAAGCCTTGGCGCGGGCGGCACCCTGACGCTGCTGCGCACGGACGGCACCATCATCATGCGGCGGCCCTATGAAGCCGAATCGATCGGGCGCGACATCTCCGGCAACCCGTCATTTGCACCACTGCTGCAAGGCACGCAAGGCACGTTTATCAGCGTCGCGGCAGTCGACGGAATCCAGCGGCTCTACAGCTTCAGGCGCATTCCTGGCTTTCCGCTGCTGGTCGTGGTGGGACGCGCCACCCACGACGTGCTGGCACCGTGGCACAAGCGCGCCTGGGTGTTCGGCGCGCTGATCATCGCGCTGAACGCGGTCATCATCGCGCTCTCGGTATTGCTGTCGCGCCAATGGCGGCGCCGCGCCGAGATGGAAGAGCACCTGCGCTGGATGGTCAACACCGATGGCCTGACCGGCCTGGGCAGCCGCCGCGCGCTGGACGATGCCGCCGACGTGGAATGGCGGCGCGCGCGGCGGCACGGCGAGCCATTGTCGCTGCTGATGCTCGACGTCGACCATTTCAAGGAGTTCAATGACCGCTACGGACACCAGGCCGGTGACGATGCGCTGGCCGCGGTGGGCGCTTGCATCGAGCGCCATGTGCGGCGGCCGGGCGACTATGCGGGGCGCTATGGCGGCGAAGAGTTTGCCATCCTGTTGCCCCACACCAACGCAGCCGGCGCGGCCGCCATGGCCGAGACCATCCGCGCCGCCGTCCAGGCCTTGCGGATTCCGAATGCGGCCGGCGCCGACGGGCACTTGACGGTCAGCATCGGTGCGGTGACCGATGCCAACAACGCTGGCAACGAAAAGGATTTCGCGGAGCTGCGCGCCTTTCTCCGTGCCGGCGACGAAGCGCTCTACCTGGCCAAGCGCTCCGGGCGCAATTGCGTCGCAACCTTCGGCGCGACGACGGCGGTGGCAATAGCGCCCTGAACGCGTGCCGCTGCGTGCTCGCTACACAAAGTGCCTATGCCCGCCAGACCTGCAGCAGATCCCACGCCGGCTCTTCCCCTTCCGGCTGTGGCAACGCTTGTGCCTCCGCCAGCATCGCGCCGGCCTGCGCCTGCAGCTTGTCCAGGCAGCGCGACAGCACGCGCGCCTCTTCCGCCGTCAGGCAGCCAGCCAGCCGCGTATTGAAGTCCCGCGCCTGCACGAACGCTGCACGGTAGACGGCTTCGCCTTGCTCGGTCAGCGTGAAGGCTGCTGCGCGCCGGTCCTGGGTACGCGTTTCGCGGCGGACCAGGCCGCGTTCCACCAGGGCGTGGACGGCGCGGCTGGCTAGCACCTTGTCCAGGCCGGCGCTTTCGGCCAGTTCGGTCAGCCGGGTGCCGGGCTGCTCGCCAAGGAAGGAAATCATGCGCCATTCGCGCCGCGTGACGCCCGCCCTGGCGCGCAGGTGCAGCGCCGCGGCGCCCAGCGCGACGCGGTTCAGGTGGTAGACCCGGTAATTGATGAAATCCGCCAGCCGCTGCGGCCGCTGCAGGCGGTTGCCGCTGTTGTCGTGTGCCATGCCACACCTGCCAATTAGTTGACTTTGTCAATTATATCGACGGGTGTTAGCTTGCATCGACGCCGCTTGCCGGTGGACAACAAACTGGAGACATCGTGAGCCCTCGCACCTTCCTTCCCCGATTCGCCGCTTGCCTGCTGGCCGTTGCCACGGCATGGTCCGCGCCCGCCAGCGCGCAATCGGACCGTCCGCTGCGCATCCTGGTGGGCTATCCGGCCGGCGGCACTGCCGACCTCGCCGCACGCCTGGTCGGCGACAAGCTGCGCGAGACCCTGAACCAGACCGTGGTCATCGAGAACAAGCCCGGCGCCGGCGGGCGGCTGGTGATGGACTACGCGCGCACGCAGCCGGCCGACGGCAATACGCTGGTGGTGGCCAACTCGGCGGTCATGACGATTGCGCCGCTGGTCTACCGCAAGCTCAACTACGATATCCAGCGCGATTTCACGCCCGTGGCGCAGGCCGCCAACTTCCAGCTGGCGCTCGCCACCGGGCCGGCCAGCCCGGCACGCACGCTGAAGGACTATGTGGCATGGCTCAAGGCCGGTCCGCAGAACAACTCCTACGCCTCGCCGGCGCTGGGCAGCATCCCGCATTTCTTCGGGCTGATGATCGGCAAGCAGGTTGGCATCGACATGCTGCACGTCCCCTTCAACGGCTCGGCGCCGCTGATGAGCGCGCTGGTCGGCGGGCAGGTGCCGGCTTCGGTCGACACCCTTGCTGACCTGACCGAAATGCACCGCGCCGGCAAGATCCGCGTGCTGGCAACTTCCGGCACCCGCCGCTCGGTGGCGCTGCCCGATGTGCCGACCTTCACCGAACTTGGCTACAAGGGCATCGAAGGTGAAGGCCGCTATGGCCTGTTGGCACCCGCGGGCACGCCGCGCCCGGTGCTCGACAAGCTCAACGCCGCCATCGTCAAGGCCGTGCAGTCACCGGACGTGCGCGATAAGTTCCTCAAGCTGGGGCTGGAACCCGCAACCGGCCCGGCCGATGCCTTTGCCGGCGTGCTCAAGGCTGACGCCGGCAAGTGGGCACCGGTGGTCAAGGCGTCCGGCTATACCGGCGACTGAAGCGCGGCAAACCGACCATGACCATCCGCAATACCCTCTTCATCATGTGCGACCAGCTGCGGCGCGACCACCTGGGTTGCTACGGGCATCCGGCGCTGCGCACGCGCAATATCGATGCGCTGGCCGCGCGCGGCGTTCGCTTCGACCGCGCCTTCGTTACTTCCGGGGTCTGCGGCCCCAGCCGCATGAGCTTCTATACCGGCCGCCATGTCAGCAGCCACGGCGCCACCTGGAACCGCGTGCCGCTGTCGGTCGGCGAAGTCACGCTGGGCGAATACCTGAAGCACAGCGGCCGCGCGCTGGCGCTGGCGGGCAAGACCCATATGATGCCCGACAACGCCAACCTGAAGCGGCTGCACCTGGATGGCGGCACCGAGCTGGAAACGCTGCTGCGCAGCGGCCACTTCACCGAAGTTGACCGCCATGACGGCCACCACGCCGAACCGCGCAGCGCCTATGCCGACTGGCTGCGCCAGCAAGGCTACGACAGCGCGGATCCGTGGACCGACTACGTGATCAGCGCCGAGAACGAACGCGGCGAGATCGTCTCCGGCTGGCACATGCGCAACGCCGGCCTGCCCGCGCGCGTGGCCGAGCCGCATTCCGAGACCGCGTACACGGTGGACCAGGCGATGCAGTACATCGCCACGCGCGGCGATGATCCATGGGTGCTGCACCTGTCGCTGGTGAAGCCACACTGGCCCTACCTGGCGCCCGCGCCCTACCACGCCGCGTATTCGCTCGACGACTGCCTGCCGCTGCAGCGCCACGAGGCCGAGCTGGAAGACCCGCACCCGGTGCTGTCGGCCTACCGCACGCAGGAAGAATGCGCCAACTTCATGCGCCAGGAAGTGTCGGACACGGTGCGCCCCGCCTACCAGGGCCTGATCCAGCAGATCGACGACCGGCTCGGCCAGCTATGGGAGCAACTCGAACGCCTGGGCCGCTGGCAGGACACGCTGATCGTCTTCACCGCCGACCATGGCGATTTCCTGGGCGACCACTGGCTGGGCGAGAAGGAGCAGTTCTATGACACCGTGCAGAACATCCCGCTGGTCGTCTACGATCCCTCGCCGCAGGCGGATGCCACGCGCGGCACCGCGCAGGCCAGCATGGTCAGCGCGGTCGACGTGGTGCCGACGGTACTGGACGCACTGGGCCTGCCGCCGGCCGACCACCGCATCGAGGGCCGCTCGTTGCTGGACCTGACGCGCGCGGGCGAGCGTGCCGATGCCGGCAGCTGGCGCGATTTCGTCGTATCCGAACTGGACTACGCCTATCGCGGCGCTCGCGTGGCGCTGGGCCGCCATCCTGGCGAGTGCCGCGCCTGGATGGTGCGCGACGCGCGCTGGAAATATGTGCACTGGCAAGGGTTCCGGCCACAGCTGTTCGACCTGCAGAACGATCCGCAGGAATATTTCGACCTGGGCAGCGACCCCGGCCACGAAGCCGTGCGCAGCGCCATGCGCTTGCGGCTGCTGGAGTGGTTCTGCACGCTCAAGCCGCGCGTGACGGTGACCAACGAAGAGGTGGCGGCCAAGACCAATGTGTACAAGCAGGCCGGAGTGTTCTTTGGCGTGTGGTGACTACGCGCCGCGCCACCTGCGGTCCGACGACGTGCCCCTGCCCGAATGGCGTATCCTTTGAAGCGAGGGATGGGGGGCCGATGTTCGGACCGGCAACCGGAGCGATCATGAAAAACACCTGGATCCTTGTGGCGGACGAATCCCTCGCCCGCATCTTTGCCTCGCACGCCTCAACCGCGCCAATGGCGCTGGTTGAGGAAATCACTGACGCGGCAGCTCATGGCGACCGCGCGGACCTGCGCCGCGACGCCTACGGCCGGCGCGGCCACGCCGCGGTACAGGGCGACGCCGGGCACCCCGGTGCTCACCAGGCCGGGCCGTCCACCGTCACATCCTCGGCCGGCGAGGATGAACTGCACCAGGAAGCGCAGCTGTTTGCCCGCCGCGTGGCGGACTATCTTGCCGATGCGCGCAACAAGCAGCGCTTTGACTCCCTGGCGCTGATCGCGGCGCCGCGTTTCCTGGGCCTGCTGCGCAAAGCCCTTCCCGCCGGCGTCACGGACGTCGTCACGAAGGAAATTGGCAAGGACTTCACCCACGTGCCCAACAGCGACCTGCAACAACGGCTGGCCGACGAAAACATCATTCCCGCGCGCCGCGACGCGCGCGTCATTACCGGCCGGGACCGGTCGTGAAGCCGCGCAGCCGCCGGTGCCAGGCCACTGGCGGCTGCGTCGGCGTCAGCGGGCCGTTCCCGAACCGCTGGCTGCACCGCTGCTGCCGCTCGATGTGCCGCTCGGGCTGGTCGTGCTGGTCGCGCCGGACGTGCCGGTAGAAGTGCTGGAGCCAGGCGTGCCGTAGCCGCTGCGGCTGCGGTTCTGTTCCGTGACCGAGCCCGAGCCGGACAGCGAGCCGGAGCCGGTGGTGCTGCCGGTGGCGGTGCAACCTGCCAGGATGCCAAGTGCGAGCAGGGCAGTGCCGATGCCTAGGGTTGTTTTCATGTCTTCCTCCATCTAGCAGGTTGGCGGCAAGCCTTGCTGCACGGCGCAGGCTGCCGGCGAGCGCGCCGGAACGCAGCTCTGCTGCGGAAGACGCAACTGACGTACCAGTGGGGCTATGCGGCCATCGGCGCGGGCTGTGTTAGCAACCCGGCGCCCGGCATTGCAGGAAAGTTACATGACTGCGGCCCGGCCGCAGTAAGAAGTGCGCGCTGCGGGTAAAAGTTACCGCGCCGGCGCAGTTCAGTATCGCCTGAAGATGCCAGGCATCTGCCCTATCGCGTCAGTGTCCACTTGTAGGCATAGCGGTCCGGACGGAACAGCAGTTCGCCGCAGAACAACGGTGTGTCGTCGATGTCACGCGGCGTGCTGCGCAGGCGCAGCAGCGGTTCGCCCTCGGCAACACCGAGCCGGCGCGCCACGTCCGCGGGCGCGGCAACGGCGGTGGCTTCCATCGCCACTTCCTTGAACCGGTATCCCAGCCGGCTTTCAAACAGCGACATGGCGTCGTTGGTTTCCAGGTCCTCCTGCACCAGCCGGCGCATCAGCGGCTCCGGACCCATCAGGGTGAAATGCGCGACGGCCGCGTCGTCCCAGTACCGCACGGTGGCCACGCTCAGCACCTTCTCGCCCGGCTGCAGACGCAGCGCCGCGGCCACATGGGCCGGCGCGCGCACCAGCCGTACCGACACCAGCTTGCCGTAGGCAAGCTGGCCACGGGCGCGTCCGGTTTCATAGAAGCCGGTCAGCGCGCCAAGGCTGGGCGTGTCTGAGGGACGGGTCACGAAACTGCCCTTGCCGTTGACCTTTTCGATCAGGCCGGCATTGTGCAGCCCGGACAGGGCCTGGCGCACGGTGATCCGGCTGACCGCGAATTCCGTCACCAGTTCCGCCTCGGAAGGCAGCTTGGCGCCGGGCGCCCATGTGTTGCTGGCAATCCGCTGGCGAATCTCGTTTTCAATCTCTTTGAACCTGGGCAGCGCCACGTGTGTTCCGCCCGGGGCGGCTCCGAATGCTGGGTGGAACGGATTATACCTATCATGATAGGTCGTGGCGCGACCCTATTGACCTGTCATAACAGGTAATGGCAGTATCGCCCATCAGCAGCTTCTTGCTCCGTCAGGAAAGCACCGCCATAAGGCCGCCCAGGAGACACAGAAATTGAATACCAACGCATTGCAAGGCGCCGCCAGCCCGGCGGCCGAGTTCGACTACATCGTGATCGGCGCCGGGTCTGCCGGGTGCGCCGTTGCTGGGCGCCTGGCCGAGGACATGGACGCAACGGTGGCGCTGCTCGAGGCCGGGCCGCATGACCATCACTTTTCAGTCTGGGCGCCGGTGGGCATTGCCGCAATTGTTCCGAAGGCCGGCCCGCGCAACTACGCCTACTACACCGTACCGCAACCGGGCCTGAACGGCCGCCGCTCCTACCAGCCGCGCGGGCGGGGCCTGGGCGGCAGTTCCTCGATCAATGGCATGGTCTATATCCGCGGCCATCGCCGCGACTACGACGACTGGGCTACGCTGGGTTGCCGGGGCTGGGGCTTCGACGACGTCCTGCCCTACTTCCGCCGCAGCGAGCGCAATCCCCGCCTGGCCGGCCAGGAACATGCGCTGCACGGCAACGACGGGCCGCTGCACGTGAGCGACCTGCGCTCGCCCAATCCGTTTGCGCAGCGCTTTGTCCAGGCCGCGATACAGGCCGGCCTGCCTCACAACGACGACTTCAATGGCCACAGCCAGGAAGGCGTCGGCCTGTACCAGGTGACGCAGCGCAACGGCGAACGCTGGAACGCGGCGCGGGCCTACCTGCACAGCGGCAATGCCGCGGACACGGCGCTGAATGGCGGCCGTCGCGGCCTGGCGGTCCTGACCGATACGCAGGCGCTGCGGTTCTTGTTCGAAGGCAAGCGCGCTGTTGGCGTGGAAGTGGTGCGCGGTGGGGCGGTGCAGATCCTGCGCGCACGGCGCGAGATCGTGGTCAGCAGCGGCGCCTTCAACTCGCCGCAGTTGCTGCTGGCGTCCGGCATCGGTCCGGCCGCGCAACTGCGCAGCTTCGGCATCGATGTGGTCCATGATCTCCCGGGTGTGGGCGAGAACCTGCAGGACCATCTCGACATCATCGTCAACAAGCAGCTGCAAACGACAGAGCTGTTCGGCAAGACCGGCCGCGGCATGCTGCGGCTGGCGCGCGAGGTGATGCGCTACCGCCGCAGCCGCACCGGCATGGTGTCGTCGAATATCGCCGAGGCCGGTGCCTTCCTGCGCAGCCGCCCCGAGCTGGACATCCCGGATGTGCAGCTGCACTTTGCCGTGGCGCTGCTCGGCAATCGCAACCTGGGCAATCTTGGCCACGGCTACTCCTGCCACGCCTGCGTGCTGCGCCCGAAGAGCCGCGGCCATGTGCGCCTGCGCGGCGCCGACATGCGCGAGACGCCGGGGATCGATCCGCGCTTCCTGTCGGCCGAGGATGACATGGCCGGCATGGTCGAAGGCGTGCGGGCAATCCGCCGCATCTTTGCGCAGCCCGCGCTGGCGCAGCATGGCGGGCGCGAAATCCTGACCGACGCTTTCGGCCCCGACAGCAGCAATGAAGCCGCCATCCGCGACTTCGTGCGCGCGCATGCGGACACGGTCTACCACCCGGTCGGCACCTGCAAGATGGGCGTCGACAGCATGGCGGTGGTCGACCCGGAACTGCGCGTGCACGGCGTGGAAGGCCTGCGCGTCGCTGACGCATCGATCATGCCGACGCTGATCGGCGGCAACACCAACGCCCCCGCCATCATGATCGGCGAAAAGGCTGCGGACCTGATCAAGGCCTCGCTCCGCTGAGCCGGCCGCTCGCCCTGCATTGGCAACCACAACACCGAGGAGACACCCCATGCAAGCCACTGCCGCAGTCACCATCAGCCCGGAAGCCTACCGGGCGCAGGACAATGAAGCCTTTCCCTTTACCGTGCGCCGCTGCACGCCGACGATCGGCGCCGAAGTCGAAGGCATCGATTTCCGCGAGACGCTGGACCACGAAACCTACCTCTCGCTGCGCCGCGCGTTGCTGAAGTACAAGGTGCTGTTCTTCCGCAAGCAGGCGATCACGCCGGCCCAGCACGTGGCCGTGGCGCGCCGCTTCGGCGGGCTGGAAGTGCATCCGATGTTTACCAACCACCCGGAACATCCCGAACTGGTTGTATTCGGGCGCGATGGCACGACGCGCGGACGCGAGAACGTTTACCACTCGGACGTTAGTTGGCGTGAGATTCCGTCGATGGGTTCGATGCTGCGCTGCCTGGAATGCCCGGAAGTCGGCGGCGACACCATCTGGATCAACATGGCCGCGGCCTACGAGAACCTGCCTGAGAACATGAAGGCCCGCATCGCCAACCTGAAGGCCGTGCACGACGCGATGCCGACCTTCGGCTCGGCGCTGAACGAGGAAAAATACGCGGAGATGCGCGCCAAGTTTCCGCCGATGGTGCACCCGGTGGTACGCACGCACCCGGAAACCGGCGAGAAGATCCTGTTCGTCAACGAAGCCTTCACCACGCATTTCGTCAACTTCGCCAAGGAACAGCCGTACCGCATCGGCTCCGACTACCGGCCCGCGGAGCTGGACCTGCTGCAGTACCTGTACCGCCAGGCCGCCGCGCCGGAGTATCAGGTGCGCCTGCGCTGGCAGCCGGACACCATCGCGCTCTGGGACAACCGCTCGACGCAACATTACGCGGTGCAGGACTACTTCCCGGCCGTGCGCCATATGAACCGCGCCACCATCATCGGCGACCGTCCGGTCTGACCGTCCCCATCCAAAGACAATCCGAGGCAACCGGCATGAACATCGTCGACAAGTTCTATATCAACGGCAAGTGGGTGCAGCCCGCGGCGGGCGCGACCCAGGCCGACATCATCGACCCGGCCACCGAAGCGGTCGCGGGCAAGCTCGCCATGGGCACCGCGGCGGACGTGGACCAGGCCGTGGCCGCAGCGCGCGCGGCCTTCCCGGCCTGGTCGGTGTCCACGCGTGAAACGCGCATCGCCCTGCTCGAACGCATCATCGCCGCCTACCAGGCGCGCACGGGCGACCTGGCGCAGGCGGTGCGCCAGGAGATCGGCGCACCGATCACGCTGGCCACCAACCTGCAGGCCGCGATCGGCGTGGCACAGCTGCAGGCAACGCTGCAGGCGCTGCGCGACTTCGAGTTTGAAACCACGCGCGGCAAGAGCTGCATCCTGCGTGAGGCCATCGGCGAGGCGGCGCTGATCACGCCGTGGAACTGGCCGCTGAACCAGATCGCGGCCAAGGTGGCGCCGGCGCTGGCGGCGGGCTGCACGGTGGTGCTCAAGCCATCCGAGATCGCGCCGCTGGACGCCCGGATCTTCGCCGAGATCATGGATGCCGCGCAGACGCCGCCGGGTGTCTTCAACATGATCTATGGCGAGGGCCGCGCGGTGGGCGCGGCGCTGTCGTCGCATCGCGACGTCGACATGGTCTCCATCACCGGCTCGACCCGCGCCGGCGTGGAAGTGGCCATCAGCGCCGCGCCCACGGTCAAGCGCGTGGCGCAAGAACTGGGCGGCAAGTCGCCGATGATCATCCTGGACGATGCCGACCTGCAGGCAGCGGTGACCAGCGGCGTGGCGCAGTGCATGGCCAACACCGGACAGACCTGCATCGCGCCGACGCGCATGCTGGTGCCGCGCTCGCGCTATGAGCAGGCCGTGCAGATCGCCGCCGCCGTGGCCAACGCGGTCAAGGTGGGTGCCCCCACCGACCCCGAAACCGAGATGGGCCCGATCTCCAACCGCGGCCAGTACGACAAGGTGCAGCGCCTGATCGGAGTGGGCATCGAGGAAGGCGCGCGCGTGGCCGCAGGCGGCCCCGGCCGCCCCGACGGGCTGGAACGCGGCTTCTATGCACGCCCGACCATCTTTGCCGACGTGCGCAATGAAATGACCATCGCCCGCGAAGAGATCTTCGGGCCGGTGATGTGCCTGCTGCCGTACGACACCGAAGACGAGGCCGTGGCCATCGCCAATGACACCGAGTTCGGCCTGGCCGCCTACATCGCCTCGTCCGACCCGGCGCGCGCGCGCAGGCTGGCCGCCCGCCTGCGCGCCGGCAGCGTGCGCATCAACGGCGCGACGATGGACCTCACCGCACCGTTCGGCGGCTACAAGACGTCCGGCAACGGGCGTGAATACGGCCCCGAAGGCATCGCCGAGTTCCTTGAAACCAAGACGGTGACTGGCTGAGCCTGCGCGCTCCTCGCCTGCAGTCACCGGACCGCCCGGTCGTGCAGCGACATGCTGTCGGCCGGGCGGTGTCGCTTGTAAGGCGCCTCGCTGCCGCGCTTGTCTGACATGCGCAGGCGGCGGCGTCCGACAGCCGCCGCTTGCCGGCCAGCTATCTTCATAGCAGCGCCAGGCCTTTTGCCGGGGCGCCCGGCCATGTCGACCATCCCCGATTCCGCGGCTCCTTCGCTGCCCCCTGCCCCACCCGTTCCGTTGCCCGCCGACGGTACCCCGCATGCTGGCGCCGACGCGCCTGGCACCGTGGCTGCAATGCCTGACACTGTCGTGCCAGGTGACGCCGCCACCGCCTCGCTGCAGCGCGCCAGCATCGCGCTGGTGGTGCTGGCCACGCTCTTTTCGCTGTACGCCGTGCATATCGCACGCGACTTTCTCATTCCGGTCGTGCTCGCGATCGTTCTGGCCTACCTGCTGGACCCGCTGGTGTGCGCGTTGCAGCGGCTGGGCCTGCCGCGCGCGCTGGCAGGCACCGTGGTGCTGCTGGCCGTGCTGGGCGTCCTGCTAAGCGGCGCCTACCTGCTGCAGGGGCAGGTGGAATCGATCGTCAACAGCCTGCCCGATACGGCCAGAAAGCTGTCGCGCTCGGTGGGCGCGCTGATGAGCGGCGACGATTCCATGTGGCAGAAGGTACGCCGCGCGGCAACCATCCTCAGCGGTACCGGCCAGCCCCCGCCCGCGCGCGGCACGCAGGTGGTGGTGGAGCAAACGCCCGCACAGATCCACAACATGCTGCTGGCCGGCTCGGTCAGCGTCTTCACCATGGCCGGACAGGCGGTGGTGGTAGTCTTCCTGCTGTACTTCCTGCTGCTGGCCGGCGATACCTTCAAGCGCAAGTTCATCAAGATGGCCGGGACCACCATTTCCGAGAAGAAGATCAGCGTGCATATGCTGGACGAGGTCAACCTCGCCATCCGCCGCTATATGGGCATGCTGCTGGTGACCAATGCGGCCCTGGGCGCCTGTACCTGGCTGCTATTGAAGTGGCTCGGCGTGCACAACGCCGGCAGTTGGGCGATTGCGGCTGCGGCGCTGCACCTGGTGCCCTACTTCGGCGCCATGGCGATCGCGGTCTGCCTGGGAGTGGTGACGCTCATGCAGTTCGGCACGCTCGGCATGGCGGCCGCGGCGGCGGTCGGATCGCTGCTGATCGCCACGCTGATCGGGTCGGTCGTCACCACCTGGATGACCGGCCGCATGGCGCGCATGAACGCGGTGGCCGTATTTGTTGCACTGCTCCTGTTCACCTGGCTCTGGGGCGCGTGGGGCATGTTGCTCGCCATCCCGCTGATCACTATCGCCAAGGTGGTTGCCGATCACATTGAAGGACTGGAAGTGGTGGCAGAGTTCCTTGGTGAATAGCCGTTACGCCGCCGCCCAACGGCACTATCGTTCCGCCGCTATACTGGAAAAGCGAATGCTGCACCACAGCATTCTTGCTACGCCGGGGATAGTGCGGAGGAAAACAATGATGTCTTTATGCGACCTGTGCGAGTCGCAGCTGGACCGGCCTGGCCACGTGCCACCGCATCCCAGGCTGGTGAAGTCGGCGACCTTGCGCACCGCCAGTGGCCAGAATGCGTTTGTGTACCGTTGCGAGCACTGTGGCCAGACCCTGCTGCTGGCCTCGCCCGATGGCGAGGCGCCCGACCGCTGGACCCGGCTGGATGCCGACGGATGGAACTGAGCGGGGATGGCCCCCGGCCTGACTTGCGCTCGCGCAAATCAACGGCTTGCGTATGTGGGCATAATTCCCCCAGCAGTTTCCCAACCGCAAGCCATGGCCAAGAAATTTCCCCTGCATCCCCGCCACCCCGAGCGCATCTGCTGGGGCTGCGACAAGTACTGCTCCGTAGACGACATGGGCTGCGGCAACGGCTCCAGCCGCACGCAGCACCCCATTGAACTGCTCGGCGACGACTGGCTTGAATGCGGCGACTGGGGTATCGAGGCACCGTCCGCGGCCTCACCTGCCGGCCCGCCCAAGACCTCCACCTAGTCAGCCGGACTACAATCGTTGTCTCAGGCTTCCACAAGACGCCCGGCATCGCCGGCATCCACCGAGACAACCATGCTGAACCTCCAGGACTCCTCTCTGCTGCGGCAGCAGTGCTATATCGACGGCCGCTGGATCGACGGCGAGCGCCGCATCGATGTCACCAACCCGGCCACCGGCGAGCGCGTGGGACAGGTCCCGCAACTGGGCGCCGATGAAACCCGCCAGGCCATCGAGGCTGCCAACCGCGCGCTGCCGGCCTGGCGCGCCCGCACCGCCAAGGAGCGCTCGGCGCTGCTGCGCAAATGGTTCGAACTGATCATGGCCAGCCAGGAAGACCTGGCGCGCATCATGACCGCCGAACAGGGCAAGCCGATCGCCGAAGCGCGTGGCGAAATCGCCTACGCGGCCTCGTTTATCGAATGGTTTGCCGAGGAAGGCAAGCGCGTCTATGGCGACACCATTCCAGCGCCGGTCAGCAACCAGCGCATTGTCGTGACCAAGGAGCCGGTGGGGGTATGCGCGGCCATCACGCCGTGGAACTTTCCCGCTGCCATGATCACGCGCAAGGCCGGCCCGGCCCTGGCGGTGGGTTGCACCATGGTGCTCAAGCCGGCATCGCAAACCCCGCTGACAGCGCTGGCGCTGGCGGCCCTGGCCGAGCGCGCGGGCATTCCGGCCGGGGTGTTGTCGGTGGTGACCGGCTCGGCCGGCGCCATCGGCGGCGAGATGAGCAGCAACCCGCTGGTGCGCAAGCTCACCTTCACCGGGTCGACCGAGGTTGGCCGCGTGCTGATGGCCCAGACCGCGTCGACGATCAAGAAGGTGTCGATGGAACTGGGCGGCAATGCGCCCTTTATCGTGTTCGACGATGCCGACCTGGATGCGGCGGTGGAAGGCGCAATTGTGTCCAAGTACCGCAATGCCGGCCAGACCTGCGTCTGCGCCAACCGCATCTACGTGCAGGCGGGCGTGTATGAGGCGTTTGCGCAGAAGCTGGTGGCGGCAGTGGCGGCCCTGAAGGTCGGCAACGGCATGGACGATGGCGTGCGCATCGGCCCGCTGATCGACGACAAGGCCGTGGCCAAGGTGGAAGAGCATATCGCCGACGCGCTCGGCAAGGGCGCGCGCCTGCTGCAGGGCGGCCAGCGCCATGCGCTGGGGCATTCTTTCTTCCAGCCGACCGTGCTGGCCGACGTCGGCCCCGGCATGCTGGTCGCGCGCGAGGAAACCTTCGGCCCGCTGGCGCCGCTGTTCCGCTTCGAAACCGAGGATGATGTCGTCGCCATGGCCAACGACACCGAGTTCGGCCTGGCCAGCTACTTCTATGCCCGCGACCTGGGCCGGGTCTGGCGCGTCTCTGAACGCCTGGAATACGGCATGGTGGGCGTCAATACCGGCCTGATCTCCAACGAGGTGGCACCGTTCGGCGGCGTCAAGCAGTCTGGCGTGGGCCGCGAGGGCTCGCACTACGGCATAGAGGATTACCTGGTCATCAAGTACACCTGCATGGCCGGTATCTGACCTGGCCGCGCCTTAGAACGTCTTAGCACGCCGTGTCCGCGCACACGGCGCGCCGGGGCTCGGGGCACCTCCGGCAGGTGTCGCGAAAGCACGCGATCCGGTCATGGACACGCTGCATCTGCTCCAGCTGGTAGCTGGCGCGCGCAGCGCTGTAACAGGTGCCGAACTCATACAGGGCGCCATCCGCCGCGCGAGACAGTCCTTCCAATGCCTGCGCCAGCTCCCGCCCTTCCACGCTGCGGTGGCGGCGCAGGCGCCAGGACAGAGCCTCCTGGCCCTGCGCAAGCAGGCTCTGTTCAAGGTAGCCAAGCTGCTCGGCAACGGCCTGCGCGCCATGCAGCGCCGACAGGTAGGCACACACCACCGCGAGCCGCTGGTTCATCTCGCCGCCCCGGCCCAGCAATTCGCGCGCACAGGTACGCAAGGTATCCGCGTCGAACGATTTGCCTTCGTCGGCGGCCTCCTGCGCATAGGCGGCCAGCGGCAGCACCGTGACTGCCAGCCCTGGCGGCAGCACGCTGGTGAAACGGCTGGCGATGGCGTGCTGCAACGTGCTGTCCAGTTCGCAGCAGGTGGGCACAGCGGCATCGACATAGAATTCCAGCGCCGGCAGCCGCCCGTGGCCCATCGACACCACGGCACGCGCAGGCGGGTGCCCGGCCATCGCAAGCACCTCGAGGCCGGCCTCGACACAGCGCTGCTCATCGGGCTCTGCCCCCAGTGCCTGCACAATATCCTGCATTTGCAGCGTGCCCGTGATTTCCATGCGCCTAGCCCCGGGCAGGTGGCCTCCCCGGCGGCCGGGGTCGGTCGCCATTCGCTTCCATTCGACTTGCGTCATCGCATTGCCCGTCATACAGCCTCCGATTTTGGTTCCACTACCCGCGCTGCGCGGCCATCACGATGGCCGCGTGCATGTTCTGCAGGGCATGCAATGGTTCGGCGCCGGTCAGCGCGGCCAGCAGCATGCTGTCTTCCAGCCGGAATCGGCACAGCACCAGGTTGGAGCGCGCCAGCGCCACCATCTGCTGCGGCGTGAGCGCGGCCAGCACACGGCCCACCTCGCGCCCGATGCCGAGCCGGAACAGGGCCTCGGCCTCGTTCTCGCGCATCAGCCGCTGCACCAGCAGCAGGTAGGCGAGGTTCAGGTCCTTGATTTCCCGCAGGCTCTCGCTGACCGGGTCGCTGGCCGGCCCTTCACACGCGGCGCCAGCCTGTGTGGCACGTTCCATTGCGTCCTCTCGCCTGCCGGGGTTAGTCATTCGACTGGCACAGCCTGGCCACCGGCCGTGCGGGATGCAAGCCGGCGGGTATCGCGCGGGCCGCGCCGGACACCTGCTCATCGCACGCAGGCCGGTGCGCGGAGATCATCGGGCGCTCGGCGATGGCCCGCAAGGCAGGCTTGTCGAGCAGCGAGATGGTGCGGTGCCTCACCCGGATCAGCCCGCAGTCCGCCAGCCGCGAGAATTGCCGGCTGACCGTTTCCAGCGTCAGGCCGATATAGCTGCCGATCTCCTCCCGGCTCATGCGCAGCACGAACTCCGAGGACGAGAAGCCGCGCGCCGCAAAGCCTTCGGCCATCCATAGCAGGAAAGTCACCAGCCGCTCTTCGGCGGTCATCAGCGCCAGCATGGTCTGCAGTGCGCGCGAGCGCTGCGCCTGCCCGCAGAGCGCGAGGAACAGCTGGTTGGCAAGCGCCGGCATGCCGGCGGCGGCGCCGCGCAGCGCGTCCACGCCGAGCGTGCACAGCTTGGTGTCTTCCAGTGCGGTGGCATAAGACGCATAGTACGGATGCGCCAGGCTGTCCAGCCCGACCAGGTCCCCGGGGAAATGGAAGCCAACTACGTGCGTGCGGCCGTCTTCCGTGGTCACGTGGGTCTTGACCGTGCCGACGCGGATTGCGTAGAGCGAGGTCACGGGGTCGCCCAGCAGGTACAGGCACTGGCCCTTGCGCAGTCGCACCGTGCGCTGGATGCCCTGGGCGCCGCCCGGCAGCCCCCGCGTGCCTCCCAGGCAGAAGCGGGCCAGATGGCACCCTGCGCTGCACGGCATGCCGTCGCACGGCAGGTGGCATTCGTCAAACTGTGTCATTGGCGCCCCTGGATGGAAGACCTGAAAGCCCTTGTGCCACCATTCTATGGAGCCAGCTTCTGCGGGCAATCCGCACATTCTGATTTGCCGTACGGAAGCTTCCGATCCTGACCAGCGCCCGGGGCGCCCCTGCCGCACCGGGACGCCGGCCATTCGCCCTGCCAGGCTGCGTGCAGGGGTATCCTTGTTGCAAGACCAGGACCGGATGCGCTGGCGCCCACGCTGGCAGGACGCCGTTCAGGACATGCCATGACAAGACACCCCGACGACCCGCAGCAACCTGCCGGAAGCGCACCTCGCCCCGACGCTGGCGAGCCATCGGGCGAGCGTTCGCACGAGATCCGGGCCGACCTGCTGCCGGATGTGCCTTACCAGACCCTGGTGGACTCCGTTCAGGACTACGCCATCTTCACGCTTGACGTCGGCGGCCATGTCTCCAGCTGGAACAAGGGGGCGGCGCGCATCAAGGGCTATGCCCGCGAGGAGATCCTGGGCAAGCACTTCTCGCAGTTCTACACACCGGATGCGATCGCCCGGAACTGGCCGCAAGCCGAGCTGAAGGCCGCGGCCGAACAGGGCCGGTTCGAGGACGAGGGGTGGCGCGTGCGCAAGGACGGCAGCCGCTTCTGGGCCAACGTCGTCATCACCGCCCTGAAGGACGCCGAGGGCCGGCTGATCGGCTTCGGCAAGGTCACGCGGGACATGACCGAGCGGCGCCGTGTCGCCGAGGCCCTGCGCCAGAGCGAAGAGACCCTGCGGCTGCTGGTGGAGGGGGTCAAGGATTACGCCATCTTCATGCTCGATCCCGACGGCCATATCGTCAGCTGGAATTCCGGTGCTTCTTATATCAAGGGCTACCGCCGCGACGAGATCATCGGCCGTCATTTCTCGGTGTTCTATCCGCAGGAGGATGTCGCCGCCGGCAAGCCGTCACGGCACCTGGCGCTGGCGCGGCGGGTCGGGCGCGTGGAGGACGAAGGCTGGCGCGTGCGCAAGGATGGCTCGCTGTTCTGGGCCAATGTCACCCTGACAGCGGTTTACGACGAGTCACGCACGCTGCGCGGCTTTGCCAAGGTGACGCGGGACATGAGCGAGCGCCGCCGCCGCGAAGAGCTGGAACGCTCCAGCCAGCGCATGAATGAGTTCCTTGCCACGCTTTCGCACGAACTGCGCAATCCGCTGGCGCCGGTGCACAGCGCGCTGGCGGCGATGCGGCTGGCGCCGCAGGACGCGGCGCTGGCAAACCGGAGCCTGGCCATGATCGAGCGCCAGGTGACCCACCTGAGCCGGTTGGTGGACGACCTGCTCGACATCGGGCGCATCACCTCCGGCCGGATCGAGCTGCGCATGGAGCCGGTCGAGTTCAACGAGATCATCGCGCTGGGCGTCGAGGCAGCGCGGCCGGCGCTGGATGCCAAGTTGCAGTGCGTCGACGTGCAGACCCATGCCGGCTCGATCCCGATGCACGCCGACAAGACGCGGCTGGTGCAGGTCATGCAGAACCTGGTGCTCAATGCATCGAAGTTCTCGCCGCCCGGTTCGTCGGTGACGATCGCCACCACGATCCAGAACCGCACACTGCAGGTCCAGGTGATGGACCAGGGCCGCGGTATCGGGCCACACGCCATCGACGACATCTTCAACCTGTTCATGCAGGAAAGCCGCCCGGGCGCCGACGTTCAGGGCGGGCTGGGCATCGGCCTGTCGCTGTGCCGGTCGCTGGTAGAGCTGCACGGCGGCACCATCGATGCCGCCAGTGCCGGGCCGGGACAAGGCAGCACCTTCACGCTGCGCCTGCCGCTGCCGGCCTCGCGCAAGGAAGACGCCCGCCCGGGCGCAGCACTGCCGGCCCAGGCTCCGGTTGCGCCCGAGCTGCAGGCGCAGCGCATCCTGCTGGTCGATGACAACCGCGACGCCGCCGACAGCCTGGCCATGCTGCTGGAACTGTGCGGCCACGACGTGACCATTGCCTACGACGGCGCCGAAGCCCTGCACGTGGCGCCGCGCTGCCGCCCGCATATCGCGCTGATCGACCTGGCCATGCCCGGCATGGACGGCTTCGAGGTGGTGCGCGCCATGCGCGGCCTGGCCGGCACCGAGCTGACCCGCTTCGTGGCGCTGACCGGCTTCGGCCAGCCGACGGACCGGCAGCAGACCGAGGCAGCCGGCTTCGACGCGCACCTGGTCAAGCCAGTGGAGCTGGAAACGCTGTTCGGCACCATCGCCCGGCTGCGCCAGCCAGAGTGACCCGCTCCGGCACCGAACCCGACCTTCGCCAATCCCAAACACGCGCCTGCCGGCACTGCGACACACTGACGGCCATTCCATCGCACCAGATCACAGAAAGGAGACAGCGATGCAAGGTTGGATCAGGCGTGCAGCCGCGGGGCTGGTATTTGCGTTCACGGCCACGGCCGCCGGTACCGCGCTGGCGGACTATCCCGACAAGCCGGTGCGGCTGGTGGTGCCCTTCCCGCCGGGCGGCGCCACCGACCTGCTGGCGCGCGAGATCGGCAACGCGCTGTCGGCGCGGCTGCACCAGCCGGTGGTGATCGACAACCGGCCCGGCGCCGGCGGCAACCTGGCGGCAATTGCGGTGGCGCGGGCCCCGGCCGACGGCTATACGCTGCTGTTCGGCACCTTTGGCTCGCTGGCGGTCAACAAGAGCCTCTATGACAAGCCTGGCTACGATCCGCTGAAGGATTTCGCACCGGTGGCTTCGGTCGCCTACCTGCCCAACGTGCTGGTGGTGCATCCCAGTGTGCCGGCGCGCACTGTGCAGGAGCTGCTGGCGCTGGCGCGCAAGGAGCCGGGCAAGCTGACCTACGGCTCGTTCGGCAACGGCTCGTCGTCGCACCTGGCGGGCGAGCTGTTCACCCACCTGGCGGGTGTCAATATCACGCACATTCCGTACAAGGGCAGTGCCGCGTCGATGACCGACTTGATCGGCGGGCGCATCACCATGATGTTCGACAGCGTCTCGACCGCGCTGCCGTATATCCGCGACAGCCGCGTGCGCGCGCTGGCGGTGACCACGCAGAAGCCCTCTGACCAGCTCCCCGGCGTGCCCACGCTGGCCGCCGCCGGCGTGCCCGGGTACGAGCTGACCGCGTGGTTTGGCGTGGCCGCGCCGGCCGGCACGCCCAAGGCGGTGATCGACCGCCTCAACGGCGAGATCGTGGCGGCGCTGAAGCAGCCGGACCTGGCCGCCAGGCTGGCCAGCCAGGGCACCGTGCCCTTCCCCGCCACGCCGGCGCAGTTCGGCAGTTATATGCGCGCGCAGTACGAGAAGTGGGACAGCCTGATCAAGTCGGCCAATATCAAGCTGGACAACTGATGGCCTGAGTTCAGGCCGTGTCCGGCGCGCCAAAGCGCCACGACAGCCGCCGCGCCGCCTGCCCCACCAGCGCGGCAGTGGCGCCTGCGGTGCTGCTGTCAAAGCTGCCGCTCGAGCCCATCACGGCGATCACCAGCGCCAGGCTGCCGGTGTGATCGAATACTGGCGCAGCCAGCGTGTCGATGCCCGGCACCGGGTGGCTCAGCGCATTGTCGAGCCGGGCCGCGCGCACCTGTGCCAGGCGCCCGGCGTAGGCCGGTGCCAGCTTGCCGCCGGGTTCAAGCACTTTCGCCGCGGCGACGCCGGCCATGCGCAACTCGTCCTTTTCCAGCAGGCCCGCCAGCACGTTGGCTGGCAGGTATGCGGCGGCGGTGCGGCCAATCGCGGTATGGACCAGCGACAGCACGGTGCCCACGCGCAGGCTCACGTGCTGCGGCCGCGCCGATTCCTCCAGCCGGACCACCGTGGGCCCCAGCGGCCCCAGCACTGCCATGGCCACGCTCAGGCCCGTGGCGCCGGCCAGCTCGACCACCTCCGGTTCCGCCTCGCGCGTCGGCGACAGCCGCTGCAGCGCGATCAGCCCCAGTTCCAGCCCCAGCGGTCCGCACAGGTAGTTGCCGGCGGCGTCGCGCGCCAGCAGGCCGGTCTTCTGCAGGCTGACCAGGTGCGGGAACGCCTTGGCCGGCGGCATGCCCGCGGCCAGCGCCAGGTCGCGCAGTGCCAGCGGCCGGCCGGCAGCCACCAGCGCCACCAGCAACTGGCCGGTGCTGTCCAGCGACTGGATGCCGCGCTGCGGCTTGCCGCCTTCCAGGTCTTGTTGGGCTTCTGTCGCGCGGGTCATGCCGGGCGCTCCTGTTCATCGCGCAGTGCGGCGCCGATGTCCGCCGCCGCGGCCTGCAGGGCCTGCGCTGCCGCGCCGTGCCAGTCCACGTCGATGGCGCCGGTCGATCCCACCAGCGTCAGCACCAGCCGCAGCACGCCAGCAGCGTCGAGCACCGGCACGCTGAGGCTGCTGACGGCCGGGCTGGGCGTGTCGATGCTGCGCTCGATGCCGCGCTCTCGGATCTCTCCCAGGCTGGCGCTGAAGGCGGCCAGGTCGGGCCCGGTCGCGCCCGGCTGCTGCGCGCGCCATAGTGGCTGCCACAGTGCCGGCGGCTGGAAGGCACAGAACACGCGCCCGGTGGCCGTGGCCGCCAGTGCCATCACCGTGCCCACATGCAGGTTGACATGCAGCGGCACGCTGGCCGGCACATAGCGCACGATGGTCGGGCCCTGCGGCCCGGCAATGCTGATTGCCACGCTGAAGCCAGACGCCTGCGCCAGCGCATCCACCCGGGGCTGCGCGGCGCGCCAGGCGGCGTCCTGCTCCAGGTGCAGCATGCCCAGCTGCAGCGACAGCGGACCGGGCTCGTAGCGGCCGGAGAGGTGGTCGCGCTTGATCAGGCCGAGCCGCGTCAGGCTGACCAGGTAGGCATGCGCCTGGGCCGGCGCCAGCTGCGCCGCCTCGGCCAGCGCGGCCAGCGGCATTGGCGCGCGCGCGGCGGCCAGCGCCGCCAGCAGGCGCCCGCCCACCTCCACGCTCTGGATGCCGCGCTGCGCCTTGTCGGCGCGCGCAGCGGGCTCGCCCGCCTGCGTTCCTGCTTCCCCAGCCTTGCGCCTGGCCATTGCCATCCTGTGTGATCGGAAAACCCGGATATTAATCGAACGCCTCCCCTTGCCGTGCACACACGGGTTTACCCGCCTGACTCTGACCTGCTTCCGATGGCGCTCGCGGCACGTCCAAATAATTTGTCATAGGCTAATCATTTCGCTATTGATTAATTTTCCAACGTTTCCTAAGATGGCACTACCCCGTCCGAACACGGCGAACCACGTCGTGAGACACCCATAGAAACGGGGGCGAGACAGCCCGCGCGGCCAGCGCAACGCAGCCATCCTGCCCGACCGGTGCCGTCTCGCCTCCCCACACAAAGGAAAGACGCCATGTCCAAGGCATTCGCATCGCAGGCCGACCTGGAAGCCAAGCAGGTCACCTTCACCCAGCTGTCAGAGAACGCCTGGGCCTACACCGCCGAAGGCGATCCCAATTCGGGCGTGGTCATTGGCGACGACGGCGTGCTGATCGTCGACACCACCGCCACGCCGGCCATGGCGCAGGACCTGATCGCCCGCATCCGCACCATCACCGACAAGCCCATCAAGTACGTGGTGCTGTCGCACTACCACGCGGTGCGCGTGCTGGGCGCGTCGGCCTACTTCGCCGAGGGCGCGCAGCAGGTCATCGCCAGCCGCGGCACCTACGAGATGATCGTCGAGCGCGGCGAGGCCGACATGAAGTCCGAGATCGAACGCTTCCCGCGCCTGTTCGCCGGCGTCGAAACCGTGCCCGGCCTGACCTGGCCGACGCTGGTGTTCGAGAAGGAAATCACCCTGTTCCTGGGCAAGCTGGAAGTGCGCATCGCCCACCTGGGCTCGGGCCATACCAAGGGCGATACCGTGGTCTGGCTGCCGCAGCAGAAGGTGCTGTTCTCCGGCGACCTGGTCGAATACGACGCCGCCTGCTACTGCGGCGACGCCCAGCTGGAAGACTGGCCGGCCACGCTGGACGCACTGCAGGCACTCAAGCCGGAAAAGCTGGTGCCCGGCCGCGGCCCCGCGCTGACCACGCCGGAGGAAGTGAAGAAGGGCATCGCCTACACCAAGGACTTCGTCACCACGCTGTTCCAGGCCGGCAAGGAAGCCGTGGCCGAGAAGCTCGACCTGAAGGCCGCGATGGCGCACACCCGGCGCGCGATGGACCCCAAGTTTGGCCAGGTCTTTATCTACGAGCACTGCCTGCCCTTTGACGTCTCGCGAGCCTATGACGAGGCCAGCGGTGTCCGCCACCCGCGCATCTGGACGGCCCAGCGCGACCAGGAAATGTGGGCCGCACTGCAGGACTGACCTCCAAAAAGAATAAGTCGGGCAACAAGCTATGGATGGAGACACAGGCATGAGCAGCATCGATTACCAGCGGCTGTCGTTCGAGTACCAGCCCTGCGCCGAGCAACAGACAGGGGCCGCTCCGGCCATCCACCCGGTCGTCGTGGTCGGCGCCGGGCCGATCGGCCTGGCCACCGCCATCGACCTGGCGCAGCGCGGCGTGCGCGTGGTGCTGGTGGATGACGACTGCACGCTGTCCACCGGGTCGCGCGCAATCTGTTTTTCCAAGCGCACGCTGGACATCTTCGACCGGCTGGGCTGCGGCGAGCGCATGGTCGACAAGGGCGTGCGCTGGCACGTCGGCAAGGTGTTCCTGCGCGACCAGCAGGTCTACAGCTTCGACCTGCTGCCCGAGAGCGGCCACCGCCGCCCGGCCTTCATCAACCTGCAGCAGTACTACGTCGAAGGCTACCTGCTGGAGCGCGCGCAGGCGCTGCCCAATATCGAGATCCGCTGGCGCAACAAGGTGGTCGGGCTGGAGCAGCGCGGCACGCCCGAGGCCGGCGTGGTGCTGACCATCGAGACGCCTGAAGGCTGCTACCCGCTGGCGGCGCGCTACGTGGTGGCCGCCGACGGTTCGCGCAGCCCGATGCGCAAGCTGCTGGGCCTGGACAGCAAGGGCCGCACCTTCCACGACCGCTTCCTGATTGCCGACGTGAAGATGGAAGCGGATTTCCCGAGCGAGCGCTGGTTCTGGTTCGACCCGCCCTTCCATCCCAACCAGTCGGTGCTGCTGCACCGCCAGCCGGACAACGTCTGGCGCATCGACTTCCAGCTCGGCTGGGACGCCGACCCGGTGCTGGAGAAAACACCTGAGCGCGTGATCCCGCGGGTGCAGGCGCTGCTGGGCAAGGACGTGAAGTTCGAGCTGGAATGGGTCAGCGTCTATACCTTCTCCTGCTTGCGCATGGACAGCTTCCGCCACGGCAATATCCTGTTCGCCGGCGATGCCGCGCATGGCGTGTCGCCGTTCGGCGCGCGTGGCGCCAACAGTGGCATCCAGGACGCCGAGAACCTGGCCTGGAAGCTGGCCTATGTGCTGCAGGGCCATGCCTGCGACAAGCTGCTGGACACCTACGCCAGCGAGCGCGAATACGCCGCCGACGAGAACCTGCGCAACTCCACCCGTTCCACCGACTTCATCACGCCCAAGAGCGCGGTCAGCCGCGTGTTCCGCGATGCCGTGCTGACGCTGTCCAGGCGCCATGCGTTTGCGCGCACCCTGGTCAACAGCGGGCGGCTGTCGGTGCCCGCGGTGCTGCAGAACTCGCCGCTGAACACCGGCGACGACGCCCAGGGCTATGCCTGCAAGCTGGTGCCCGGCGCGGTCTGCTGCGACGCGCCGGTATCCGGCGCGCAGGGCGCGGGCTGGCTGCTGTCGCACCTGGGCGGGGACTTCACGGTGCTGCTGTTCGGCAACCCTGACGCCATAGACGCGGGCACGCTCGCCGACCTCGCCGCGCTGAAAGACAGCGGCGTGCCGCTGCAGCTGGTCTACGTGACCGACGCCGCGCAGCCGGCGGTGACCTGCACCAATGCCACCGTGCTGCGCGACGACGAGGGCCTGGCCGCCGCGCGCTACGGTGCCACGCCCGGCACCTGCTACCTGATCCGCCCGGACCAGCATGTCTGCGCCCGCTGGCACCGCCCCGACCCGGCCGCGATCCGCGCCGCGCTGGCGCGCGCCACCGGCGCCGACCTGCGCGCCCCGCAGCCCGGCCGCATGGCCGCCTGAGACCGGCCAGACCTGCACCGCGGAGACTCATATGCCCAATACGCTCAACACCCAACCCAACCTGGCGCGGCCCGACGACTTCTACGAAGCGCTGATCGAGATGCACCGCGACCTCGACGAGGCGCAAAGCCAGGCCGCCAATGCGCAGCTGATCCTGCTGCTGGCCAACCATATCGGCGACCACGATGTGCTGCTGGCCGCCATGGCCGCCGCGCGCGAAGGCGTGACTGAAATGCCGCCCGCCACGCCCGCCTGACCTGATACAGGCGCGGCACCGCCGCGCCTGTCCTGTTCTTTTCCCAGCACCATCCCGGGCCAACGCGCGCAAGACGCTGCCCGCTGGCGGAACCCTCCGGCTGCCCGCCGCCGCAGCCACCACCGTACGGAGACAACGTTCATGAGCCATCCGGTCTCAGGGGATCTTTCGTCCCTATCCAGCCTGACGTCCCCCACCCTGCCCCCCGCCGCACTGGCTGCGCACGATGAAGATGCGCTCTACCGCAAGGTCTGGCTGCGCATCATCCCGTTCCTGTTCGTCTGCTACGTGGTGTCGTTCCTGGACCGCATCAACATCGGCTTCGCCCAGTTGCAGATGAAGCACGACCTGGGCTTCAGCGACGCCATGTACGGCCTGGGCGCCGCTGTCTTCTACGTCGGCTACGTGCTGTGCGAAGTGCCCAGCAACATGCTGCTGGCGCGCTTTGGCGCGCGGCGCACGTTCACGCGCATCATGGTGCTGTGGGGCCTGGCCTCGGTGGCGATGATGGCCGTCTCCACCCCAACGCAGTTCTATACGCTGCGCTTCCTGCTGGGCGTGTTCGAAGCCGGCTTCTTCCCCGGCATCGTGCTCTACCTGACCTACTGGTTCCCGGCGCGCCGCCGTGCCGCGGTCATGGCGATCTTTTTTGCCGGCGTGGCGGTGGCGGGCGTGCTGGGCGGGCTGGTGTCCGGCTGGATCATGCGCGACATGGCCGGCGTGCTCGGCCTGCAGGGCTGGAAGTGGATGTTTGCGATCGAGGGCGCGCCCGCGGTGCTGCTGGGGCTGGTGGCCGCGCGCTGCCTGGTGGATGGCCCGCAGCAGGCCAGCTGGCTGACCGACGGCGAACGCGCCCACCTGGCGCGCGACACCGCCGCGCAGGCACATGCCGGCGGCCATTCGCTGCAGGCGTTGCGGCAGGTGCTGGGCAACCCGCGCGTGTACCTGTTCGCCTTTATCTATTTTTCGCTGACCTGTGGTTCGCTGGCGCTGAGCTTCTGGATGCCGCTGATGATCCGCGACTTCGGCATCACCGACGTCATGTCGATCAGCCTGTATTCGGTGGTGCCCAATGCCGTGGGGGCGGTCGGCCTGATCCTGATCGCGCGCCATTCCGACCGCACCGGCGAGCGCCACCGCCACTTCGTGCTGTGCACGGCAGGCGGCGCGCTGGCCCTGGCGGCGCTGACGCTGCACCTGCCCAGCCTGGCGGTCATGCTGGCCATCCTGTCGGTGGCCGCGGTGCTGATCTTTGCCGCGCTGCCGGTGTTCTGGTCGCTGCCGCCCAGCTACCTGCCGGGCGCGGGCACGGCCGCCGGCATCGCCTTCATCAGCAGCATTGGCATCACCAGCGGCATCGTCAGCCCGTGGGTGATCGGACAGATCAAGACCCAGACCGGGAGCCTGGACCATGCCCTCTACCTGCTCGCGGCGCTGCTGCTTGCCAGCGGACTGGCCATGTGGCTGGGTGTGCCAAGGCAGCCCGCGCGGCCGGCCTGAACCGGGCCGCAGGCGTCTTCAAAACCGGAATGTCCGCACCCGCGGGGTGCGGCGTTCAGTGGGATCGGCCGCAGGGGATGACGGAGGCGATTTCCTCGCGCATCACCTCGACCACGTCGTCGATCTCCAGCCCTTCGGCCGTGACCAGCACGTCCTGTCCGCGGCCGATCGCGTAGACCACGCCGCGCCAGCGGCCGGGCTCGACGGCCTCGCACAGGCGGATATTGAATTCGGTGTCCTGATCCTGGCTATACACCGTCACCAGGTCGCCCACCTGGGGAGTGCGCACCGCTTCTCCGTCGAACGCCCGGGCCACCACGGTCACCGGCGACTGCGTCAGCCCCCTGGCAAATCTTGCACGCATGGTCCGCTCCTCTTTTTGCGATCCAAGTCCAGCTTACAAGAGGCCGCACAAATAACCAGGGATTTCCATCGAAAAGTGGAACCTGATGCCCTTTGCGGCTGTCAGACGGCGCCGGATAGACAGCGCGCACAGATGCGCCACAATGAAAGCACCGAGTGTCGAGGAGACCCAACATGGGCAGCAACATACACGTCGTGCCGCATGACGAAGGCTGGGATGTGATCCACGAGGGTGCGCGCTATGCGGAATCGCACCACGCCACGCAGGAAGAAGCAGTTGCGGCCGGCACCACGAAGGCGCAGCGCGAGCACGTCGAACTGCTGATCCACGGCCGCGACGGCCAGATCCGCTCGCGCAGCAGCTTCGGCCACGATCCCCGCAACGTGCCGGGCTAACAGCCGGCGCCAGGACCCGACCACAGGTCAGTACATGCGCATGCCGCGGCCAGGATGGGCTTCGGAAGCCCCGGTCCGCGCCACGCGCAGGTGGTTGACCAGGTCCTTCACGCCGAAGGTCTCGTCGGCAATATCCTCGATCCGGTACTTCTGCAGCCGGTCCGGCACACTGCCCTCCAGCGTCACCACACCCTGCTCGACCCGGACTTCGACATCGCTCAGGTCCAGCCGCGCGCTGCGCGAGAGCTGCTCGCACAAGTCTTCGAGAATGCGCTCGTCCGTGCGCTGGTAGTTGCGCGGCCCCACCGGCCGCGGCCCGCCCCGGTAGAGGTCCATGCGCTCGTTGTAGCCGGTGAACTGGCGGTAGGGATCGGCCAGGCCCCGCGTGCGCGGCGCCGGCGCGTCCGGCGGCATGCGCTCCGGCCGCCATTCCCGCGCCCCGCGGCGCCCGCCAGACTCGCCCGGGTCCACCGGCTCGTCATAGTCGTAGACCCCGTAGGCGCCCATATAGTGGCTGCGCATATCGGCTTCAGGCACGGCGCTCTCGTGCCACGGCTGGCCGCGCCAGTTGTCTCTGCGATCCATCGTCGTCTCCGCTAGCCCCGATTCGTCAGTTCGTCTGCATCCTGCTACTTCTGCCGCGGCGGCACCAGTCCGCGGTCCGGCGCGCGCAATTCGCCCTTGCGCAACTGCCGCACCGCACACGCCAGCGCGCGCGCCACGTTGTCCACTTCGCCCTGTACGCCAGGGTCTTCGTCCAGTGCCACGTGGCTGGTGGCATAGGGCTCGTAGTAGCCGATATACCGGTCCAGCCGCGCCTGCGGGCCCGCATCGATCAGGCCCATCCAGTCCAGCCAGTCTGCCAGCGCGCGACGCACGCCCTCGGTGCCAGCCACGTCGCCGTGCACCACCAGTCCGTAGGCGCGCCCGGACAGGTGCTTGGGATAGTCCCAGCCGGACAGCTCCAACGCCTTGGCACGCACCACGTCCTTGCCATGCGTGCTGGTGGGGTCGGGATTGCCGCCGTCGGCACAGACCAGCCGGTCCATCATCAGCTTCAGCGGGCTGGCGGCCTGGTACCAGTACACGGGCGTCACGATCAGCACACCGTGGCAGGCCGCCCAGCGCGGATAGATTTCGTTCATCCAGTCGTTGACCTGGCCCAGCGCATGGTTGGGATAGCAGCTGCACGGCCAGTGGCACAACGGCATTGCCGTCGACACGCACGCCTTGCACGGATGGATGCGCAGGTCGGCATCTGAAGCGAGCTGGCTCAGGTCGAGCAGGTCGACCTCGATGCCGTCCGCCTCCAGCCGTTCCCGTGCGCGCCCGGCCAGGCGCCAGGACTTCGACATCTCGCCCGGGCAGGTGTAGTCGTTGCGCGCCGCGGCGCACACCAGCAGCACGCGCGATGGCGTGGCGGGATCGGCCTGGCGCTGCTGAGCGCTGCGCACGGCCTCGCTGGCGGCGCGCCACTCGTCGGAGAGCTCATAGTCCGGATCGGCATGGCCAGGCCCGGCCTTACGTGTCAGGGGTGCCTTGCGGCCTTCCTGGTAGGCGTCCCAGGCGATGCGTTCGAGGCGGTCCAGCGCCTCATCCTCCTGCCGGTACGCGGGATCCGTGAAGCGCGCAAGAAAGCGCTGGCGGAAAGTGTCGCGCGGCAGCGGGCTGGTCACCTGGCCCTTGCGCACATCTTCCGGGTTGCCGGGATGGCGCGGCGCACGCGGCGCATCGTGCGATGGCCGGGCTGGCTTGGGCGGCTGCTCGGGCATGACGGTCTCCGTACGGGATGCATGTCCCGCAGACATGCAAGATGAGCGCCATCCCCGGGCGGCATGCATTGCGCGCGGCGCCCTGCGTGGCGGCCGGCCGCGCGTGCAATTCGTTCGTTACCTTGTAAGAAATGCGGTCTCGGGCCGGCGGCTACGGGCTTGCCGGCGGCGTCCGGTACTGCTGCTGCAGCACGCGAAACAGCTCGTGGCTGACCTGTACCCCACGGTACTGGCGGCGCACCACGGCGCGCAGGCGCGCGCCCAGCACCTGCGCGCGCAGGGCCCGCGCATAGCGCCGCTGCACGGCGTGCTCGCGCTTGCTGACCGCTTGCAGGATGGACCGGTCCGAGCCGTGCTTGCCGATGGCGCGTCCAGCCGACGCAGCCGAAGCTGCCGTCATGTCGGGCAGCTGCCCCAGGTCAAGCAGGCACGCCTGCAGTTCCCGCGCCGCTTGCGCAAACGCATTGGCGCGGCTGGTGAGCAGCGATTTCAGGTGGGGATTGACGGCGGCCAGCGCTGCGCCGCGGCAGCCAAGCTCGCCTTCGCGCGATGCCGCAATCAGCGCATTGAGCAACAGGATCTTCTTCTTCGCCATGACACATCTGCCCTGGTCCGCGCGCGGACCTGTGAAGTCACCGATCGGGGCCGGCTGCCGCCGGCGGTTGCTCGCTCGCGCCGGACGTGCGCCGCACACCGGGCTCGTGCAAGGATAGCGGCTCGATCCGCGCGCCGCCAGTGGCGGCAAGCGCGCGGTGCGAGGCGGGCGGCCACGCCTTGCGGGCCTCGTGCATGCCGCGCAGGTTCATCGCGATCAGCGCCAGCTGCAGAACGACCAGCGCGTAGGCGCCGCCGTGCCAGCCCCAGGCAATCCACAGCACGTTGCTGACAAGGAAGACCCAGAAACCGGCCCGCCGGCGCGCGGTCCGGCGTGAGCCGACCAGCCAGGTGGCCACCACCGTCACCACCATCGCCGGCCATTGCGCTGCCTCCAGCCACCAGTCCATGCATCTCCTTCCGCGGCCGTCCCACCGTGCCGGGAACAACACGCGCTGCCCGACAGGGGCAAGAAGCGTACCGGCGGGGGCACCGCGCTCCATCGGCCCCACTGCCCTGCGCGTTCTTTCCATCGGCACGGCGCGCACCGGTAGATTTTACAAGCAGTACAGCATCGCGCACATGACGTGCCGCGGCGCTTGCCCTTGAGGCGCCTTGGCCAGGCGCGCAATGGCGACTGGCCGGGCGCGCTGGCACGCACTTCGCATGGCTGTGCCATTCCGCCGGCCGGCCGCGAGGCGCCGGACCGGGATTCTTGTTGCTCCATCGGAGCGAAACACCGGGAGGATTTTGTGCGGATCTGCCAGATCGACCTGAGCGGAACGCCCGATGCCGATGAACACGCGCTCCAGCGCGTGGCGGCACTGGGCTTCGACCACGTACTGATCGGCGGCTGGCCGCACCTGCCCGGCGAAGGCGCTTTCGCGGCTTGCGCCCGGCACGGGCTGGCCCCGCTGCTCGACATCTCACTGGACCGCTATGCGGTCGACCACGCCGACGGCGCCGGGCCAGCTCCCGACCCTGGCTGGGTCGACAGTGCGACCCCAGCCTTCGCCCCACACGAGACCGACAGCCACATCCCCGGCGCGCGCCTGCGCTGGCATGAGCAGCGCGCGGCCGACGCGCTGGTGCAGTGGTGGGCGGCCCGGCTACGCCAGGCCTGGGCGGCGGGCGCGGCAGGGTTCTGCTGCCGTGCGCCGGCACGCGTGCCCGGCCGGCATTGGGCCGCGCTGACCGGCACGCTGCGCAGCGATGCCGTGCCGGCACAGGCGCGCGGTGCACCGTGCTTCCTGGCGTGGACGCCCGGACTGACGCCGGCGCAACTGAATGACCTGGCGCCCGCCGGCTTCGACGCCGCCTTCTGCTCGCTGCCATGGTGGGACTTTCGCAGCCCCTGGCTGACCGAGGAAATCGCGCGGCTGCGCCCGTTTGGCCGGGTGCTTGCCGCCCCCGCGCTGACGCCGGCAAGCCATGACGCGCTCAGCGCGCGGCGTGCCCTGTGGACCGCCGCGGCGATCGGCGACGGCATCCTGGTGCCGGCCGGCTTCGAGATCGGCGGCGCGCTGGCATGCGACCCGCTGGCCGCGGATGGCGCCGTGCATCAGGGCGCGCCGTACGACATCACCCATGAGCTTCTGGAAACCAATACCTGGCTGGCTGCGCGCGATCCGACACCGGCCCTGGCCGTGCGGCTGCTGAGCGGACCCGATGCGCCGCTGACGGTGCTGGCACGGCTGCCTGTGCCGAACGGCGCCTGCGCCCCGCCCGACGCGGCAGGCAACCGTAGCGACCCTGCGGTACCCGATGGCGCCGCCGCCCTGGCAGTGGTACTCAATCCGGACCCCGCTGCGCCCGCCACGCTGGGCGCCGACCGCGTGCTGAGCGCGCTGCCGCACGCCAGCGCACACCTGGAATCGTCACTGGGTGGCCCGGGCGGGACGCTCGATGCCAACCACCGGCTCGATGCGCTGGCCAGCATTACGCTGGCGCCCGCCGATATCCGCCTCTATGAAGTGCCGCCGGTGCCCCTGACGCGGCCCGGCATGCCGGCCGCCGACGCGCGCGCGCCGCACGGCCATGAAACGCTGGCCGCCACTGGCCTGGGCAGCGTGGTGGCCGCGATGGAGGCCCCGCGTATCGCCATCGAGCACGTCGAGCCCGCCTGCAACGAAGGCCGCTTCGCCGTGCGGCGCGTGGTGGGCGAGCGCGTGACCGTCAGTGCCGATATCTGGATGGATGGCCACGACAAGCTTGCCGCTGCGGTGTTGTGGCGTGCGCCGGGCGAGACTGGCTGGCACGAAGCGCCGATGCAGCCCGTGATCAACGACCGCTGGGAAGGCAGCTTCCCGCTGGTGGCGCTGGGCCGCCATGAATTCACGGTCGAGGCCTGGCGCGACACCTTCGCCAGCTGGCTCGACGAGATCGGCAAGAAGCGCGCGGCCGGCCTCAACGTGGCGCTGGAGATCGAGGAAGGCGCGCGGCTGGTGGCCGATGCGCTGCTGCAGCCTGCCAGGAACGGGAAGCAGGGCAATGGCAGCAAGGACAACCGGAAAGTACCCACGAACAGCGAGCTCTCGGCCATCGTCGACGAACTGACCACCGCTGCCGGCGATGACGCCCGCCGGCAGGAGATCCTGCTGTCGCCACGCACGGCGGCCACGATGCAGGCAGTGATGGCAACCCCGGCGGGGCGCCCGTTTGCCTCGCGTCATCCGGTGGCCATGCCGGTCGAGGCCGATCGCCTGGCCGCACGCTACGCCAGCTGGTACGAGCTGTTCCCGCGCTCGCAAAGCAACGACGAGACCCGCCACGGCACCTTCGACGATGTCATCGCCAGGCTGCCCGCCATTCGCGCGATGGGCTTCGACGTGCTCTACTTCACGCCGATCCACCCGATCGGCCGCACCCACCGCAAGGGCCGCAACAACAGCCTGCGTGCCGAGCCGGGCGATCACGGCAGCCCCTACGCCATCGGCGGCAAGGAAGGCGGCCACGATGCGCTGCATCCCGAGCTCGGCACCTTTGAAGACTTCCGCCGCCTGCGCGACGCGGCGGCCAGACATGGCCTGGAGCTGGCACTGGACTTCGCCATCCAGTGCTCGCCCGACCATCCGTGGCTGCGCGACCACCCGGAATGGTTCGCACACCGCCCCGACGGTTCGCTGCGCTATGCCGAGAACCCGCCCAAGAAATACGAGGACATCGTCAACGTCGATTTCTACGCCGCGGCGCCCGCGGGCGCCGCGCTATGGCAGGCCCTGCGCGACGTGGTGATGTTCTGGGCCGATCAGGGCGTACGCATCTTCCGTGTGGACAACCCGCACACCAAGCCGCTGCCGTTCTGGGAGTGGATGATCGCCGACGTGCGCGCGCGCCACCCCGACACCATCTTCCTGGCCGAGGCCTTTACCCGGCCGAAGATGATGGCGCGGCTGGCCAAGCTGGGCTTCAGCCAGTCATACACGTACTTCACCTGGCGCAATGCCAAGTGGGAACTGACCGAATACCTGACCGAGCTGACGCAAAGCCCGCTGCGCGACTTCTTCCGCCCGCACTTCTTCGTCAACACGCCTGACATCAACCCCTACTTCCTGCACCAGGGCGGGCGCCCCGCGTTCCTGATCCGCGCGGCGCTGGCCACGCTGCTGTCGGGGCTGTGGGGCATGTACAGCGGCTTCGAGCTGTGCGAGAGCGCGCCCTTTGTGCTGGACGGCAAGGTGCGCGAGGAATACCTCGATTCCGAGAAATATCAGCTGCGCGTGCGCGACTGGCAGCAGCCCGGCAATATCGTTGCGGAGATCTCACGGCTCAACGAGATCCGCGCCGGGCACCCGGCGCTGCAGAACCACCTGGGGCTGCGCTTCTACCATGCCGGCAGCGACGCGGTGCTGTGGTTCGCGCGCTTCATGCCGGGCACCGACTACCTGTTCGGCGACGACGTGCTGCTGGCCGCGATCAACCTGGACCCGCGCACGGCGCACGAGGCCGATATCGAAATCCCGTTGTGGGAATGGGGGCTGCCCGACCAGGCCGGCCTGGCGGTGCACGACCTGATGCAGGGCCGGCGCTTCGAGCTGCGCGGCAAGCACCAGCGCATCCGACTCGATCCGGGGCAACTGCCCTTCTCGGTCTGGCATGTGCGCCCGCTGGAGCGTCCCGCCCCCCGCCCACCCGCAGCGCCGGCCTCGACCGACCCGCACGGCGCCTGACAGGGATACGTGGAGACACGGATGAAACGCCTTACCGAAACCGGCAGTGCCGACCTGCTCAACGCCGATCCGCTCTGGTACAAGGACGCGGTCATCTACCAGCTCCACATCAAGTCCTTCTACGACGCCAACGGCGATGGCGTGGGCGATTTTGCCGGGCTGCTGGCCAAGCTCGACTACCTAGTCAACCTGGGCGTGGACACCGTCTGGCTGCTGCCGTTCTACCCGTCGCCGCGACGCGACGACGGCTACGACATCGCCGACTACCGCAATGTCCATCCCGACTACGGCACGCTGGCCGAGGCCAGGCGCTTCGTGGCGGCGGCCCATGCACGCGGGCTGCGCGTGATCACCGAACTGGTGATCAACCACACCTCGGACCAGCACCCCTGGTTCCAGCGCGCGCGCAAGGCCAAGCCCGGCTCTGCCGCGCGCCGGTACTACGTGTGGTCCGACCACGACCAGTCCTACGCGGGCACCCGCATCATCTTCTGCGATACCGAGAAATCCAACTGGAGCTGGGACCCGGTGGCCGGCGCCTACTTCTGGCACCGCTTCTACTCGCACCAGCCGGACCTGAACTTCGACAACCCGCAGGTGCTCAATGAAGTGCTGTCGGTGATGCGCTTCTGGCTCGACATGGGCATCGATGGCCTGCGCCTGGACGCCGTGCCCTACCTGGTCGAGCGCGAGGGCACCAGCAACGAGAACCTGCCGGAGACACACGCGGTCATCCGCCATATCCGCGCCCACCTGGACCAGCACTTCCGCGGGCGCATGCTGCTGGCCGAAGCCAATATGTGGCCCGAGGACGCGCAGCAGTACTTCGGCCTGACCGGGCCCGAGCCGGAGGGCGACGAATGCCACATGGCCTTCCACTTCCCGCTGATGCCGCGCATGTACATGGCGATCGCCCGCGAAGACCGCTTCCCGATCACCGACATCATGCGCCAGACGCCGGAGGTGCCGCCCAACTGCCAGTGGGCCATCTTCCTGCGCAACCATGACGAACTGACGCTGGAGATGGTGACCAGCAGCGAGCGCGACTACCTGTGGGAGGTCTACGCCACCGACCGGCGCGCGCGCATCAACCTGGGCATCCGCCGCCGGCTGGCGCCGCTGATGGAACGCGACCGCCGCCGCATCGAGCTGATGAACAGCCTGCTGTTCTCGATGCCGGGCACGCCGGTGATCTACTACGGCGACGAGATCGGCATGGGCGACAACATCCACCTGGGCGACCGCGACGGCGTGCGCACGCCGATGCAGTGGTCGCCCGACCGCAACGGCGGCTTCTCGCACGCCGACCCCGAGCGCCTGGTGCTGCCGCCGCTGCAAGGCCCGCTGTATGGCTACGAGGCCGTCAACGTCGAGGCGCAGGCGCGCGACCCGCATTCGCTGCTGAACTGGATGCGGCGCATGCTGGCGCTGCGGCGCAAGCACCACGCCTTTGGCCGCGGCACGCTGCGCTTCCTGTTTCCCGGCAACCGCAAGATCCTGGCCTACCTGCGCGAATACGAGGACGAGCACATCCTGTGCGTGGCCAACCTGTCGCGCGCGCCGCAGGCGGTTGAGCTGGACCTGTCTGCCTTCAACGCCCGCGTGCCGGTGGAGATGATGGGCGCCACGCCGTTCCCGGCCATCGGCACGCTGACCTACCTGCTGACGCTGCCGCCCTATGGCTTCTACTGGTTCGTGCTCAGCGACGAGGCCCAGCCGCCGTCGTGGCACGTGGAGGCGCCTGAGCAAATGCCAGACCAGATCACCCTTGTGATGCAGAGCATTGGCCGGCCGGAGCTGACCGACGCCTCGCGCCGCATCATGGCCAGCGATGTGCTGCCGCACTACATCGGCCGGCGCCGCTGGTTCGGCGCCAAGCATGAGCGCATCGAGCGCATCGAGCTGGCCTATGTGCTGCCATTTGCGCGCGGCAGCAGCGGCGAGGATGTCTACCTGGGCGAGGTCGAGGTGGTCCTGCCTGGCCGCACCGAACGCTACCAGCTGCCGCTGGGCATCCTGTGGGACCGGGAGAGCGCCGACAGCGTGTCGCAGCTGGCACATGGCCTGTCGATGGCGCGTGTGCGCCAGGGCAGCCGCGTGGGGCTGGCCACCGACGGCTTCGTGGTCGAGCCCTTTGCGCGCGAGGTGGTGCGCGCGCTGCGCAATGACGTGCAGATGCATGCCGGGAACGACATCATCCACTTCCGCGCCGAGCCCGGCTTGGCAGCGCTGGAACTGAAGCTGGAGCTCGACCCGATCGAATACATGTCGGCCGAGCAGTCCAACAGCTCGCTGTCTTACAACAACACCGCCGTGCTCAAAATGGTGCGCCGGGTCTCTGGCGGCATCCACCCCGAGGCCGAGATGACGCGCTACCTGACCGCGCAAGCCTATGCGCACGCGGCGCCGCTGCTGGGCGAGGTGGTGCGCACCGGGCCGGATGGCGTGCCGCATACGCTGATGCTGCTGCAGGGCTATGTCCTGAACCAGGGCAATGGCTGGGACTGGACCCTGGACTACCTGGGCCGCGCCATCGATGACGCGCTGCCCTCGCAGGAGAGCGAGGACGAGTTTGCCGAGGCCATGAACGGCTACTCCGCGCTGGCTGGCACGCTCGGCCGCCGGCTGGCCGAGCTCCATGCGGTGCTGGCACGGCCCACCGGCGACGACGCCTTCGCGCCGTTGCCGGCCACCGAAGGCGATGCGCGCGCGTGGGCCGAGCAAGCCATGCGTGCGCTGCAGCGCGCGCTGACGCGGCTGGAGTCTGCGCCCGCCACCGTGCCGGGACCGGTGCGCCAGGCCTTCGAGGCCGACGTGCAGACCCTGATGGCCGCGCGCGACGCGCTGCCCGCGCTGGTCGAACAGCTCGCCGCCGCCGCGCCGGGCAGCCTGCAGACGCGCATCCACGGCGACTTCCACCTGGGCCAGGTGCTGATTGCGCAGAACGATACCTACCTGGTCGACTTCGAGGGCGAGCCCGGCCTGCCGCTGGACTGGCGCCGGCGCAAGACCTCGCCGTTGCGCGATGTGGCCGGGCTGCTGCGCTCGCTGGACTACGCCGCGGCCACGGTCGGCACCGACCGCCAGGAGCGCACCCACAGCGAACTGCCGCCGCAGCTGGCCGAACGCCGCGCGGTGCTGCTGGAGCGCTTCCGTACCACCGCCAGCGAAGCCTTCCTGAACTGCTACCACCAGCACATGCAGGACTCGGGCACACCCTGGGTCGCGCCCGACCAGCTGCAGCCGTTGCTGGACCTGTTCCTGCTGGAACGGGCGGCCTATGAGGTCGACTACGAAGCCGCCAACCGCGTGGCGTGGATCGACCTGCCGGTCAGCGGCCTGGCGCGCCTGCTGCGCAAGCTGCTGGCGCCGGGAGACCAGCCATGACCCCCGCCCACGGTACGCAGCCTGGCATGCTGCCGGGCCACGAGCTCGAGGCCCTGCTCGGTGCCCGCCACCAGGACCCGTTTGCCGTGCTGGGTCCGCACCCTGACGGCGATGGCACGCTGGTGCGCGCCTGCCTGCCGGGGGCGGCGTCGGCGCAGCTGACCGATGCGGGCGGCACGCCACTGGCGGAGATGGCGCGGCTGCATGGCGGCGGCGTCTTCGCCGCGCGGCTGCCGCGCGAATACAAGGGCAGTGCGCCCGATTACCGGCTGCGCGTGCAATGGTCCGACGGCAGCGGGCAGTGCAGCGCCGACCCTTACGCCTTTGGCCTGCTGCTGGGCGAGCTGGACCTGCACCTGATCGCCGAGGGCCGCCACTTCGAGCTGGGCGCCTGCCTGGGTGCCCAGTGCCAACGCGTGGACGGCATCGACGGCGTGCGCTTTGCCGTGTGGGCGCCGAACGCGCAGCGGGTCTCGGTGATCGCTGACTTCAACGGCTGGCACCCGGCGCGGCACCCGATGCGGCTGCGACACCCCAGCGGCATCTGGGAACTGTTCATCCCCGCCGCGCTGGGCGCGCAGCCCGGCAGCCGCTACAAGTACGACCTGCTCGACCCGCACGGCACCGAGCTGCCGGACAAGGCCGACCCGCTCGCGCTGGCCACCGAGGCACCCCCCGCCACCGCCTCGGTGGTGGCCGGACCGGACCAGGGCGCGCCCCCCTTCGCCTGGCATGACGCCGACTGGATGGCGCGCCGCGGCGCCGCTGATCCCTATGCCGCGCCGATGTCCGTCTATGAGATCCATGCCCTGTCGTGGTTGCAGGCGGCCAACGACCCGCAACGCGGCTGGGACATCCTGGCCGAGCGGCTGGTGCCGTACGTGCAGGAACTGGGCTTTACCCATATCGAACTGCTGCCCATCACCGAGCACCCGTTTGGCGGCTCCTGGGGCTACCAGCCGCTGTCGCTGTACGCGCCCACCGCGCGGCTGGGGCCGCCGCAGGCCTTCGCCGCGTTTATCGACCGCTGCCACCAGGCCGGCATCGGCGTGATCCTGGACTGGGTGCCCGCGCACTTCCCGACCGATCCGCACGGGCTGGCTCGCTTCGACGGCACCGCGCTCTATGAGCACGAGGACCCGCGCGAAGGCTTCCACCAGGACTGGAACACCCTGATCTACAACCTCGGCCGCAACGAGGTGCGCGGCTTCCTGCTGGCCGGCGCGCTGCACTGGCTGGAGCACTTCCATGCCGACGGCCTGCGCGTGGACGCGGTGGCATCCATGCTCTACCGCGACTACAGCCGCGAGCCCGGCCAGTGGGTGCCGAACCGTTTCGGCGGCCGGGAAAACCTGGAAGCCGTCGACTTCCTGCGCGAACTGAACGCCGTGGTCCACGAACGCTGCCCCGGTGCGCTGACCATCGCCGAAGAATCCACCGCGTGGCCGGGCGTGACCGCCAGCGTCGCCAGCGGCGGGCTTGGCTTCGACTTCAAGTGGAACATGGGCTGGATGCATGACACGCTGCACTATCTCGGGCACGAGCCGGTCCATCGCGCCTGGCACCACCAGGACATGACGTTCGGGCTGGTCTATGCGTGGTCCGAGGCCTTCGTGCTGCCGCTGTCGCATGACGAAGTGGTGCACGGCAAGGGCTCGATGATCGGCAAGGTGCCCGGCGACGAGTGGCAGCGTTTTGCCGGCCTGCGCGCCTACTACGGCTTCATGTGGGCGCACCCGGGCAAGAAGCTGCTGTTCATGGGCGGCGAGCTGGCGCAGTGGCAGGAATGGAACCACGATGCCGAGCTTGACTGGGCCTTGCTGGACCACCCCATGCACCGCGGCGTGCACACGCTGGTGCGTGACCTGAACCGCCTCTACCGTGAGCTGCCCGCGCTGCATGCGCTGGATCACCGCCCGGAAGGCTTCCATTGGGTAGTGGGCGACGACAACCACAACAGCGTGTTCGCGTGGCTGCGCCGCGCGGGCCCATACAGCCGCGAGGTGGTACTGGTGGTGGTCAACATGACCCCGGTGCCGCGCCATGGCTACCGGCTCGGGGTGCCGTACGCCGGCGCCTGGCAGGAATGCCTGAATACCGATGCCGCCGTGTATGGCGGCAGCAATGTCGGCAACGGCGGCGCGGTAGCGGCAGTGGACGTGCCTTCGCACGGGCAACCGGCTTCGCTCGCGCTGACGCTGCCGCCGCTGGCCACGCTGGTGCTGCGCTTCGATCCGGGTGGCGGCATCCAGGGCGCATCGACATGAGCCGCCAGTTCGCGGACCGGCTGCTGCCGGGCAAACCGTATCCCCTCGGGGCCCACTGGGACGGCCTGGGTGTCAATTTCGCGGTGTTCTCGGCCCATGCCTCGCGCATCGACCTGTGCCTGTTCTCCGACAACGGGCGCAAGGAGCTCGCGCGCCTGCGGCTGCCGGAATGCACCGACGAGATCTGGCACGGCTACCTGCCCAATGCGGCGCTCGGCACGTTGTACGGCTACCGCGCGCACGGCCCCTACGATCCCGCGCATGGCCACCGCTTCAACCCGCACAAGCTGCTGCTGGACCCATATGCGCGCCAGTTGAGCGGCCCGGTGCGCTGGTCCGATGCGCTGTTCGGCTACCGCCTGCAGAGTGCGCGCGGCGACCTGACACCGGATCGCCGCGACAGCGCCCCAACCATGCCCAAGGCAGTGGTGGTCGACGAAAGCTTCCACTGGGGCGACGACCGCCCGCCCGCGGTGCCGTGGCCGTCCACCGTCATCTATGAAGCCCACCTGCGTGGGCTGTCGATGCTGCGCGACGACCTGCTGCCCAACCTGCGCGGTTCCTTCGCCGCGCTGTGCGACCCGCGCTTTATCGACCACCTGGTGCAGCTCGGCATCACCACCGTCGAGCTGCTGCCGGTCCACGCCATCCTGCAGGACCGCTTCCTGCTGGAGCGCGGACTGCGCAACTACTGGGGCTACAACACCATGGCGTACTTCGCGCCCGAGCCCGCCTACCTGGGCACCGGGCAACTGCAGGAATTCAAGGTGGCGATGCGGCGCCTGCACGCGGCCGGCATCGAAGTGGTCCTGGACGTGGTCTACAACCATACCTGCGAGGGCAACGCGCTGGGGCCGACGGTGTCGTGGCGCGGGCTGGACAACGCCAGCTACTACCGGCTGGTGCCGGGCGACGAGCGCCACTACATCAACGATACCGGCTGCGGCAATACACTCAACCTGTCGCATCCGCGCGTGCTGCAGATGGTGATGGACTCGTTGCGCTACTGGGTGCAGTGCTACCACGTCGATGGCTTCCGCTTCGACCTGGGCACCACCCTCGGGCGCGAGGGCAATGGCTTCGATGCGGGCTCGGGCTTTTTCGATGCGCTGATGCAGGACCCGGTGCTGAGCCGCGTCAAGCTGATCTCCGAGCCGTGGGACCTGGGCCCGGGCGGCTACCAGCTTGGCAACCACCCGCCCGGCTTTGCCGAGTGGAACGACAAGTTCCGCGACGTGGCGCGCCGCTTCTGGCGCGGCGACGCCGGCCACCGCGGCGAACTGGCGGCGCGGCTGGCGGCCTCGGCCGACCTCTTCGACCGCCGCCACCGGCGCCCGTGGGCCAGCATCAACTTCATCACCGCGCACGACGGCTTCACGCTGGCCGACCTGGTCAGCTACAGCAGCAAGCACAACGAGGCCAACGGCGAAGACAACCGCGACGGCACCGACGACAATGCCAGCGCCAACTGGAGCCCCGACGGCAGCGTCGAAGGCCCCACCGACGACCCCGCCATCCTGGCCTGCCGCGCGCGCGTGGCGCAGGCGCTGATGGCCACGCTGCTGCTGTCGCAGGGCACCCCGATGCTGACCGCCGGCGATGAATGGGGCCGCAGCCAGCAAGGCAACAACAACGCCTACTGCCAGGACGACGAGATCTCGTGGCTGGACTGGAAGCAGGCCCAGACGCCCGGCGCGCAGCCGCTGCAGCACATGGTGCGCCGCCTGCTGGGCCTGCGCCGGCGGCTGCACTCGCTGGCCGGCGACCGCTTCGCGCACGGGCGCGAGGAGCCGGCGCGGGGCATTGCCGATATAGCCTGGTTCGATACCGACGGCAAGCCGCCCACGCCCGAGGAATGGGCCGACCCGGAGATCCGCACGCTCGCGCTGCGGCGCGCGGCAGCGCCGCCCCAACCGGAGCGTGCGCAGCTGGGCTCGCTGGCACAAGAGGAGGAGACCGATGCCGACACCGTGCAGGTGACCTTGCTGCTGCTCAACGCCGGCGATGCCGATGCCTCCTTCCTGCTGCCCGAGCCCGCGCTGGCCTGGACGCTGCTGTTCGACAGCAGCCGGCCCGACGCCACCGAGGCCGAACTCGCGGGTGAGGCGGTCGCCGACAGCCAGGTGGTGGCGGGCCACTCGCTGGTGCTGCTGGCGGCCCAGGCCCGCAGCCGCCAGAGCGCGCCCCAGGAAAGCCCGCCCCTGGGCGCGCCGCAGGAGGCACAAGCGTGAGCCGGCGCGCCACCCGCCACGACGCGCCCACGCCGCTGCATGCGCTGGCGCTGCGCGCCGGCTTGCTGCCCCGGTGGACGGATGCCTGGAACCAGCCCCAGACTGTCTCCGACGCCGCGCTGCGGCGCGTGCTGGACGGCCTGGGCCTGCCCGGCGCCACCACTGGCCAGTGCGAAGCGTCGCGCGCGTGGCTTGCCTCCGATGACGCCGCGCATGCACTGCCGCCGCTGGTCACCGCCGAGCGCGGCAAGCCGGTGGCGGTGCCGTGGCCGCATACCCTGCCGCAGCGGCCCTACCGGCTGACGCTGGAAGACGGCGCCATCGTCACCGGCACCGCGGTGCGTGGCAACGATGACAGCGCGCGCAACAGCGACGGCACCATGCTGCTGCCTGCCATCGACGTATGCGGCTACCACCGCCTGGAACTGGGCGATGCGCACACCGTGCTGGCGATCGCGCCGCCGCGCTGCTACGGCGTTGCCGATGCGCTGCGGCACGCCGGCCGCGCGGGCGAACTGAGCCGGCCCTGGGGCCTGGCAGTGCAGCTCTACGGCCTGCGCCGCGGCGCGCCCTGCGGCATGGGCGACCTGAGCGCGCTGGCGCAGTGCTGCATCAGCGCGGCCGGCGCCAGCGCCGACGCGGTGGCCATCAACCCGCTGCACGCCGGCTTTGCCGCCCTGCCCAAGCGCTATAGCCCGTATGCGCCGTCCAGCCGCCTGTTCCTGAATCCGCTCTATGCCGACCCCGCCGTGCAATTCGGGCAGGCCGCGGTAGACTGGGCCGTCGCCGCGCTCGGCGCAGGCGAGGCGCTGCAAGCGCTGGAAGCCCGCAGCGAGATCGACTGGATCAGGCTGACACCGCTGCGCTACGCCATCCTGCGGTGGCTATGGGAGCACAGCGAAGCGCTGCTGCCGCGCGCGGCGCTCGATGACTGCGCCGCCTTTCGCGCGCGCGGCGGCACCGCGTTGCACGCGCACGCCTGCTACGAAGCCATCCAGGCCCGGCGGCTGGCCGACAGCGCCAACGGCTTGAACCACAACGCCGCGCCTGACTGGCGCTGCTGGCCGGTCACGCTGCGCTCGCCCGACGATGCCGCCGTGGCGGCCTTTGCACAGGCCCATGCCGATGAGGTCGCCTACCACGCTTTCCTGCAATGGATTGCCGCCGACGGCATGGCACGCGCGCAGCGTGCGGCGCGCGGCGCGGGCATGGCGGTCGGCATCGTTTCCGACCTGGCGGTGGGCGCCGACCCTGGCGGCAGCCAGGCCTGGACGCGGCAACAGGAGATCCTGGCCGGCTTCCACGCAGGCGCGCCGCCGGACCTGTACAACCCGCTCGGGCAGGACTGGGGCGTGGCGGTGTTCTCGCCGCGCGGGCTGCGCCACCGCGGCTATGCGGCCTTCCTGGAGATGCTGCGCGCCAACCTGGCCCATGCCGGCGGGCTGCGCATCGACCATGTGCTGGGGCTGGCACGCATGTGGCTGGTGCCGGCCGGTGCCCCGGCCAGTGAAGGCGCCTACCTGCGCTATCCGCTGCAGGACCTGCTGCGGCTGGTGGCGTTGGAATCATGGCGGCACCGCGCGATCATCATCGGCGAAAACCTGGGCACGGTGCCGCCGGAGCTGAATGCGGCGCTGTCGGCCCGTGGCGTGCTGGGCATCGATGTGCTGTGGTTCCAGCGCGAAGAGAGCACGCCAGCCGATGCCGCGGAAGCAGCTCAGCGGGTGCCCGCCCCTGCGCCCGACACCGTGCCGGCCTTCCTGCCTCCCGCAGCCTGGCCGCCCGATGCCGTCGCCACCACCTCGACGCACGACCTCCCCACAGTCACCGGCTGGTGGGCCGGCCGTGACCTAGCGTGGCGCGACCGGCTGCACCTGCTGGCGCCCGGCGAAACCCTGGCAGCGATGCAAGCCGGCCGTGCGCGCGAGCGCGGCGCGCTCTGGCAGGCGCTGTGCGAAGCGGGGCTGTGCAGCGGCGCCGTGCCGGGCCCTGCCCATGCCCCGCTCGATGCCGTGCTGGCGTGGCTGGGCACGGCGCGCACCGCCATGCGCCTGGTGCCGCTGGAAGACCTGCTGGGCGAGGCCGAGCAGCCCAACCTGCCCGGCACCACCAGCGTCCATCCCAACTGGCAGCGCCGGCTCGATGCCGATGTACGTGCGCTGTTCGATACCCCGGTGGTGCGGGCGCGGGCCGACGCCTTGCGCGGCGGCCGGCACGGCGCACGCCATCCGCCGCCACGCGCGTAGCCACCGGTCGCCCGCAATAAGTGCCGCCTGCAAGACCAGCGCCGCGATCTCCCTGCAGGGATTGCCCCATCCACTAAGCTTGACGCACGTACATGCGCAGGAGCCTCGCCATGAAGGAATCTGTCCGGCCCGAGCATGCCGATGACACCCGTACCGCACTGTCCGGCGCCAGCCTGCGCCGGGCCTTCCTCGACCACGTCTTCCATACCCAGGGCAAGCTGCCCGGCCACGCCAGCCAGAACGACCTCTACCAGGCCGCGGCGCATACCGTGCGCGACCGCCTGGTGCAGCGCTGGATCAGCACCGCCGAAGCCTACCTGGGCCAGCCCTCGCGCACCGTCGCCTACCTGTCGGCGGAATTCCTGATGGGCCCGCACCTGGGCAACAACCTGATCAACCTGGGCATCTTCGACGAGGTGCGCGAGGCCATGGCCGCTGCCGGGCTGGACCTCGACCGCATCCTGGAGCAAGAGGTCGAGCCGGGGCTGGGAAATGGCGGCCTGGGCCGGCTGGCGGCCTGCTTCATGGATTCGCTGGCGACGCTGGAAATCCCCGCGCTCGGCTATGGCATCCGCTACGAATACGGCATCTTCCAGCAGACCATCATCGACGGCATGCAGGTGGAATCGACCGATACCTGGCTGCGCAACGGCAACCCCTGGGAGATCCAGCGCTCAGAGTGGGCCGTGCAGGTGCGCCTGGGCGGGCACACCGAGCACTACACCGACGACCGCGGCCACTACCGCGTACGCTGGGTGCCGGCCAAGACCGTGGTGGGTGTGCCGTTCGACTCGCCGATCCTGGGCTACCGCGTCAATACCGTGAACACCCTGCGGCTGTGGCGCGCAGACGCCACCGAGGCCTTCGACTTCCATACCTTCAACCGCGGCGACTACCTGGGCGCGGTCAGCAAGAAGGTCACTTCCGAGAATCTGACCAAGGTCCTCTACCCCAACGACGAGACCAGCCAGGGCAAGGAGCTGCGGCTGGAGCAACAGTACTTCTTCGTCGCCTGTTCGCTGCAAGACATGCTGCGGCTGCTCGCCGTCGACGGCATCCCGGTGACGCGCTTCCACGAGAAGTTCGCGGTGCAGCTGAACGACACCCACCCGGCCGTGGGCATTGCCGAGCTGATGCGGCTGCTGGTCGACGACCATGACCTGCCCTGGAACGAGGCCTGGCACATCACGCAGAATGCCTTTGCCTACACCAACCACACGCTGCTGCCCGAGGCGCTGGAGCAGTGGCCGCTGCCGCTGTTTGCCCGGGTGCTGCCGCGCCATCTCGAGATCATCCTGGAAATCAACGCGCGCTTGCTGGACGAGGTGCGGATCCGCTTCTACGGCGACGAATCGCGCCTGGCGCGGCTGTCGCTGATCAATGAGTACGGCGAACGGCAGGTCCGCATGGCCAACCTGGCGTGCGTGGGCAGCCACGCCATCAACGGCGTAGCCGAGCTGCACTCGCGGCTGATGCGCGAGGACGTGCTCAAGGATTTCTACGAGATGTGGCCTGAGAAGTTCACCAGCATCACCAACGGCGTGACGCCGCGGCGCTGGCTGGCGCTGTCCAATCCGCGCCTGACGCGGCTGGTGTCGGAGGCGATCGGCGACGGCTGGATCTCTGACCTGGCGCAGATCCGCGCGCTCGAGCCGTATGCCGAGGACGCGGGCTTTCGCGAACAATGGCACGCCGCGCGGCACCAGAACAAAGTGGCGCTGGCCGAGCTGGTCCGCGACACCACCGGCGTGGTGGTGGACCCTTCCTCCATGTTCGACGTGATGGTCAAGCGCATCCACGAATACAAGCGCCAGCACCTGGCGGTGCTGCATGTGATCGCGCTGTACCACCGCATCAAGTCCGACCCCGGCGCCGAGATCCAGCCGCGCACCTTCCTGTTCGGCGGCAAGGCGGCGCCGGGCTACGCCTATGCCAAGCTGATGATCCGCTTCATCACCTCGGTGGCCGACGTCGTCAACCGCGACCCGCAGATGCGCGACCGGCTCAAGGTGGTGTTCCTGCCCAACTTCAACGTCACCTACGGGCAGCGCATCTACCCGGCGGCCGACCTGGCCGAGCAGATCTCGCTGGCGGGCAAGGAAGCGTCCGGCACCGGCAACATGAAGTTCGCGATGAATGGCGCGCTCAATATCGGCACCATGGACGGCGCCAATATCGAGCTGCGCGAAGCCGTGGGCAACGACAACTTCTTCCCGTTCGGCCTGACCGCGCCAGAGGTCTATGCGCTGCGTGCAAGCGGCTACGACCCTGCCGCCTGCTACCACAGCAACCCGCAGCTGCGCGCGGTGATCGACCTGGTCCAGCAGGGCTTCTTCTCGCGCGGCGACCCGGCGCTGTTCCGTCCGCTGTTCAACCCGCAGCAGATGCACGACCCCTACCTGCTGATGGCCGACTTCGCCTCATACATCGAGTGCCAGGAGAAAGTCTCGCAGGCCTTTGCCGAGCCGGCGCGCTGGCAACGCATGTCGGTGCTGTCGTGCGCGCGCTCCGGGCGCTTTTCATCAGATCGGGCGATCCGCGAGTATTGCGAGCGCATCTGGCACATCGAGCCGGTGCCGGTGCGGCTGCTGCACCGCGCCAGCGGTGCGCCCTGGCAGGGTGAATCTCCGGTGCGCGCCGCGTAAGCGATGTGACGGGCACTGCGGGCGTGGGCTAGCGCACGTCCGCACTGCGCGGGAAGTTTCTACAATGGCCCATGTAACAAAGCCCGCGCTGGCGGTAGCCCCCGCCAGCATGCGGCCTCGCAAAGGGTCGTTCTGCGGGCATGGAGTTCGCATCGTGCCAAAACCGGCCATCCGGCCGGCTTTCCCTTGGCACTTCCCACAGCTGTCCGGAAGCCAGGAGCCGAATTTGCACGCCAACCCGTTTCTTTTCGCGCCCGGCGCCCGCTCCGCCATGCCCAGCCTGGCCCCGCACGACTGCTTTGCAGCGCCCGCTGCCGTGGGGCAGCCGGGCCTGCCTGGCAACGACGAACCTGCGCACGACTACCTGTTCGGGCCGGCCTGGCTGCCAGACGGCCGCGTGCGGTTCCGCCTGTGGGCCCCGGACGCAGCCGAGCAAGGCCAGGCGGTACGGCTGGAGATCGCCGGGCTCGGTCCGGTGCGCATGGCGGCTGGCGCCAATGGCTGGTTCGAGGCCATCGTTGCGTGCAGCAAAGGGGCACGCTACTGGTTCCGGCTTGACGACGGCACCACCGTGCCCGACCCGGCCTCGCGCGGGCAGGCCGACGATGTGCACGGGCCCAGCATCGTGCCCGCTCCCGACGCGGCTGGCGCCTTTGCGTGGGCGTGCCCCGACTGGCGCGGGCGCCCGTGGCATGAAGCCATCATCTATGAGATGCACGTGGGCCTGTGCGGCGGCTTTGCCGGCGCCGCCCGGCAGCTGCCGCGGCTGGCGGCGCTGGGCTTCACCGCGGTCGAGCTGATGCCGCTGGCGGAGTTCCCCGGCGCGCGCAACTGGGGCTATGACGGCGTGCTGCCATTCGCGCCGGAGTCCGCCTACGGCACGCCGGACGAACTGCGCGCGCTGGTGGACCGCGCCCACCAGCTCGGCATGATGGTGCTGCTGGACGTGGTCTACAACCACTTCGGGCCGGAGGGCAACTACCTGCACCGCTACGCCAGCGCGTTCTTCCGCGCGGACCGGCAGACCCCATGGGGGCCGGCCATCGATTTCCGCCGGCCGCAGGTGCGGCGCTTCTTCACCGAGAACGCGCGCTACTGGCTGGAGCAGTTCCGCTTCGACGGCCTGCGCCTGGACGCCGTGCACGCGATCGAGGACGAAGGCTGGCTGGCGGCGCTGCCCGGCGAGCTGCGCACCATGCTGGCCGAAGGCGACGGTGCCAACCGCCATCTCCACCTGGTGCTGGAGAACGACAACAATGATGCCGAATTGCTGGCCAAGGGCTACGACGCCCAGTGGAACGATGACGCACACCATGCCCTGCACGTGCTGCTGACCGGCGAGGGCGACGGCTACTACCGCGACTACACCCGCTGTGCCGATGAGGGCGAGGATGCGGCTGCGGGGCGCGGCGAGCCCGCGCTGCGCCACCTTGCACGCGTGCTGGGCGAAGGCTTTGCCTACCAGGGCGAGCCGTCGGCGCACCGCGCTGCCGCCGCGCCGGGCGTGCCGTCAAGTGCGGACAGCGTGCGCCGCGGCCAGCCCAGCGCGCACCTGCCGCCCACGGCCTTCGTCTGCTTCTTGCAGAACCACGACCAGACCGGCAACCGCGCAATGGGCGACCGGCTGGCCGGCCTGGCGGACCGCAACGCGCTGCGCGCAGCGGTGGCGCTGCAGCTGCTGTGCCCGCAGGTGCCGCTGGTGTTCATGGGCGAGGAAACCGGCTCGCAGCGGCCCTTCCTCTACTTCACCAGTCACCCGCCCGAACTGGCACAGGCCGTGCGCGACGGCCGGCGCCGCGAGTTTGCGGCTTCCGCGGCATTCCGCGACGATGCGTGCGCCGCGGCCATCCCCGATCCCAACGACCCGGCCACCTTCGAGGCATCGCGCCCCGAGCTGGAGGACGACGGCGACTGGACACCGTACTACCACGAACTGCTCTCCGTCCGCCGCCGTGAACTGCTGGACCGGCTGGCCGGCTGCCAGTCGGCCGGCGTCGATATCCTGGGCCCGGCCGCGCTGTGTGCACGCTGGCGGCTGATGGACGGCATGGAACTGAGCCTGTGGCTGAACCTGGGCAGCGAAGCCGTGCCATGCACACGCCCGTGCCGCGACATGAGCGCGGCGCTGCATGAAAGCCTGCCCGGCGCCGCGGCCGAGCTGTCCGCCGGCATGCTGCCGCCGCTGGCCTGCGTCGCCACCATGTGCGAGCCCGCCGCGGCGCGCGCAAGATAATGCCCGCCGGCTTGCCGGAATCCCAGCCAGGCAGCCATGGCGATGGCGGCGACCATGACCTGCCCCGCGCCACCGCCCGGCTGCAGCTGCATCCGGGCTTTACCTTTGCCGATGCCGCCGCCGTGGTTGACTACTACGCCGCGCTCGGCGTCAGCCACCTGTACCTGTCGCCAGTGTGCAGCGCGCGCCCGGGCTCCACCCATGGCTACGACGTCACCGACTTCACCCGCGTGCGCGACGAGCTGGGCGGCGAGCCCGGCCTGAAAGCGCTGGCCGGGCGCGCCCGCGCCGCCGGCCTCGGACTGGTGCTGGACATCGTGCCCAACCATATGGCGGCGGACGCCACCCACAACCGCTGGTGGCGCGACGTGCTGACCCACGGACGCGCCAGCCGCTGCGCCGCCAGCTTCGACATCGACTGGACCCCGCGCGACCCCGCCCTGCATGGCAAGGTGCTGCTGCCGATGCTGGGTCAGTCCTACTGGGACACGCTGGTGGCGGGCGAGCTGCAATGGGTGCCCGCCAGCACAGAGGATGCCGCCCACCTGCGCTATTTCGAGCACTCGCTGCCGCTGGCGCCAGGCAGCGTGGATGCCGCCGCCGCAACCCAGCCCGGCTGGTACGACCCCACGCAGGCCGAAGGCCGCACCCGGCTGCACGCACTGCTGGAGCGCCAGCACTACCGGCTGGCCTGGTGGCGCACCGCCGCCGCGGCACTGAACTGGCGGCGCTTTTTCGAGATCAGCGATCTCGTCGGCGTGCGCGAGGAAGACCCGCAGGTATTCGACGCCGTCCACGCGCTGGTCTTCCGCCTGCTGCGCGAAGGCTGGATCGATGGCGTGCGTGTCGATCATGTCGACGGCCTGGCCGATCCCGCTGGCTACTGCCGCCGGCTGCGCGCCGAACTGGACCGGCACGCCGCCGCGCGCCCGCCGTTGCTGCGGCTGGCGCACCCGTGGCTGGTGGTCGAGAAGATCCTGGGCCCGCGCGAACGCCTGGCGCCGGACTGGCAGGTCGACGGCACCACCGGCTACGACTTCATGGACGATGTGGCCGCCGTGCTGCACGACGGCAACGGCGAGGCGCCGCTCGGCGCGCTGTGGGCATCGGCCAGCGGCGATGCGCGCCCGTATGCCGCCCATGTCGAGGCGGCGCGGCACCAGGTGCTGGAGCGGCACCTGGTAACCGAGTACGAAGGCGCGGCCGCCTGCCTGCACGACTGCGCGAAGCAGGAGCCCGGCACGCGCGACCTGACACGCGCGGCGCTGCGGCGCGCGCTGGCCGCGCTGATGGCGGCGGTGCCCGTCTACCGCAGCTATTTTGACGCGCAACCCGGCGCGCGCGACACCTCGGCCGCACAGGCCGACGACGCCATGCTGGACCAAGCCATGCAGGCGGCGCGCGCCGGCCTGGCCCCGGACGAGGCCGTGGCACTGGCCTTTATCGGCGGCTGCCTGCGCACGCCAGCCCCGCCCGACAGCGAAACCGGCGTGCTGCGCCGCCGCCTGCAGCAACTGATGCCCGCCCTGGCAGCCAAGGCCGGCGAAGACACGGCGTTCTACCGCTACGGGCGGCTGCTGTCGCGCAACGAGGTGGGCAGCGACCCCGCCACGCTGGCGCTGCCGCCGGCGCAGTTCCACGCGCGCATGGCGGCGCGGCGCCTGGCCTGTCCTCATGCCATGCTGGCCACTGCGACCCACGACCACAAGCGCGGCGAAGACACACGCATGCGCCTGGCCGTGCTGAGCGAGATGCCCGACGCCTGGGCCAATGCCGTGGCGGCATGGGAACGCGCGTGCGCACCGCTGCTGTCGACCCTGCCGCAGGCGCCCGACCCCGGCGACCGCCTGATGCTGTACCAGACCCTGGTCGGCGCGTGGCCGATGGAGGACATCGGCAAGCCTGCTGGCAGCAACACCGTCGACGCGCTCCTGGAACGCGTGTCCGCGTGGCAGCTCAAGGCCATCCGCGAAGCCAAGCGCCACGGCAACTGGACCTGCCCCGACGCAGCCTACGAAGCCGCGTGCGAGGCCTTCCTGCGCGCCATCGCGGCGGGCTGGCCATTGGGTGTGCTGGCGCATATCGGCCAGTTTGCGCAGCACATTGCCGTGGCCGGCGCCGTCAACAGCCTGGCACAGGTGCTGGTGCAGTTGACCGCACCGGGCATCCCCGACCGCTACCAGGGATGCGAAGGCTGGGACCTGAGCCTGGTGGACCCGGACAACCGGCGCCCGCCCGATTTTGCGCAACTGCGCGCGCGCCTGGGCTGCAGCGCTGGCTGGGCCCACTGGCTGGCGCACTGGCGCGACGGACGCATCAAGCAGCAGCTGATACGCCAGGTGCTGGCCGTACGCCGCGCCCAGCCCCGGCTCTTTGCCGACGGGCAATACAGCATGCTGGCGGCGCAGGGCGCGCTGGTGCCGCAGGTGCTGGCCTTTGCCCGCATCGCGCATGCGCACCAGGCCATCACGGTGGTGACGCGGCTGGCGGCCACGCAGGTCGACCCGACCCTGCCGCGCATTCCGCCCGCGGGCTGGGGCGACACCATCCTGGACGTGGGTGCGCCGCAGCCCAGCCGCTGGACCGATGCGCTGACCGGCCATGTGCTGGACGCACCCATGGGCCGGCTGCGCCTGCGCGAGGTGCTGGGCGGCATGCCGGTGGCGCTGCTGCTGCGCCAGCCGTAAGCGGTCCCGGGCAACGCGAACGGTCGCGGTCTCAGGACTTCTGCGCCGCCGTGTGCAACACGATCGGCGTCAGCGGGCCGTGCGGATGGCGCGGCGTGCCATGCGGCGAGGCCTGGCCGTGCTGCGGTGGCTGCGCGCCGTCGTCCTGCGGCTCGCGCCTTGCCTGGCCCGGCGAAGCGCCGCGTTCCTGCGGCAGGTAGGGCCGGATCACGACGGCCACGTAATCGTCCTCCTTGGGCGTGACGACGATATACGCCAGGCCCGACATCACCAGGCCCACCTCACCCAGCTCGGTCGCGATGCGCGCCACGATGAAGCGCTGCAGCAGCAGCGGGTTGACGCTGTCGTCAATCGCAAGTGCGGCCGTGCAGATGGTCAGGAAGCAGCGCTCGACCTCGCGGCATACCACCACCACCTCGTCGATGGCGTAGCCCGAGCGGCTGGCGCGCACCAGCACCGATACCCCCGAGCTGGGCGCGGCACGGTGCCAGCCCGGCTTGACCTTGAAACTGGGCAAGGCCAGGCCGGAGCCGGTGTCCTGGGCCACGGTATTGAAGCGCTGGGCGAAGTCCGTGGGCGTCATCGCAAGCAGCTGGCGCTCCACCGGTGCCGAAGACACCGAAACGGACGAGGCCAGGACGACAGTGGACAGGATGCTGGCTAGGTTCATGACTACCTCGCAACGGATGAGCCGCTCCCCCCGGCTGCGCTGTCGGGCCCGGCGACACGCGGCGCACAGGGTGCCGCCGCGGCATCGGGCCGGCGTTGCGGGCTGTGCTCGCCGGCACTTGCCGCTCGCCAGTTTTTGCCAGCATTTCCTCCACTATAGACACGACGGCACGCAATCACACGACAGCGCGCAAGCATCGCGCCGATCATGCAGCGACGGCCTGCCGGCACGCGCACGGATGCCAGGAGGCGGCACATGCAGTTTCTGCCGCGGCTGTAAAAACTACGCCGCGTGTGCCGCGCCGGCAGCGCCGCGCCTGCGCCGCAAGCCGCACAGGACCCAGCCAGGCACCGCCGGCGCCCGGGGCCGGGAACGGAGCTTGCAGGTCTAAGGCAGATGCGGAGCAGGAATCGCCCTGCCCCGCCAAGTACAGGAGGATCGTCATGACACCACGCTCCCGCATCGCCCGCCTGGCGCTGCCTCTGGCGGTGCTGGCGATGGCCGCCTCCCAGGCCGTCACGGCCGCCCCGGCCGATGCGCCGGCGGCGCCGTCGTCCACGGGACGCACCGCCGCGCCGCGCGACACCGAAGCCGCCAGCGACCGCGCCATCACTGCCGAAGTCCAGGCGCGCCTGGCAAACACGCGCGTGCTGGACCGCGCCCGGATCCGTGTATCCACCACTGACGGCGTGGTCAAGCTGGAAGGTACCGTGCGCGACGATAAACAGCGTACGATGGCAATGGAACTGGCTCGTTCGGTGCGCGGCGTGAGCGCCGTGTCAGACGAGCTGCGCGCCGGTACCGACTGACCGGCAGCGCCATGCCAACCTCCATGGAGACGCCATGAGCACCCATCGCCAGCCCGACCATGACATCACGCGGCGCCGCAGCGAGCGCCCCGATCCGCACAAGGGCGGCCCCGACACCGAGCATGAACGCGGCAAGCCCGGGCGCGACCGCCGCCATGATGTCGAGCGCGAGCACGACATTCCGGACGAGAACAGCGAGCCGCCTTCAGTCAGGCGCCGCGGCGGCCAGTCAGAAGAAAGCGAATCGCCGGTGGAGAACTACTGAATCCGCCGGGCCAACCGAACAGGAGGCACGATGAGCAAGACCGTACGTACCCACCGTACCGGCCCACGCCACGGTGACCGCGTGGGCGGCACAGCGCCCGTGCCGCGCGAAGGCGCGCAGGCCTCCGCCGGCCGCCGTTCGCGCGAGAACACCGCGTCCGGCGCCGCGCGCGCCGACGCGGGCCATATCCCGAGCACGCTCGACCCCGATCTCGAACAGGAAACCGACGATATCGAGGAAGAAATCGAGCAACGCGAGAATGAGGCCCACACGGCGCAGGATGAGGAAAGCCCCGAGGAAGAGATCGCCGATGAAGTGGTGCATGCCGCCGAAGACCTGCCGGCCGAAGTGCCGGTCGACAAGGCCGACCACACCGATGAGCGCGAGGAGCGCCCACCCCGCGCACCGCGTTAGATAGCGCCCGGCAAGGGCGTATCAGGGCGGCAAGACGAACGCCGGCCCCGGTGCGCCCGGGACCGCCGTCTTTGTTTCAGGACGCTCATCGAAGCCGCCGCTATGTCGGCGCTGTGGGCACTTCAAAACGAGCCAGCAACGGCAGATGGTCGGAGGCCACGCGCGCCAGCGGCGAACGGTGGCTGGCCACCGACACCAGGTGCGCGCGCGGCGACACCCAGATGCGATCGAGCGCAAACACAGGCCAGCGCGACGGGAAGGTGGCGGTGTGCGGCGTATGCTCGAAGTACGCATGCAGCCAGCGCAACGGCCGGCCCCACAGGAACCACTCATTGACGTCACCGAGCAGGATGGTCGGCAACGGCGGCGCCGCGGCCACATAGTTGAGTAACTGCTGCACCTGGCGCCGGCGCTCGCCGGGGCGCAGGCCCAGGTGGGTGGCAATCACGCGCAGCGCGATCTCCCGGCCAGACGCCGTGCACGCCAGCGTGACATCGATGGCACCGCGCGGCTCGCAGCCCTTCACCGTCAGGTCGATCTGGTTCACCGCCTGCGGCGCAAAGCGCGCCAGCAGCGCATTGCCATAATCGGCATTGCCGCGCACGCGCGTAAAACCCGAGACCACGTGCATGCCGGTATGGCCGGCCAGGTATTCCAGGGTATGGTCGTTGCTGCTGCCGGATTCCACCTCCTGCAGCGCGACGATATCGGCGTCCAGTTCTTCCAGCACCGCTGCGACGCGGTCCGGCCGATAGCGGCGGTCGGTGCCCACGGCGCGGTGGATGTTGTAGCTGGCCACCATCATGCTGGCAATGCCGGCCGCGTCCGCCGGCCGCGCGCAGTGCAGCGCTGCCCGCGCGCCGGCGACCGCAAGCGTGTCGCCGGGGTCACGCGCCTGGGCAGGATTTACAAGAGACGGTAAGTCCGGTTGCATTCGCATGGCCGGCAGCGCTGGCCGCCAGGCTCAGCTGCCATCCAGGAACGGGTTCGGCTTGCCGACGCGGCGGCCGAGGTCCGGGCTTTCCCAGCGTGGGCCGCCCATGTACGGGTCCGGGGCGCGCTGCATGGTCGTGTCAGGCACGCCAGGCTGCGCCGGCATGGTCGAAGGCTGGGCCTCTGGCGCGGGCGCCAGGTCGGTCCGGGTGGGAGCGTTGGCGCCCTGGGAATACGGGTCGAACTTGTCAGTGCTGCGCGCGCCTTGCGAATAGGGGTCATAGGTGCCGCGGGGCGTGCCCGGCGCCTGCGCCATAGCGGGAATTGCGGCAGTGGCCAGGGCCACGGCTGCAAGGAGTCGGCAGGGGCGGATATGCTTCATGGTTACCTCCGTTTGCACGCGATGTGCGCGCCAGTAGCCATGGTCAAGCGAAAGGCGTGCCCGTACGCCCTTCGCTGTGCCAATCCCTGCGCCAGTCCCTTACGCGATGCCCATTTTGCCTGCTTCGGCATTGCCACGCGCCAGCACCGGCACCAGTGCCGCGCCGGTATGGCTGGCCGCGTTGCGCGACAAGGCCTCCGGATCGGCCGCGCCGACAATGGTGCCGCCGCCAGCACCGCCTTCGGGGCCAAGGTCGATGATCCAGTCGGCCTCGGCAATCACGTCGAGGTCATGCTCGATCACCACCACGCTGTGCCCGCCGTCCGTGAGCCGGTGCAGCACGCGGATCAGGCGCGCCACGTCGGCCATATGCAGGCCCACGGTGGGCTCGTCCAGCACGTACAGCGTATGCGGCGCCTTCTGGCCGCGGCGCGTGATGTCGTCGCGCACCTTGCTCAGCTCGGTCACCAGCTTGATGCGCTGCGCCTCGCCGCCGGACAGCGTAGGCGACGGCTGGCCCAGCGTCAGGTACCCCAGGCCCACGTCCTTCATCAACTGCAGCGGATGCGCGATGTTCGACATGGCCGAGAAGAACTCCACCGCCTCGTCGATCTCCATCGTCAGCACGTCGCCGATATTCTTGCCGCGCCAGGTGACCGCCAGGGTCTCGGGGTTGAAGCGCTGGCCGTGGCAGACATCGCACGCCACCTTCACGTCCGGCAGGAAGCTCATGCCGATGGTGCGCACGCCCTGCCCTTCGCACGCCGGGCACCGCCCGTCGCCGGTGTTGAACGAGAAGCGCGACGCCGTGTAGCCGCGTGCGCGCGCTTCCAGCGTATCGGCAAAAAGCCTGCGAATGGTGTCCCACACGCCGATATAGGTGGCCGGGCATGAGCGCGGCGTCTTGCCGATCGGGGTCTGGTCCACTTCCAGCACGCGGTCGATCGATTCCCAGCCGGTGACGGCGTCGCAGCCATGCCAGTTGTGCTCGACATTGAGCGGCTTCCTGGCGCTTGACTTCGCTGCCTTGGACTCGTCTTTCGCAGCGTTGCGCGCGCGCCGGGTCGCCGGCGACGACAGCACCGAGCGGCCCACCGCATCGAGCAGGTTGGTCATCAGCACATCGCGCGCCAGCGTGGACTTGCCCGAACCGGACACGCCGGTGATGGCCACCAGCCGCGACAGCGGAATGCGCGCCGTCACCTTGCGCAGGTTATGCAGCGATGCGCCATGCACGGTCAGCCATTCCGGCGGATCGGCGGGCTTGCCGGCGGCGCCGGGCTTCACCCTGCGCCTTGCCTGCAGCGGATGGATGATCGGGTGCGCGAGGAACTGCCCGGTAGTGGAGTCCGGCGCCGCCGACAGGTCGGCCACGCCGCCCTGTGCCACCAGCGTGCCGCCGCGCTTGCCCGCGCCGGGGCCGATATCGATGATGTGGTCGGCACGGCGGATGGTGTCTTCATCATGCTCGACCACCACCAGCGTATTGCCCTTGTCGCCCAGCTTGCGCAGCGCGTCCAGCAGGATCTGGTTGTCGCGCGGATGCAGGCCGATGGTGGGCTCGTCCAGCACGTAGCAGACGCCCTGCAGGTTGCTGCCCAGCTGCGCGGCCAGGCGGATGCGCTGGGCCTCGCCGCCGGACAGGCTGGGCGCGGCGCGGTCCAGGCTCAGGTAGCCCAGCCCCACTTCCTCCAGGAACTGCAGGCGGCTGCCGATCTCGCTGATGACATCGCGGGCGATCTCGGCATCGCGCCCCGTGAGATGCAGGCCATCGACCCAGCGGCGGGTATCGGACACGGTCCACTGCGCCACGTCGACGATGGCGTTCTCGTCGAAGGTCACCGCGCGCGCGACCAGGTTCAGGCGCGTGCCGTGGCAGTCCGGGCACGGCGTATCGACCACGCCTTCGGGTTCCTGCTCTTCCGACGGCAGGCTCTGCTCGCGGCCGCGGTTGTCGTCCGCCAGCACGGTATCGTCGAACGCCGCGCGCTGCTCGCGCGTCAGTGCCAGCCCGGTGCCCACGCAGCTGGTGCACCAGCCGTGCTTGCTGTTGTACGAGAACATGCGCGGATCCAGCTCAGGGTAGCTGGTGCCGCACACCGGGCACGCGCGCTTGGTCGAGAACACCTTGACCTCGCCCACGTGCGCGGTGCCGCCGCTGTGCATGGCGTCGTGCAGGCCGTCCAGCGGCGCCAGCAGGTGCATCACGCCCTTGCCGGCCTCCAGCGTCTGCGCCAGCAGCGCGCGCAGCTCGCCCTCATTCTCCGGCGACACCACCAGGTCGCCTACCGGCAGCTCGATGGTGTGCTCGCGGAAGCGGTCCAGCCGCGGCCACGGATCGACCGGCAGGAATTCGCCATCGACACGCAGGTGCGTATTGCCGCGCGCCTTGGCCCACTTGGCCAGGTCGGTATAGACGCCCTTGCGGTTGACCACCAGCGGCGCCAGCAGCCCCACGTGCTGGCCGCGATGGTCGCGCAGCAGCTGGGCGGCAATGGATTCCGGGCTCTGCGAGGTCACCGGCGCGCCGTCATGCACGCAATGCTGGATGCCCAGCTTGACGTACAGCAGGCGCAGGAAATGCCAGACTTCGGAAGTGGTCGCCACCGTGCTCTTGCGGCCGCCGCGCGACAGGCGCTGCTCGATCGCCACCGTGGGCGGGATGCCGTAAACCGCATCCACCTCGGGCCGGCCCGCCGGCTGCACGATGGAGCGCGCATAGGCATTGAGCGATTCCAGGTAGCGGCGCTGGCCTTCGTGGAACAGGATGTCGAAGGCCAGCGTCGACTTGCCCGATCCGGACACACCGGTGACCACGTTGAACTTGCCGTGCGGGATATCGACGTTGAGCGCCTTCAGGTTGTGCTCGTGCGCATTGACGATGCGCACCACGTCCTCGCCCTCCACCGCGCGGCGCGCGCGCCGTGCCTGCAGCGCGGCCTGCAGCGGCACGCCTTCGATCTCGGCGCGCTCGGCTGCCAGCGTGCCGGCTTCGCCGAGCGCCGCGTCATAGTGGATCAGCGCCTGGCCAGTATGCGATTCGGCGCAGCGCTTCACGTCTTCCGGGGTACCGGTGCAGACCACGCGCCCGCCTGCGTCGCCGCCCTCGGGGCCAAGGTCGATCAGCCAGTCAGCGGCGCGGATCACGTCCAGGTTGTGCTCGATCACGATCAGCGAATGGCCGCCGTCCAGCAGCTTGCCGAAGGCGCGCATCAGCTTGGCGATATCGTCGAAGTGCAAACCCGTGGTCGGCTCGTCGAACATGAACAGCCGGCGCGGGATGGCGCTGGGCCGGGTCCGCGAAGGCGTTGCCTGCGCCGCTTCGGCGAGGAAGCCGGCCAGTTTCAGGCGCTGCGCCTCGCCGCCCGACAGCGTCGGCACCGGCTGGCCCAGCTTCATGTATTCCAGGCCGACATCGACGATGGGCTGCAGCACGCGCAGCACCGCGGGGTCGGCGGCAAAACAGGCGGCGGCTTCACTGACGGTCAGCTCCAGCACGTCGGCAATGCTCAGCAAGCGCGGCGGCTGGCCGGGGGCGGCGCGCTCGATCTTCACTTCCAGCACTTCGGGGCGATAGCGGGTGCCGTCGCAGTCCGGGCAGCGCAGGTAGACATCGCTCAGGAACTGCATCTCGACATGCTCGAAGCCCGAGCCGCCGCAGGTCGGGCAACGCCCGTCGCCCGAGTTGAAGCTGAAGGTGCCCGCGGTGTAGCTGCGCTGCAGCGCCATCGGGGCCTTGGCGAAGATCTTGCGGATCTCGTCGAACGCGCCCACGTAGCTGGCCGGGTTGGAACGCGCGGTCTTGCCGATCGGCGACTGGTCGACAAAGACCACATCGTCGACCAGGTCCGCGCCGGTCAGCTGGCGGAAGGCGCCCGGCGACTCGGTGGCCTTGCCGAAGTGCCGCGCCATGGCCGGATGCAGCACGTCCTGCAGCAGCGTGGACTTGCCCGAACCCGACACGCCGGTCACGCACACCAGCCGCTGCAGCGGGATCTCGACGGTGACGTCCTGCAGGTTGTGCTCGGTGGCGCCTTCCAGCACGATGCGCGGCAGGTTGGCATCCACCGGCCGGCGCTGCCAGTGCGAGGCATCGGCCACGCGGCGGCGCCCGCCCAGGTATTCGCCGGTCAGCGTGCCGGCATTGCGGATATCCGCCGGCGTGCCGTCGAAGATGATATTGCCACCACGCTCGCCGGGGCCCGGGCCCATGTCGATCAGGCGGTCGGCAGCCAGCATCACCGATGGATCATGCTCAACCACCACCAGCGTGTTGCCCGCATCGCGCAGCCGGTGCATGGCCTCGACAATGCGGTTCAGGTCCCGCGGGTGCAGGCCGATGCTGGGCTCGTCCAGCACGAACAAGGTGTTGACCAGCGAGGTGCCCAGCGCCGTGGTCAGGTTGATGCGCTGCACCTCGCCGCCGGACAGCGTGCGGCTCTGGCGGTCCAGCGTCAGGTAGCCCAAACCCACGTCGCACAGGTATTTCAGGCGCGTACGCACCTCGGCCAGCAGCAGCTTGAGGGCATCGTCCAGCATCGCGCTGGGCAGGGTCAGTCCGTCAAAGAAACGGCGGATGCGCTCGATCGGCAGCAGCATCAGGTCATGCACGGTCAGGCCGGGCAGCGCCTCCAACTGGGTGCGGTCCCAGTCCACCCCGCGCGGCAGGAAGCGGCGCGGCGGCGCCAGCACGGCGTCGCCATTGTCCTTCGAGCCCAGGCGCCACAGCAGCGACTCGGTCTTCAGGCGTGCGCCGCCGCAGGTTTCGCACGGCGTGTAGCTGCGGTACTTCGACAGCAGCACGCGGATGTGCATCTTGTAGGCCTTCGACTCCAGGTAGTTGAAGAACCGCATCACGCCGTACCAGTGCTTGTTCCACTGGCCGGTCCAGTCCGGCGAGCCATGGATGACCCAGTGGCGCTCGGCCTCGGTCATCTCGGCCCAGGGGGTGTCGCGCGGGATGCCGGCCTTGGCCGCGTAGCGCATCAGGTCATCCTGGCACTCCTTCCACGCCGGGGTCTGCATCGGCTTGATCGCACCGCCGCGCAGCGTCTTGCGCGCGTCGGGGATCACTAGGCCAAGATCGACGCCGATCACGCGGCCGAAGCCGCGGCAGGTCTCGCACGCGCCGTAGGCGGAGTTGAACGAGAACAGCGCCGGCTGCGGGTCCGCATAGCGCAGGTCGCTGTCCGGGCTGTGCAGACCGGTGGAGAAGCGCCATATGGGGCCTTCGTCGCCGTCAGCCAGCACATAGATGTTGACGCGGCCGCCGCCGCGCTTGAGCGAAGCTTCGATCGCCTCCACCACGCGCACCTTCTCGGCATTGCCGATGCGGAAGCGGTCCGCCACCACATCGAGCAGCTTGCGTGCGCCGGTGGGCGACTGCACCACGCGCTGCGCCTGCACGCGCGTATAGCCGCTGACGGACAGCCACTGCTGGACCTCTTCGTCGGTGGCGGACTCGGGCAGCTCGACCGGAAAGGTCACCACGAGCCGCGCATCGTGATGCGGCTGGCCCTCGGCCGTGCGCGCCAGCAGCTCGGCGTAGATGGTTTCGGGCGAGTCATGGCGCACCGGCAGCGCGGTCTGCTTGTCGAACAGCTCCGCCGCGCGCGCGTAGAGCAGCTTCAGGTGGTCGTTCAGCTCCGTCATCGTGCCCACCGTCGAACGCGAGCTGCGCACCGGGTTGGTCTGGTCGATGGCGATGGCGGGCGGCACCCCGTCCACGCGCTCCACCTGGGGCCGGTCCATCCGGTCCAGGAACTGGCGGGCGTAGGCGCTGAAGGTCTCGACGTAGCGGCGCTGGCCTTCGGCATAGAGCGTGTCGAACACCAGGCTGGACTTGCCCGAGCCAGACGGCCCGGTCACCACGGTCATCTCGCCGGGGCGCAGGTCGAGATCGACATTCTTGAGGTTGTGCTGGCGGGCGCCGCGAATGCGGATTAGCTGCTTGCTCGACACGATTTCTCTTTTCGAATCAGGACGTTAAGGAGGGGGCGGGAGGCGGCCCGACCACTGTACATCCATACAGTCTATCAGGTTGGAAAAGAATTGGTATCGATCACGTCGCACGGAATCAGACAAGTGACGGTGCGGCGCGAGAGGCGAGCGGCTTTCATGGACGTTCGTCCCAGGCCAATGCCTGACTTTCGCTGTATTGCTATTTATCGATTACCGATATACGATATGATCCAGTCATTCAGATGTTTCGACACCGCTGAACTGTTCGCGGGCCGCTGCGTACCACGCTTCGGCAATATCCGCGCCGTGGCCGAACGCAAGCTGCGGCTGCTGCAGAGCAGCGTCGACGCTGGAGTTCCTGCGTTCGCCGCCGGCAACCGCCTGCAGTTGCTGACGGGCGACCGCAAAGGCCGCTACAGCATCCGCATCAACGAACAGTGGCGCATCTGCTTCATCTGGACCCACGACGGCCCCGCGGCCGTTGAGATCATCGACTATCACTGAGGAAGACTGACATGGTTCGCTTCAAGGACGGCATGCGTCCCATCCACCCGGGCGAAATCCTGCGCGAGGATTTCCTGGTACCGCTCAACATGAGCGCCAACGCCCTGGCCCTCGCGCTGCGCGTGACCGCGGCGCGCATCAACGACATCGTCCGCGAGCAACGTGGCATCACGCCGGACACCGCCCTGCGCCTGGCGCGCTATTTTGGCGGCGATGCGCAGTCGTGGCTGAACTTGCAGCTGGACTATGACCTGAAGGTCGCGCAGCGCGACCACGGCGAGCGGATCATGGCGGAAGTGGCGCCGCGCAATGCGGCGGCGGCCGGTCAGCCGGCTGCGGAAAAGTAGCGAACGGTGTTACCGGGGCGACGCTGCGCACGCCGCCCGGTCCATCACCCTATCGCATCAGCGTTTCGGCCAGCGCCCGGAAAGCGCGGAACGTGATCGGATTGTTGGCCGCGTTGCCGGCCACGGGGTGCGACGCGTAGCGCACGATGGTCAGCTCGGCCTTGGGGTCGATATAGATGCGCTGGCCATGGATGCCGGCGGCCTGGAACATGCCGTGGCTGTCGTGCGAGACCCACCACATGTCGCGATAGCTCCAGCCCGGCAGCACCGGCGCGCTGGCCGACCTGGCAAACTGGTCCCGGTCGCCGCCGCCGCGGATATCCGCCACGACCGAGGCCGGAATGATCTGCTTGCCGTTGAAGCGCCCGTTGCCGCGGATGGTCTCGCCAAAGCGCGCGAGGTCGCGCAGCGTGGTGTTCAGCCCTCCGCCGCCCGACTCCGTGCCGATGCTGTCCACAGTGAAGTACGCATCCTGCTCAGCTCCCATCGGTTGCCAGATCCGTTCCGAAAGCAGCTTGGCCAGCGACTGCCCCGAGGCCCTGCGCACGATCCACGCCAGCACCTCGGCATTGACCGTCTTGTAGGCGAATACCGCATTGTGGTCGCCTTCCTTCTGCAGGGTCTTCAGGAAGTCGTAGAACGTCCCCGCGCCGCTGTAGCCCGCCGGGCGGGCCAGCATGCCGCCCGCACGCGCGTAGTCCCACACCTCTGCCTTGGGATTGGCATAGTCCTCGGAGTAGCGCACGCCGATGGTCATGTCCATGACCTGACGCACCGTGGCGTCACCGTAAGCCGTGCCAGCCAGTTCGGGCAGGTAGCGCGTCACCGGTGCCGCCGGGTCGAGCTTGCCGTCGGCCGCGAGCATCGCGGCCAGCGTGCCGACGAAAGACTTCGTGACCGACATGGCGATATGGGGCGTGTGCCCGTCAAGCGCGCCGAAATAGCGCTCATAGATGACCTTGCCCTTGTGCATCACCAGGATGCCGTCGGTGTAGGTCAGCGCCAGCATCTCGTCGAAGGTGCGACGGGTGCCATCGACATCGGTGAATGCCACAGCGCCGATGTCGCGTTCCGCCCGCGGCAGCGCGCTGGCCGGGCCGGCGCCGCGCCAGACGGACGCGGTCGGCACCAGTTCACGGATATGCGAGAACAGCCAGCGATTGCGCGGAAACCTGTCGGCGCCCGGCGTATGCGTGATCAGCTTGTCCGGCGGCGGGGGGAAGCCCTGCATCCAGCCCAGGCGGTTCGGGTCGCTGTCCAGCGCGGCGACCAGCGTCGGCGCCGCGGCTGCCGGGGCGGCCGCACTCCCGGCGGTGCTGCCGGCGCTCTGGCTCCAGGCCGGCAGGCTGGCCGCGCACAGCGCCATGCATGCCAGGCGGCGCCAGGGGCGCGAGGATTCCGGAAGGGTCTTCAACGACATGCTGTCTCCTTGCATTGTTTTGATTGAGGGATTGCCGCCCGCAGGGCTAGCCCGCCTGCGCATCCGCGCCCTGCTGATGCTCGATCAAAGCCGCGGTCAGCTTGTCGATGCAGCGGTCCAGCGTCTGCACTTCCGCTTCCGTCAGCACGGAGAGAAACATCTTCTCCAGCACGTCGCCGCGCTGGTACGTCTGCGCGACCAGTGCTTCGCCCGCCGCTGTCAGGTAGAGGTTCAGCTGCCTGGCATCGGCCTCGCCGACTTCACGGCGCAGCAGGCCCCGCTTTGCCAGCGCGGTGACCAGCTTGGAAGTCACCGTTTTCTCCAGCAGCACCAGTTCGATCAGGCGCGTCAGCGTCAGGCCCGGCTCCAGCCCGGCAAAACGCAGCACACGCAACTCCCGCAGGCCGATCCCGAACTCGCGCTCGTAAAAGCCGGAGGCAGAGCTCTTGGTCATTTCACAGAGGCGGTTCAAGCGGAACGACATGAATTCCAGGATGGAATCGGTGGTGCTGGCAGTGTTGGACATGGGAACGGGTGATCAGGCGGCCAATAGATTCTATGGGCAATAGTTTCCATCAGCAACTAACCGAGGGTAAGTACGGTTCGACGGGCTACCGCCTGGCAAAAGAAAAGGCCCGCCCCAGGATTCCTGGCAGCGGGCCTGTGCAGGCAGCGCGGCGGCTGCCTTCAGTACTCAACAGCGATCAGTCAAGCAGGTGCCCCATGCGCGTGCGCTTGGTGGCCAGGTACTTCTCGTTCTCGGCGTTGGACGGCACGATGTGGCGCAACTGCTCCGAGACCGTGATGCCGGCCTTCTCGAGCGCGGCGGCCTTGAGCGGATTGTTGCTCATCAGGCGCACGGACTTGACGCCCCACTGGTGCAGCAGATCGGCGGCAAAGGCGTAGTTGCGCGCGTCGATTTCCTGGCCCAGGGCCAGGTTGGCGTCGACCGTGTCGAGCCCGCCGTCCTGCAGGCGGTAGGCGCGGATCTTCTCGGCCAGGCCAATGCCGCGGCCTTCATGCCCGCGCAGGTACAGCAGGATGCCGCGGCCTTCGGCCGCGATCTTTTCCATTGCGAGCTCGAGCTGCGGGCCGCAGTCGCACCGGCAGGAACCGAAGACGTCGCCGGTCAGGCATTCGGAATGCATGCGGATCAGGACGTCATCGCCCGTCACATCGCCCACGCTGAGAGCCAGGTGTTCGATGCCTGAATCGGCGCCCTTGAAGGCGTGCGCCGTAAAGTCGCCGAATCGCGTCGGCAGGCGCGCCGAGTCGATCAGCTCAATTTCTGTGTCATTCATACCGGAATTCGTGGTCAAAAGGCGGGGGCGCGGCCCGGCACCGCCGACATTATGAGCGGAATTGCGCCTTCGCGCTCGGATTCCCCGCCGTGGCGGGACGGGGCGGCCGTCGGCGAAGTCCTACAGCAGTACGGGCGATCCACTTATGCAGCCGCTTCGGGCGGGTCGGTAGACTCGGTTTACAGGACATCGCCGGAGCCGTTCCAGGCATCCGAAGCGCATTGCGCATCACCTGACGGCGGCCCTCGGCCCCAGCAGGAGCAGGCATGACCGGTAATCCCTTGAACGCTGAGCAAGCCAGTACCAAGATCGCAGCACTGTTCGATACCAGGTCGGCAGCCAGCGACGCCGCCGAACGGGTCTGCCATGAGGCCCACCTCAGGCACCGGCAGGTACGGCTGGTGCATCCATACGAAGCGCACTTCGGCCGCAAGCTGGAGCCCGAGAACGACGCCATCGCGCGCACCGCGGTGCGCTCGCACCTGATGATGGGTGCGCTGGGCGTGGTGATCGGGCTGGCCATTGTCGGCATCCTGCACCGGCAGGAGGTCGAGGCCGTCATGGACAGCCCGGGCCTCGCCGCCGGGGCGGCCATCTTCCTTGGCCTGGTGTTCGGCATGCTGCTGGCGGGGCTGATGACTGCACGGCCGGACCATCAACTGGTGATTACGCCGGTGCGTGAGGCCGTGCAGCATGGCCGCTGGGCGCTGCTGGTACACCCGACCACGCCGCAGCAATGCCACGAAGCCCTGCGCGCGCTGCGCAACACCACCGCAGAGGTTCTCAGGACAGCCTGATCAGGGCTCGACCGAAGGCTCGCGCTTGAGGGTGCGCAGCACAAAGGTCGAGCGGCTGTGGCGCAGGCCAGGCAGCTTGTAGAGCTTGTGCCGCAGGAATTCCTCATAGCCCAGGGTCCCCGCCACGGCGACCTTGATCAAGTAGTCATATTCGCCCGTCAGCAAGTGGGCCTCCATCACCTCAGGCAATTCCGCCAGGGCCTTGCCGAAGCGGTACAGCATGTCGTCGTCGTGCCGCTCGAGCGTGACCTCGATCAGCACGGTATCGGGCAAGCCCAGCGCCTTCTGGTTCAGCAGCGCGGCGTAGCCTTCGATCACCCCGCTTTCTTCCAGCGCGCGCACGCGGTTCCAGCAGGGCGTGGCCGACAGGCCGACTTGCTCGGCCAGCCGCGCATTGGACAGGCGGCCATCACGCCGCAGTTCACGCAGGATGCGCCGGTCGGTGTCGTCGAGTTTGGGCGGCTGTGCCATCGCAATCACTCACAAGAAAATAAACATCCCCAAATTCTGCCATACATGGATACTTATTCTTCAATATGCTCCATTCAGGAGAAAATAGAGAAGCCAATTCTGCGAAACGGCTGGTAAATTTACCTTATCGAACGACCTGCCGGAAACGACACATGCCAGCCGCCACCCTCCCCACCCTGCGCCTCTCGCTGCGACTCGAAACCGCCGATCTGTTCGGCGCCATGGAATGGGTGCTGGCCAATGCGCGCCGTACCGGCCTGGCGCCGGCGCAACTCAGCTTCGACGCCGCCACGCAGGTGCTGCATGCCACCCTGACGGCGGAGGATGCCGGCCTGCTGTGGCTGTTCCTGCGCCGCCTCGACAATGGTTTCGACGTGGAACTGCTGTTTGCCGACGTGGATGACCCGGACAGCGACGCCGTGGCCGACCCGGCGCCGCGCGTCGCCACGCACCGCACCGACAGCGAGTTCGCGCTGACCGCCTGATACCGGCCCCTCTGCGGGCTACGCGGCCTGCGGCAGCAGCTCGATCCCATCGAGCTGCGCCGCGCACGTATCGCGCACGATCGAGACAAAGTCCGCCACATAGGGCCGGCGCGCCATCGCCGCCGGCACCGTGGCGTAGAGTTCGCTCCACAACCCTCTGGCGCCGATGCGCTTGGCCAGCACGTAGTCGTGGTCAACGTAGTTCTTCACGCCCCAGTTGGGCAGCGCCGCCACGCCGCGGCGGCTGGCTACCAGCTGCAGCACCGCCACCGTCAGTTCCGCCGTGCGCCGTTCCAGATGGATACCGGCAGGCTCCAGCACCTCGCGGATCAGGTCGATGCGCTGCTCCGGCACCGGATAAGTAATCAGCGTTTCGCCGGCCAGGTCCCCGGCTTCGATGCGGCGCTTGTTGCGCAGCCGGTGTTCATTGGCGATGACCGCCAGGATCTCGAAGCGGAACAGCGGCGCCACCTCCAGCCCGCGCCGGGCTGCCGGCAGCGAGCCGATCACCATGTCGGCGCGGCCGTCGCTGAGCAGCGCGATCGGGTCGGCGTGGAAGCCCGCCACCAGGTCCACCTCCACTTCCGGCCAGCGGCGGCGGAACTCGTCCATCACCGGCATCAGCCAGTCGAAGCAGGTATGGCATTCCAGCACCACGCGCAGCTCGCCACGGGTGTCGCCCTTGAGCCGTTCGATATCGCGGTCGGCGGCGCTGACAGCGGCCAGCACCTCGCGCGCCAGCGCCAGCAGGCGTTCGCCCGCCGGCGTGAAGCGCAGCCCCTGGCGCGTGCGGTCGAACAGCGGCAGCCCATAGTGCGATTCGATCGCCTTGATCTGGTGCGACAGCGCTGACTGGCTGACATGCACGCGCTCGGCCGCGGTGGCCAGCTTGCCGGACTCGGCAATCGCCACCAGCGAGCGCAAATGGCGGACTTCGATCATGCCGTGCCTCCGCTGGCTCGCCTGCCCAGCTTGATATGAAACTGATTCATATGTTGTTTAAAACTTGTCGCTTGATTCATTTTACGGGCAAACCGACACTGTGCGCCAGACATCTTCCGGAGCAACATCCATGGCACGCACCCATATCCTTGGCTTTCCCCGCATCGGCGAACGCCGCGAACTGAAATTTGCGCAAGAAGCGTTCTGGCGCGGCGATCGCACCGAAGCCGAGCTGCGCGAAGTCGCCGCGCAACTGCGCCGCCGCCACTGGCAGCTGCAGGCCGACCAAGGCCTGGACACCGTCGCCACCGGCGACTTTGCCTATTACGACCAGATGCTGAGCCTGACCGCGCTGCTGGGCGCGCTGCCGCGCCGCTTCGGCTTCGATCCGGCCCAGCTCACGCTGACGCAGTACTTCGAGCTGGCGCGCGGCAACCGTGAGCAGCCGGCCATGGAAATGACCAAGTGGTTCGACACCAACTACCACTACCTGGTCCCGGAACTGGACGCCGAGACCACCTTCGACGGCGGCCCGGCATGGTTCTTCGAGGAAGCCGATGAGGCGCTGGCGCTTGGCCTGCGCGCGCGCCCGGTGCTGATCGGGCCGGTCACCTACCTGTGGCTGTCCAAGAGCCATGTGGCAGGCTTTGACCGCCTGACGCTGCTGCCGCAACTGCTGCAGGGCTATCGCCGCATCCTCGGCCAGCTCAAGGCGCGCGGCATCGAATGGGTACAGATCGACGAGCCGGCGTTGTGCCTGGACCTGGAGCCGGCCTGGCTCGACGCGTTCGACACCGCCTACGCTGCCTTGCGCGAAGCCGGACCCAAGCTGCTGCTGGCCACCTATTTCGACACCGCCGCCGACCATGCGCAGCGCGCCGCCGCCCTGCCGGTCGATGGCTTCCATATCGACCTGGTGCGGGCGCCGGAACAGCTGGCAACGTGGCAGGCCGCGCTGCCCGCGCACGCCGTGCTGTCGCTGGGCGTGATCGACGGCCGCAATATCTGGCGCACCGACTTGCGCCGGGTGCTGGACACGCTGCGCCCGGTGCAGGCCGCGCTGGGCGAGCGCCTGTGGCTGGCACCGACGTGCTCGCTGCTGCATGTCCCGGTCACGCTCGCGCATGAAGTGCGCCTCGATGCCGAGCTGAAGTCGTGGCTCGCCTTCGCCACCGAAAAGCTCGACGAGCTGTCCGTGCTGGCCCGCGCGTTGAACGAGGGCGACGACGTCGTCGCCGAAGCACTGGCGGCATCCGACGCCGCGCAGGCCTCGCGCCGCGCCTCGCGCCGGGTGGTCAACCCGCGTGTGCAGCAGCGGCTGGCAGCCGTGAGCGCCGGCATGGCCAACCGCGCCAGCCCCTTTGCCGAGCGCATCGAGCGCCAGCGCCAGGCGCTGCAGCTGCCGCTGTTGCCGACCACCACGATCGGCTCGTTCCCGCAGACCGCCGCCATCCGCCAGACCCGCGCCGCCTTCAAGCGCGGCGAGATCGGCGCACTCGAATACCTGGAACGCATCCGCGCCGAGATCGCCGTGGCCGTGCGCAAGCAGGAAGCACTGGGGCTGGACGTGCTGGTGCACGGCGAAGCCGAGCGCAACGACATGGTCGAGTACTTCGGCGAGCAGCTGTGCGGCTACGGCTTTACCGAGAACGGCTGGGTGCAGAGCTATGGCTCGCGCTGCGTCAAGCCGCCGGTGATCTACGGCGATGTGTACCGGCCCGAGCCGATGACGGTCGATACCGCCCGCTATGCGCAATCGCTGACCGAGCGGCCGATGAAGGGCATGCTCACCGGCCCCATCACCATGCTGCAGTGGTCCTTCGTGCGTGACGACCAGCCGCGTGCCACCACCGCGCGCCAGCTGGCCCTGGCCATCCGCGATGAAGTGTGCGACCTGGAGCAGGCCGGCATCCGCGTGATCCAGATCGACGAACCCGCGCTGCGCGAAGGCCTGCCGCTGCGCCGCGCCGACTGGGATGCCTACCTGGACTGGGCCGTCACCGCCTTCCGGCTGTCGGCCAGCGGCGTGCAGGACCAGACCCAGATCCACACCCATATGTGCTATGCCGAGTTCAACGACATCCTGCCCGCCATCGCGGCCATGGACGCGGACGTGATCACCATCGAGACCTCGCGCTCGGCGATGGAACTGCTGGAAGGCTTCGGCGACTTCGACTACCCGAACGAGATCGGGCCGGGCGTCTACGACATCCACTCGCCGCGGGTGCCGTCGGTGCAGGCCATGGAGCGGCTGCTGGACCGCGCCTGCGAGGTGGTGCCGCCGCAGCGGCTGTGGGTCAACCCGGACTGCGGCCTGAAGACGCGCGGCTGGGAAGAGACCGAAGCAGCGCTGGCCAATATGGTCAGCGCGGCCCGCGCGCTGCGCGCGCAGCTGTCGGCGCGGGGCGCAACGACATGGAAGCGAGTCAGCAAGCCGGCAGGCGCCACCGGTGCGGTGCCCCACGCCAGCGGCGCCTGCACGGCCTGCGCCACGCACGCGCACTGAGGCGGCGCAGCGCCAATTGCGCGGCAGGAAAAGACAAAGGCCGCATGCCCTCACAGGCATGCGGCCTTTGTCCTGGATGGCGGCTTCGTCAGTTCACCCGCATCACTGCCGGCGGCATCCAGTTGCCGTCCAGCAGCACCTGCTCCGGCCAGTACGCGCGCAGCATCATGTTCAGGCCATCGGGCGGCGCCGGCAGCCAGTTCGCCGCCTTGGCGCCGGCCGGGCGCTCATGCTGGATATAGATATCGAGCGAGCCGTCGCGGTTGTAGCGCAGGCGGTCGCGGCTGCCCACGGCGTAGCGCTGGATCGGGTTGGGAATGAACGCCTGCCGGTCGTTGTACAGCGTCAACGACCAGAACGCGCGTGCCGGCGGCAACTGGTCCTTGTCGAAATGCAGCACATAGCTTGCCCCGCCCTGCAGCGGCCTGCCGTTGGCATCCGTGCGGGTGGAAGCGTAGATCGCGTCTTCGGGCAGATTGGCCCCCAGGCCCACCCACGCGGTCACCGCGCGGCGGCCGTAGCTGGTGCCATAGGTGCCCAGGTCGCGATGCATGACCCAGCCGTTGCCGGCATCGGCATTGCCCTTGCGCGCGCCCTGCACGATGGCCGCCAGCGCCGCGGTGGCGCCCTCCTGCACCGCGCGCGCGGTGGAGGGCTCCATCACCGTGGTCTTGAACGGCACCCCGGGGGTGATGCCCATGCGGCGGAGCTTGTCGACCATGGCGGCATCGGCCGGCGCCGGCGGATTGGCCGGCAGCAAGGCGGCAAAGCGCGTGAAGAAGGCCTGTGCATCCATTGCCGCCACCTGCTCCACGGGCGAGCTTTCGGTGTCAATGGCCGTGGGCCGCGGCGCAGCCTTCTCGGCCACGCGCCGCCCGCCACCCCAGGCCGACAGCGGCGTCAGCCGGTACTGGTCCTGCAGCCGGTGCACCGCCGGGAAGTCCTGCTTGCCATTGGTCTGGGTGCGGCCGATCAGCCAGACCATCGACGTGGGCGAGCGGATCTCCTGCATGCCCTTGGGCAGCGTGCCGCGCCAGTCAGGCCCGGTGATGACGAAATTGCCGCGGCGGGTGCCGGTGGTGCGCTTCCCGGGCGACGCGAACACATTGGTCCACGCATCCATCAGCGGCATCAGGTAGTAGCGCCCTTGCGTATCGGGCACCGACAGGATGACCGGCTCCCTGGACAGGTCGAGCCAAGCCGACGAATACAGTGTGTCGGCGTTGGGGCTGACCACGTCGGTGAAGCTTGCGTCCGGGAAGGTGCGCTTGTGGCTGAAGGTATTGACCGGCGTGCGCAGCGCCATCAGCTCGCGCGTCACGTCCATCAGCACCATCGGATAGGCGAAGGTGAAGACCTCGGCGGACAAGGCCTTCATGGCCTGGTCGGACGGCGGTTGCTCGGCGACTGCCGGGCTGGCCCCGTGATCCGGCGTTGACACACAACCGGACAGCATGACGGCGAGCGTGACCGCGCTCGCCAGTTGACGAAAGGAAGGCTTCATGACCCCGTTTTCCCAATGTTTTTGCGGCTTTTCGGGCGTTGCGGCTATGACTGCCGGCATGTCTTCCCGAAGGCGCATCTATTCCGTGCGCATCTTGTCCGCACGCCGGTGACCTGTCAATTCCCATGAAGTCGGGAAGCGAGGGCAAGCGCACCGAACGCCGGCGGCATCGGTCAGGGGTGAATCATAAAGCACTATAAGGGGTGATGAAAGCCGCACGGATGGCTGCAGCCGGGATCTTTCCCCCCTCAAGCCTCAGCGCGTCAGGAAATCCAGCACCACCTTGCTGAATGCCTCGGCCTGCTCCAGGTTGGAAATATGTGCGGCCTCCAGCTCGACATAGTGGGCGCCCGGGATCGTCTGCGCCAGGAACACGCCATCGCGCGGCGGCGTGGGCAGGTCGCCCGAGCCGGCGATAACCAGCGTCGGCGTGGTGATCTTTTCGATTTCCGCGCGCAGGTCGGCATCGCGCACGGCCAGGCAGTTGGCCGCATAGCCCGCGGCCGGGCTGGCGCCGAGCATGGCGCGCAACGATGCCACCAGCCCCGGATGCGCGGCCGCGTACGGCGGGGTGAGCCATCTGTCGACCACCGCGGCCGCGATCGATGCCACGCCTTCGCGCTCGACCGCCGCGGCGCGGCTGGTCCAGTTTTCCGGCGGGCCGATATAGGCAGCGGTATTGCACAGCACCAGCTTTTGCAGGCGCGGGCCATGGTTCAGGGCCAGCCACATGCCAGTGATGCCACCCATCGACAAGCCGCAGAAACTGGCCTCGCCGATGCCAAGGTGATCGAGCAGCGCGATCACGTCGCCGCCAAGTTGCGCGATGCTGTACGGCCCCCCCGGCACCGACGACTCGCCATGGCCGCGCGTGTCATAGCGCAGCACGCGGAAGTGCTGGCTGAAGGCCGCCACCTGCGGCTCCCACATGCTGAAGCTGGTGCCCAGCGAATTGGACAGCACCAGCACCGGCAGGTGCTCGGCGCCATCGAGGCGGTAATGCAGTCGGACGTTGGCGAGGTCAGCGTATGGCATGGCGTTTGACTCAGGATCAGGGGGCTGGGTGGCAGGCGCTCAGTTCGCCGCGATGGCCGAACCATGTTGCGCCAGCGGCGTGACCTTGATCTCCATGTACGGGTACAGCGGCAGCGTGGTCAGCAGCGTGTGCAGTTCGTCGTTGTCGCCGACATCGAAGATGCTGACGTTGGCGTACTGGCCCACCACGCGCCACAGGTGGCGCCACTTGCCTTCGCGCTGCAGGCGCTGCGACATGGCCTTCTCGTCGGCCTTGAGCTGCTCGACCAGCTGCGGATCGAGCGATGCGGGAATCTTGACGGTCATTTCGGCCATGAACAACATGGGGTCTCCTTGTCTGGGGTACGGTGGGATGGAGGCAGCGTGGACCGCCTCGTCAAAGATGGCGCACGCCGTCGAGATAGGCCTTGCGCCAGCGCACGATGCGCACCTCGGCAAACAGGCCCGCCTCGGTGAACGGATCGGCGTCGATGAATTGCTGTGCCGCGTCGCGGGTGTCGACATCGACGATATAGATGCCGCCGCCGGCGTCCGAGCCATCGTCATTGAGCTTGGCGCCGCAGGCCAGCAGCAGCGCCTTGTTGGCTTCCAGGTAATCCAGGTGGCTGGCGCGGGTGGCCTGGCGCACGTGCTGGTGATTGGGCTTGTCGACGGTCTCGATCAGGTACGGCATGGCAGTCCTCCTGTCAGCGGCACGCTGGCCGCGCGTCAAAGTCAGGCAATCTGCGCGCCCCACAGCAGCAGCGCGGCAATGTAGATCAGGCCCACCCAGAACATCATGATCACGGTGTAGCCCATCACGTCCTTCAGGTTCAGCTTGGACAGCGCCAGCGCCGGCAATATCCAGAACGGCTGCACCAGGTCATTCCAGGCATTGCCGAGCATCACCGACATCGAGGTCTGGCTGACCGAGCTGTTGATGGCCTTGGCTGCATCGACCATGAACGGGCCCTGGATCATCCAGTGGCCACCGCCAGAGGGCGCGAAGAAGTTGATCACGAACGAGCTGAGCAGCCCCCAGAACGGCAGCGTCTGCGGCGTGGCGATCTCCACGAACACGCGCGAGATGGTATCCACCAGCCCCGAGCCGGCCATGATCGCCATGATGCCTGCATAGAACGGATACTGCAGGATGATGCCGGAAATGGTCTTGATGCCTTCGTTTAGCTTGGCCACGTAATTGACCGGCGTGCCCAGCAGCAGCACGCCCGCGAACAGGATCAGGAAGTTGATCAGGTTCAGGTCGAGCGAGCCCCCCTGCGTGAAGTAGATGAGCGCGTAGGCCATGCCGCACAGGCCGATGGCCAGGCTCAGGATGCGGCTGTTGTTCAGGCGCGCGGCCAGGGTGTTCTCGCCGCCCATGCTGTGGGCCGAGCCGGTCTCGGCCTTGGCGGGTGCCTGGTCGCGGCGGATCTCCAGCACATCGGCCGGGTTGCGCGGATGCAGCCAGGCATTGAGCAGCGGCAGCGTGACGATCACCGCCAGGCTGGTCAACAGCATCGGCGTGGAGAAGATGGTTTCAGACAGCGGGATCACGCCCATCAGCTTTTCCATCGGGTGGCCCGGGGTGGAGATCAGCACCGGGATGCTGGCCGACAGGCCCAGCCCGTACAGGGTGAAGCCGCTGTACGCGGCCGCGATGATCAGCGGGTAATGCACGCCACGGACCTTCAGCGCCAGCTTCCTGGCGATGATGCCGCCAATCACCAGCCCGAAGCCCCAGTTCAGGTAGCTGCCGATGCCGCCCACCAGCGTGGCGACGATCACCGCGGTGCGCGGCGAGTGCACCGCACTGACGATGCGGTCGAGCATGCGGTCAGTGAACGGCGCGGTGGCCAGTACATAGCCCATCGCCAGGATCACCGCCATCTGCGTGGTGAACGCCAGCAGGTTCCAGAACCCCTTGCCCCAGCTGACGATCACGGCCGGGGCTGCCTGTCCTTGCACCGTCACCGCCAGCGCCATCGTCAGCAAGGTCAGGCCGATGGCAAATACAAAGGGATCCGGCAGGTACCGGCGCATGAGTTCGGTGAAGAACCCGGCGATCTTGCTCATAGTTTCCTTGTCTCCAGTTTCAGCCAAAGTTACGCCATTAGAACTACAGTTCTATATGCGAACTTTGTGAATATACGTGGCTATGCTAATGGCCGGTCGACCGGTAGGTCAAGGAAATGGGGAAGCGCGATTACATCCGTTTCGCGCAACAATTATGGGATTCGCCGCCCGGCATTTTCAGCGCAGGCGTCCCGCGATGCGGCCGATCGGCTGGATCAGTACCGCATCTGCACATCGTCGACCTTGCCCGTGCGCGCGTTGTACAGGCAGGCATAGTGGAAGCTGATCGCCGACGAACTGTCGTCAGGCTCGAACACACCCTCCCCATTGACCGAAGTCTGCGCATTGGGGCGCAGGTAGTACTGCTCGCGGTCGGCCATCAGCATCACGCTGCCGGGCTGCGGGTAGCGGCGCTTGAGGGCTTCCGCCACGGCCGGCTCGCAGGCCCTGGACGCGGCCCTGGAGGCGGCTTGTGGATCGACGGTGATGCGGGTGGTGGCCGGGGGCACAGGGCGCGGTGCCATCTGCGGTGGCGTTTCGCAGGCGGCCAGCAGGCACACCAGCGGCAGGCACAGGCAAGAAGCTCGGATCACGCGGACCTCCTCCGAAGCAGGGCGCCGGCAACGGCATCCCAAAAAGTGAAGCGGAGCTATCAGGTTACTGCCTCCGGCCTGAAAAGCCAAAGCCGGCGCGCCCCGGCAGCCCGGGGCAACCCCCGGCGATAGCGAATCTTTGAACGCGGCTAAACTATGGCTCGCGGCAGCGCCCCCAGGTTCCAGCCAGTTGCGCGCCGCCAGCACAACCAAGATGCCGACACAATGACAACCACAGAGACAAGCGGCAACCGCACTGCCACTCCTGCCCCCCTGCTGCGCGCCGCCGCCAGCCTGCTCGTCGTGCGCGATGCGCCGGCCGGCATGGAAGTGCTGCTGGTACGCCGCGTCGAACGCGCCAACGACCGCAGCAGCGGCGCCTACGTTTTTCCCGGCGGCACGCTCGACGCGCAGGACAAGGCCCTGCACGCGCATGCCCACGGCCTGGACGACATCGTTGCCAGCGAACGCCTGGGCCTGCCGGCCAGCGGCCTGGACTTCTACCTGGCCGCCTTGCGCGAATGCTATGAAGAGGCCGGCCTGCTGTTTGCCTGCGACCGCGACGGGCGCCTGCAGTCGCCGCACCAGCTCGACGCCGCCCGGCAGGCGCTGCTGCGCGAGGCGGTGCAGCGCGGCGGCCCCGGCCTGGCCCACGCTTGCGAGCAACTGGGCCTGCGCCTGGCTGCCGACCGGCTCGCCTATCACAGCTACTGGCTGACGCCGCCAGGCCTGCCCAAGCGTTTCGATACGCGCTTCTTTGTCGCCATCGCCCCCGAAGGCCAGGTGGCCGTGCCCGACGGCACCGAGATCGTGGAGCACCGCTGGATCCGCCCCGGCGAGGCCGCCGATCCCGCCAGCGGCCTGGCGCTGATGCACGTCACGCGCCGCACGCTGAGCTCGATCGCACAGTTTGAGAGCGCCGCGGCCTGCTTCGCTTATTACTCGCAGCTGCGCGGCATTGCCTGCATCATGCCGCGGCTGGCCACCGGCGCGGCCGGCGTGCGCCCGGTGATGCCCAACGAGCCGTGCTACGCCGAGATCGGCCGCATCGATCCCGACGGCAACACGCACGGCCGTTATGAGCTGGCACCGGTCGTGCCGGTACGGCTGTCCGAGCGCGTCTGGCGCGTGACCGCCAACAACGGCAACGTGATGACGGGCCCGGGCACCAACACCTACCTGGTAGGCGGCGGCGCGCGCAATGAATGGGCCGTGATCGATCCGGGCCCGGACGATGCCGAGCACGTGCGCGCCATCCTTGCTGCCGCACCCGGTCCGATCCGCTGGATCCTCGCCACGCATACCCACCTGGACCACTCGCCCGCGGCCGCCGCGCTGCAGGCCGCCACCGGCGCCACGGTACTCGGGCGTGCCGCGCCAGCCGGCCAGTGGCAGGACGCCACCTTCGAACCACAGCGCGAACTCGACCACGGCGAGCGCCTTGCCATCACCGAGGACTGCACCCTGCGCGTGTGCCACACGCCGGGCCACGCCTCGAACCACCTCTGCTACCTGCTGGAAGAAGAAAAGACCCTCTTCACCGGCGACCACGTGATGCAGGGCTCGACCGTCGTCATCGGCCCGCCCGATGGCGACATGCGCGCCTACCTGGACTCGCTCGCCGCGCTGCAGGACGAAGACCTCGACTGGCTGGCGCCTGGGCATGGCTTCCTGATCGCGCGGCCGCAGGACGCCATCCGCATCCTGGTCCGGCACCGGCTGCAGCGCGAGGCCAAGGTCGCTGCCGCGCTGCGCGAACTGGGCCCGGCACCGGTCAGCGAGTTGGTCCTGCGCGTCTACGACGATGTGCCGCCGCGCATGCACCCGGTCGCGCAGCGCTCGCTGCTGGCGCACCTGCTCAAGCTGCGCGATGACGGCAAGGCGCAGGAAGCGGACGGCATCTGGTCGGAAGCCACGGCGTAGCGCTGGCGCGGGCATCGGGGCCGGTTGAAGTTTTTTGGCGGGGGGCTTGCGCAAACCAGAAATTGCGCTACAATGGCGCCTCTCGTGTGCGGCTGTAGCTCAGTTGGATAGAGTACTTGGCTACGAACCAAGGGGTCGTGGGTTCGAATCCTGCCAGCCGCGCCACCTATGCAGTAAGAAAAAGGGCTTCCGTTTCCGGAAGCCCTTTTTTCATTGCGGCGCTCGCATTTGGCGCCGCCCTCCCTGTTACCACCCCTACCACCGATAGCGCGCCCCGACCGTTCCGCCCGGGTTGCGCCCTGCCCTCACCTTGAACCACAGCTTCATGCCGGTCGACGTATTGCCATGCGCGCCGATGTTGAAGGAGAACAGCCCGCGCAGCAGGTCGGCATCGATCTTGGTGCCATTGATGTTGATGACTTGCTTGCGGCTGTCCTGCCACCAGTCTGCCTCGACGAAGGGATAGATGCCGGCCAGCCGCGTCGGCTGCGCGCCGTACAGGCGCACGCCGATACCGGCGGCGCTGGCATCGCCGGGCATGGCTTCCATCGGCATGCCGGAGACGGGAGACGTGCCAGGCTGGTAGGCCAGCTGCAAGCGCGGCTGGATGGTCAGCCCGCCTGCGCGCGGCACCACGGCATCGACCGCCAGCGCCATGGTGCGCACGCGACTGTCGGTAAAACCGCCGGCGCTGGTGATGTCGTCCAGGTGCAGTGACACCCGGCGCGGGCGCTCCATGGCGGCGGTTTCACGGTCCACCGCGGCAAGGCCGGGAGCATCGTCATCGGGCCCGGCGCCGGTGGCAAGCGTTAACGCGGATGGGGACGACGGCGGCAGCGCGGCATACTCGACGTTGACGGGCTCGGCGGGCGTGGCGGACCAGGCAGGAGAAGCGGTGTCGGCAACCAGCAGATCAGGCACGTCGGCCATGGCGGGCTGCCCGGGTTGCGTCTGCAGCGGCTGGTCCCAGCCGGAGACGCCATGGTTTTCCGGAACGGCGTCCTCTGCATGGGCCAGTGCACACATCAGCATGGCCAGGATGACGCTGTACTGCAGGTGATGCAGGACCATGCCGGGGTGCGCGGCACGTGCGTGCCACCCGGGGCAAGTCCCCGCCTCCCTTTCTCTCGATGACAAGACCGTAGTCATGGCAACCACCTTCGGACGTTATATGTGCCTGCCCGATGAGTTTGAGCATAGGTCAAATGCCCTGCCAGCGTTAGCCGGGAGTGTTCGGCCGCGCGCGCGCCGCGCGACGCTGTCGGCCAGCAAATTTGGCCTGGCCGCTGCGCCTTTTCGTCAATAATGGCGGTCATGACAAATCTTGCAGACATAGCCCGGCATGCTGCCGCCGGGGGCAAACCTTATGGCCTTGTGGCGACGTGCGTGCCGGCGTGAGCCCGAACCCGGGGGCATGGCGCCGCCAGCCGGGCGCAGCCGCAGCCTGAAGCGCAAGCTGGCAGTCGCCACGGCGGTCGGCGGGCTCTGTACCCTGGTGCTCGCCGCGCTGGTGATGGCCCGCTCGTATGGCGACTTCACCTCGGCGCGGCAGAACCTTTACGACATCTCGGCGTACCGCGAGCTGCTGGAGGCCGCCAACGTGCTGTCCGCGGAACGCGGACCGGCCAACAGCGTGCTGGGAGAGCCACCCTCGCCCCACACCGCCGCGCGCGAACGCCTGCAAGCCTTCCGCGCCCGCAGCGACGCCGCGCTGGCGCGCCTGGCCACGCCGCCGCCGGCACCCTTCGGCCTGCACCACCACCACCTGCCGCCGCTGATGGTCGAGCGCGTGCGCGAACGCCTGGCGCTGGCGCGGGCCGAGATCGACGATCTCGCCGGGCGCCCGCGCCAGGACCGTGACATGGACGAGATCCGCCATGCCATCGAAAGCATGTTCGAGGTCGTGGACGCGCTGCAGCCGGCCCTCGCCTGGCAGGTGCGCGAACTCTCCGCCTGCGACGACGGCCTGGCGGCGCCGGCGCTGACCGGCAGGATGCTGGGCGACCTGCGCGAGTATGGCGGGCGCATCGCCTCGCAGATCATGGCGCCCCTGGCGGCGCGCCAGCCGATGCCGGTGCAGAGCCTGGTGGATGCCACGCGCTCGCGCGGCCGGCTGCTGGAGCTGTGGCAGCTGGCGGGCCCGGCGTACAACATGTACGGCGCCGTGCCCGCGCTGGAGCAGGCATACGCCGACGCCGGGCACCAGTTCATCGGCCAGGGCCTGGCCATGATCGACAGCCTGATTGCGCAGGGCCGCGTGTCGGGCCATTACTCGATGACGCCGACGGAGCTGACCAACCGCTATGTGCGCACGCTGGAGCCGCTGGAGCGGCTGCGCAGTGTATTCTTGGATGAGGTGGTCGCGCATTTCACCGCAACGCGCGCCCAGGCGCTGCGCGAGCTGACGGCCGCGTGTGGCACGTCGGCGCTGATCCTTGCCGTGCTGGGCTACGTGCTGGTGTTCACGCAGCGCTCGGTGTTCCTGCCGCTGCTGCGCGCCGGCGACGAAGTGATCGGCCTGGCCGAGGCGCGCGGCCACCCGCACTACGCTGCGCCAGCGGCGTCCACCAGGCCCGCGGCGGAGATGCGGCGCCTGTTCGATGCCATCGAGATCCTGCGCCGCAAGCTGCGCGAGCGCGCCTCGCTGACCGCGCAACTGGAACACCAGGCGCGCACCGACAGCCTGACCGGGCTGCTGAACCGGCGCGCGCTGGAACTGGTGGCCGCGCAGTACGCGGCACATGACAGCGCCAGCCTGGTGCTGATCGACGTGGACCGCTTCAAGCGGATCAACGACCGCCACGGCCATGCCGCCGGCGACCAGGTGCTGCGCGACCTTGCTGCGATGATGCGCGCGCTGGTGCCGCCCGAAGGCGTGCTGGCACGCTTCGGCGGCGAGGAATTCGCGCTGCTGCTGCCGCACGGCAAGCCGGGCGAGGCCGCCGCGCTGGCCGAAACCCTGCGCGCGGAAGTTGCGTCCCGCCCGGTCTACCTTTCCGGCAGCACCCAACTGCGCGTCACCGCCAGCTTCGGCGTGGCCATCGGGCGCGGCGGCGAGCGTCACTGGCAGCGGCTGTTCGGCGCGGCCGACGCTGCCATGTACCGCGCCAAGGCCGAAGGGCGCAATTGCGTGCGCGAGGCACAGCGCGAGGAAGGGGTGGCAACCGGCTGAACCAGGCCGACCCCGGAACCAGCACGGAAACCATGGACGAAAAAAAACCGCATTGCTGCGGGTTTTTTCCGGGCTGAAACGAAGAAAGGCTCGCTTGCGCGAGCCTTTCAAAATATTGGTGCCCAGAAGAGGACTCGAACCTCCACAGTGTTGCCACCGCTAGGACCTGAACCTAGTGCGTCTACCAATTCCGCCATCTGGGCTTCGTTTCGCTGCATTGCTGCTGCGATGCGAAAAAAGAAATTATGCCGAGCGTGACAAGGACTGTCAACACCCTGACGCAAAAATTTTGTGCTCCCTATTGCCCGTCGCCGCGCCGCAGGAAGTCCACCTGCGCCGGCCGGCCAGGCAGGTCCAGCGCGGCCATCGCCGGGGGCATGCTGGCGATGGTCTTGCCGGCACGCAGCACCCGCAGCCGCGTGGCGCGCAGGCGGATCGCCTCCACCGGGTCGCGCGCCTGCAGCAGCACCAGGTCGGCGCGGCAGCCAGGCGCCACGCCGTAGCCGTCCAGCCCCAGGATCTGCGCGGGCGTGGCGGTCACCGCGGCAAAGCAGGCGCGCATTGCCTCCTGCCCCGTCATCTGCGCAACGTGCAGCCCCATGTGCGCCACTTCCAGCATGTCGCCAGAGCCCAGGCTGTACCACGGATCCATCACGCAATCGTGGCCGAACGCCACCGGCACGCCGGCCGCCAGCAACTCCGGCACGCGCGTCATGCCGCGGCGCCGGGGATAGGTATCGTGCCGCCCCTGCAGCGTGATGTTGATCAGCGGATTGGCGATCGCCGCCACGCCGGCCTCGCGCATCAGCGGGATCAGCTTGGACACGTAGTAGTTGTCCATCGAATGCATCGAGGTCAGGTGCGAGCCCGCCACCCTGCCCTGCAGGCCGAGCCGCACGGTCTCGCTGGCCAGCGTCTCGATATGGCGCGACAGCGGGTCGTCGCTCTCGTCGCAGTGCATGTCGACACGCAGGCCGCGGTCCGCCGCCAGCTCGCACAGCAGCCGGACCGATTCGGCGCCTTGCGCCATGGTGCGCTCGAAATGCGGGATGCCGCCGACCACGTCGACGCCCATGTCCAGCGCGCGCTTCAGGTTGTCCAGCGCGCCGGGCGCGCGCAGCGCCCCGTCCTGCGGGAACGCCACCAGTTGCAGGTCCAGGTAGGGACGCACGCGCTCGCGCACGTGCAGCAGCGCCTCCACCGCCAGCAGCCGCGGGTCGCACACGTCCACATGCGAGCGGATCGCCAGCAGCCCGCGCGCCACCGCCCAGTCGCAATAGGCCAGCGCGCGCTCGACCAGCGCTTCTTGCGTCAGCATCGGCTTGAGCTCGCCCCACAGCGCGATGCCTTCGAGCAGCGTGCCCGACTGGTTCACGCGCGGCAGCCCGTACGACAGCGTGGCGTCCATATGGAAGTGCGCATCGACGAACGGCGGCGTCACCAACTGGCCGGCCGCATCGATCTCCTCGGCGGCGCGCGCGGCCAGTGCCGGCTCAACCGCGGCGATGCGGCCTGCGGCAATGCCGATATCGATGTCGGTGCGCCCGTCGGGCAGGTTGCAGTGCCGCAGGATCAGGTCGAGCATGGGGGTCTCTCAGGCAGGAGGCACGGCGATGTTCTCACGGCGCCGGCTCCGGCGCCACGGTGCGCGGGTCCAGGCGTCATGCGCGCCGGCCGGGCGCCGCGGGCTCGGGATCGAGTCCGCAGCCGCGCAGCAGCAGTGCCACCAGGTGCTCGGTGGCCTGCGCATAGTCCTGCTGCTCCAGCTGGCTGACGCCGAGCACCGCGCATACCTGCGACTCGAAATCCGCATAGGTCTGCGTGGCCGCCCAGATCGTGAAGAACAGGTGCTGCGGGTCGACCGGCGCCATCTGGCCGCGGTCGATCCACTGCTGCACCACCGCCGCCTTGCGCGACACCAGTTCGCGCAGCACCTGCCGCAGGACCTCGCCGATCTCATGCGCGCCGTGCAGCAGCTCGTTGGCAAATACGCGCGATGCATCCGGATGACTGGCCGACAGCCGCATCTTGGCGCGGATGTATTGTTCCAGCGCCACCTGCGGCGGCAGCTCGGCGCGGATGATGTCGGTCTCCGACAGCCACAGCTGCAGCGTATGCGCCAGCACGGCGCGATACAGCGCCTGCTTGGTGCGGAAGTAGTAATGCAGGTTGGACTTGGGCACGCCGGCGCGCATTGCGATCTCGGCCATGGTGGCGCCGGCAAAGCCCGCGCGCGCGAAGACATGCTCGGCCGCGTGCAGGATCATGGCCTGGTTCTCCTGCCGGATGCGCCCGCCCGGGGCATCGTGCGCGGGCAGCGGGCGCCGCGCCGCGGCGCTGGCGGGCGTGTCCATCAGCGCGTGCCGTAGAGGCGGTCGCCGGCATCGCCCAGCCCGGGCACGATATAGCCGTGCTCGTTGAGCGTGTCGTCGATGGCCGCGGTGACGATGCCGACCTCAGGGTGCGCTGCGCGCAGCGCGCGCAGCCCGGGGCGCGAGGCGATCAGGCACACGTACTTCATGGTGGTGACGCCGGCCTCTTTCAGGCGGTTCAGCGCGGCGATGGCCGAGTTGCCGGTGGCCAGCATCGGATCCACCACGATCACCATGCGCTCCTGGATGTCTTCCGGCATCTTGAAGTAGTACTCGATCGGCTCCAGCGTCTCGGGGTCGCGGTACAGGCCGATATGCCCGACGCGCGCCGCCGGCAGCAGTTCCAGCATGCCGTCGATAAAGCCGTTGCCCGCGCGCAGGATCGACACCAGGCACAGCTTCTTGCCCGACAGCACCCGCGACTGCATCGGCGCGATCGGCGTGCGGATGGCGACGGTCTCCATGGCCAGGTCGCGCGTGGCTTCATAGGTCAGCAACTGGCTGATCTCGCGCACCAGCCGGCGGAAGTTGTCGGTCGTGGTCTCCTCGCTGCGCACCAGGGTGACCTTGTGCTGCACCAGCGGGTGGTCGACGACCAGCACGCCGGGCAGGCCGGCAGCATCGGCATCGAGTGGGTCAACAGCGGGAACAGCGGACATGTCGTTCATGGTGACGCTCCTGATGCCACGTTTCACATGCAATGCCTGCCAGCAACGTCGGCCGCCTGGCGGCCGACGTGCTCAGAACACGGTGCCGTCGCTGATGATGGCGAACGGCGGCGCGCCACCCGGGCGCCGCTTGGCGGCAATGCGGCGCCCCGCCGCCCAGGTGCCGCCTTCCAGCACGCGCGCCAGCGGGAAATTTTCTTCCTGCAAGCCAAGCGCCTGGCGCACGCCGTCGGCCACCAGGTCCAGGCCGGTCACGGTCAGCGCGCGCCATTCGACGATCACGGGCTCATCCACCGCATGCGGCACGGCGGCAAAGCCGGGGTCGCGCGGCACCATCAGCTCGAAGTCGTAGAGCAGGCCGCCGTTGCGGTATTCGGGAAGGCCCGTCAGCGCATCCAGCCCGGTCACGGTCAGGCCGGCGTCTTCCAGCGGCTCCAGCAGCGAATAGGTCAGCCATTGCGTGAGCTTGTGGAACGGCACCAGCCCGCCAGGCGCGGCCGGATGCCGCCAGCAGTCGCCCAGCGACACGCCTTCGACAATGATCCGCCCCGGCCATACCGGCCCCAGGCCAACCAGCAGCGTACGCAGCAGGAAGCCGGCGTCGAGCTGCCCGTTGACCGCATGCGCCTTCAGGTAGTCGTACAGGTTGCCCAGCCGCGCCGGCCGGCCGAACAGCGCCGGGGTCGCCTCCATCACCTCGCCCAGGCGGCGCAGCAGGCCGGCGCGGCCTTCCAGCCCCACCAGCGGGTTGTGCTGCGCGACCTGGAAGGCGTGGGCGATGCTGTCGGCATCGATGCGCTGCAGCCGCTCGGCGTCCGCGCGCAGCGGATCGCCCGGCGCGGCCGAGAAGCCGCCACGCGCGAACAGGACGAAGCTGGCCACGCCCAGCCCTTCCGAGCGCGTCAGCACCAGATCGCTGGCCGGATCGCGGTAACGCCAGTCAGGGCCGGCGCCGGCATCCAGCAGTACGCTTGGAATCACCAGGTCGATGCCGATGCGGGCGCGCTCCTCGCGGTGCTCGGGCCCGCTCAGCGCGGCACGCTCGCACAGCACCTGCCAGCGGTCCGCGCGCTGGTCGACGGCGCCGCTTTCAAAATGGCGCCAGCGGCTGTGGTACGGCACCTGCAGGTCCGGATAGCGCTGGCGGATGGTGCTGGCGACATAGTCGGCAATGGCATGCACGCGGTCCGGATGCCAGGTGAAAAGCTCGGACGCGCCGCTGGCCACGTGTTCGGTGACCGCCGCGCAATGCGTGCGCACCGCCTCGGCACACAGCAGCGCCGAAGCGGGATGCCCTTCCGGCACCGGGCTCAGCCAGCCGGCACCCGGCCGCATCTCGTTACCTGTGCCCTGGCGGTCCATGCCGGGCTTGCCATCCTCGGGAAACATCGTCATTCGTTCAACCCCCTGCCCTTTGCCAGGGCCAGTTCGTTCGCATCCGGCGGCGTGTAGTGCGTAAAGTAGCCGGCGGCCACCTTGGCATCGATCTCGACACGGGCATCGGCGGGGATCAGGGCCTCGGGGATGGCCACCTGCTCGACCACCTCGATGCCCTGCGCCACCAGCGCGCCATGCTTCATGTTGCTCATCGACGCCCAGCGGTCGATGCGGCGGATGCCCAGCCAGTGGAACACATCCGGCATCAACTCCTGGAAACGCATGTCCTGCACGCCTGCCACGCATTCGGTGCGGGCAAAGTAAGTCTCGGCACGGTCGCCGCCCACCTGCCGCTTGCGGGCGTTGTAGACCAGGAACTTGGTCACCTCGCCCAGCGCGCGGCCCTCCTTGCGGTTGTAGACCACCAGCCCGACACCGCCCTGCTGCGCCATCTCGATGCACACCTCGATGCCATGTGCCAGATACGGCCGGCAGGTACAGATGTCTGACCCGAACACATCCGATCCGTTGCATTCATCGTGCACGCGGCACGCCACGCGGGTCTCGGGCTTGCCCAGCTGGCTGACGTCGCCGAAGAAATACAGCGTCATGCCGCCGATGGGCGGAAGGAACACCTTCAGGTCCGGCCGCGTCACCAGTTCCGGGAACATGCCGCCGGTCTGCTCGAACAGGCTGCGGCGCAGCACGCTTTCCTTGATGCCGAAACGGGCCGCCAGCCCGGGCAGGTACCACACCGGGTCGACCGCCGCCTTGGTCACGCGCACGTCGCCATTGGCATGGAGGATGTCGCCGTCGGGCTTGAGGCGGCCAGCCGCAATGGCAGACACCAGCTCCGGCATGTTGATATGCGCGCGGGTGACGGCGATGGTCGGGCGGATATCCACGCCGGCCGCGATGCGGTCGGCAAAGACGGTGGACACCAGGTGCCCCCAGGGATCCAGCGAAACTATCTTCTCCGGATCGCCCCACTGCGGATGCGGGCCGATGGCCTCCGCCGGCGCGGTATCGGTCAGGTCGGTGCGATGGTCGCGCTGCAACGCGCCCGCGGCAACCGCCAGGGCCCGGTAGATGGCGTAGGCGCCAGCATGAGTGCCGATCACATTGCGCTGTGCCGGATTCGCCAGGCTGGCGATGACCGGCCCGCGCTCGGCCGCCGTGGGGGCGCCCCAGTGGATGGGCTCGGCCGGCTTGTCGCGGCGTGCGTGTGAGGTGAGGACGATATGGTCGGACATGGCACCCTCGGTTCCCGATGGAATCCTGACCAAATGGTCAGGTTTACGATTCCATACTAGGCAACCTTTGTGCCATCGCCCAATGCCCGTTTACGCGAGTGTTGCGGCGATGTGTGTGGCGCCGAACGCAAGTCCGCGCTGGCGGCATGCACGCATCGCGTGCCGGCGGCGGGACATCGCGGGTGCATACGCACCAACAAAAGGCGCGCACGGCCATGCTGGCACGGCGCCGTCCGGGCCAATCCGTGCCGCCGCTGCGCGGCAATGCCTGCAAGCATTACACGCTTTGCCGGCCGGCGGGGTCGCGGCCGTTGCCCAGCAGCGCACGCAGCGCCGCCAGCGGCTGGGCGCTTTCGATGTAGCGATAGAACAGCACGCCGGCCACATTGCTGAGCCCCCACGCGGCAACCATGCCGAGCGCGTTCAGCACCGGCTGGCCCGGCGCCAGGTTCGTCACCAGCGCGTTGACCAGCAGGCAAACCGGAAAGTGAACCAGGAACACCGAATAGGAAATGCGCCCGAAGAAGCCGACCACGCGCGCCCGCGGCCAGCGCTCCAGCCAGCCGCCGCGGCGCGCCACCGCCAGCAGCAGCGCAGTGGCGAGCGCCACCGCGATGCGCAGCCGGAAATCCACCGCCAGCGCCGCCAGCGCCACCGCGCCGATGAGCAGCAGCGGCAACACTGGGCGGCCGGGGTTGGACGCCCAGTAGGCCAGCGCCCCCATGCCATAGGCGCCGAAGAAGTAGACGGCCCAGATATCCCACGCGGCATCGCGGTTGAACCAGAACAGCGACGCGACCGCCACCAGCGCCACGATGCCGATGCTGGCCCCGGCACCCGCCGGCGCTTTCCCGCCCGCCACGGCGCGCGCGGCCCACAGCGCGCCCAGCAGCAGCGCAAACAGCTGCAGGTCGATAGCCACGTACCAGACCCCGGCCGAGAGCGCATCGACATCGAGCACGTTATGCAGCAGCGTCACGTGCGCCAGGAACTGCAGCAGGCCGGGCGGCGCGGGGATCGAGTCGTGCACCATCCAATGGCGCGCCAGGGCGGCACCGGCAATGCTGAGCAGCAGCGCCGCGGCAAAGGGCACCACCAGCTTCTGGTAGCGCCGCCACAGCACCAGCAGCGGATGCTGGCGGATCTCCAGCCGGCCATGCGGCGCCAGGCTGCGCGCGGCGAGAAAGCCGCTGATCACCAGGAAGACCTGCACGGCGATGCGGGCGTAGTCGTACAGCCAGTCCACCAGCCCCGGGGCCAGCCGATACGCGGTATCGGACATCGGGCCATAGAAGGCCAGGTGATGGAGCACGATCAACTGGGAGCTGACCGCTTTCAGGGCGTCGATGCAAGGCAGGCGCGACGGACGAGGGCTCATTGTTATAGGAATGCTGCAATTGCCACGGAAGGCGCGATTCTACCTGCTTGCACCGGCTCCAATATGGCGCATACGCCACTACCTATAGATTCGTTACACACTGCCCCCGCTTGTTGCGAGTTTGCAGGCACATGGCTTCATGTCTTGACTAGCAGCGCCTCTAAAGATCTCCCCCGCCAGGTCGCCACTACACTTGACCAGCCTCCCGCGCCAGCCCTATGCGCCGGTAGCCTAAGCTAGAGGCTTAGGATTGCCACCTGGGGCCCGCTTATGCAACACCGCACGCTCTTCCCCCGAACCGGTCACGCCTTCCGTTGCGGCTTAGCTGAGTGCTCCCTCATCGCCCTTCTGGCCTCGGCCCTGGCGGGATGCGAGGGAGTCCCGCGGGATACCGCAGCAACACCGCCACCGCCCCGTCAGCCGATTACGTCCAGCGACGACGTGTACCCCGCGCCGACCACGGTGCGCGACACGCGACCTGCGGCACGCACTCCGTAGGCGGCATTTGCCGGCCGCGCCCCAGCAACCGCGGCCTGATTAGCCGGCCGAGCGCTGCAAGCGCATTGATACCGAAAAGCTGTCCGCGGGATGCACCGTCACCGAGACTTCGAACGTCTCGCCCGCCGCATCCATATAGCGCCGCACGATCTTCAGCGCCGCGGCGCCAGGCTCCAGCCTGAGCGCGTCAGCGACGCGCCCGTCGCTGACGGCAACCGCGCGCACATCCTGGTAGATCTCCGCGATCTGCCGGTCATAGCGTGACTCGATCAGTGAACTGACCAGCGTGTCGGGCGACTCCCGCACCATGTCGCCGATCTCCGCATAGGCAGGATCCACGTAGACATCGGTCCACGCCATCGGCGTGCCGTCCTTGCCGCCATCCATGCGCAGGCTGGAGATGCGCAGCCAACGCGCACCGGGCGCGCAGCCGATTTCCGCCGCGACGTCGGCCGGCACGGCAACCTCCTCGGCCGACTGCACCACGCGCAGGTGCTCCGCGCCGAACTGCACCAGGTCATCCACCGACGCCAGCGACGGCCGGAACACCGGCCGCGGCCTGGCCGATTCCACCCGCGTGCCCACGTTCTTGCGCCGCGACACCAGTCCCAGCTGCTGCAACTCCTGCAGCACCGCACGGATGGTGTAGCGGCTGGCCTGGTACTGCTCGCACAGCTCGAATTCGGTGGGCAGCAGTGACCCGACCGCGTAGCGGCCAGTGGTGATCCCCTCGATAAGTTGCCTGCTGATCTCTGCTGGATTGGATTTGTTCATGACCGCCTGCCGCGTCACAAGCTGTGGACGTGGGTTAACCCTCATTTGCTAAATATGTTCGAACATATTTAATGCTGGATATGTTCGAACATATTACCGGACTGCCCCTTTCCCCTCAAGGTAGCACCATGACCCCGTTCTCTGCCCCCACCGCCAGCACCGTCGTTGATTCCATCCTGTTCCGCGATGCCTTTGGCACCGCCAAGATGCGCCAGATTTTCTCCGATGTGGCGCTGATCCAGCGCTATATCGACGTCGAGGTCGGCCTCGCCAGGGCCGAGGCCAGGGTCGGCGTGATCCCGGCGGAAGCAGCCGAGGTCATCGCCCGCGAATCGCGCCTGGAGCGCATCGACTTCGACCACATGCGCGAGGAGACCGACATTGTCGGCTATCCGATCCTGCCGCTGGTGCACCAGCTGGTGGCGATGTGCGGCGAGGCCGGGCGCTACGTGCACTGGGGCGCCACCACGCAAGACATCATGGACACCGCGGTCGCGCTGCAGGTGCGCGACGCGCTCGACAGCATCGACGCCGATATCCGCGAACTGCGCGGCATCCTGGCCGACCTGGCGGTGAAGCACCGCGACACCCCGATGGCGGGCCGCACCCACCTGCAGCAGGCGCTGCCGGTCACCTTCGGCTACAAGGTGGCGATCTGGTTGGCCATGTTCGACCGCCACCAGCAGCGCCTGGCCGAGCTGCGCCCGCGCGTGGCCGTGGTCGAATTCGCCGGCGCTGCCGGCACGCTGGCCTCGCTGGGCGGACAAGGCGACAACAAGGGCTTCGCGGTGCAGGAAGCCCTGGCTGAAGAACTGGGACTGGGTGTTCCCGCAACCACCTGGCACGTGGCGCGCGACGGCTTTGCCGAGGCAGTGAACCTGCTCGCACTGATCACCGGTTCGCTCGGCAAGATCGCGCTCGACATCATGATCATGGCGTCGACCGAGTTCGCCGAGGTCTACGAGCCCTTCGTCAAGGGCCGTGGCGCCAGCAGCACCATGCCGCAGAAGCGCAACCCGATCTCCAGCGAGCTGATGCTGGCGGCCTCCAAGGCGGTGCGCCAGCACGCCGGCCTGATGGTCGACGCGATGGTGCAGGACTTCGAGCGCGCCACCGGCCCCTGGCATGCGGAATGGATCGCCATCCCCGAGAGCTTCATCCTGAGCGCCGGCGCGCTGCACCAGGCCAAGTTCGCGCTCGGCGGCCTGGTCGTCGATGAAGCCCGCATGAAGCACAACCTGGGCATCTCCAACGGCCTGATCGTGGCCGAGGCCGTGATGATGGGCATGGCCCCCCATATCGGCCGCCAGCAGGCGCACGACGTGGTCTACGACGCCTGCCGCACCGTCAACGAACACGGCGGCACGCTGGCCGACGCGCTCGCCGCGCTGCCCGAGGTCACCCAACGCTTCGACCGCACCGCCATCGACCGCATGACCGATCCGGTCAACTACCTCGGCCTCGCGCCGCAGATGGTCGACCGCGCCATCGCTCTGTCCAGGCAATCCGCAGCCTGAGCCCCGGACATCCGCTCAATTACACCAACACAGGAGACAACCCCATGAACCCCATCAGCAATCTGGCCGCGTGCGCGGCACTGGCCATCGCCACGGCGACGGCCGCTACCCCGGCGTTCGCCCAGGCCTGGCCGACCAAGCCGATCATCTGGATCGTCCCGTTCGCCGCCGGCGGCCCGACCGACGCGCTGGCGCGCACCATTGCCGAGCGCGTCTCGCGCGAGGTCGGCCAGTCGATCATCATCGAGAACTCGCCGGGCGCCGGCGGTACTGTCGGCGCGGCCAAGGCGGCGCGCGCGCCGGCTGACGGCTACACCATGCTGGTGGGGCACATGGGCTACATGGGCGCGGCCCCCGCGCTGTACAAGAAGCTGCCCTACGACCCGGTCAAGGATTTTGCGCCGGTGTTCCGCTTCCCGGATACGCCGATGGTGCTGATGGTGCGCAAGGACCATCCCGCCAAGGACGTGCGCGCGCTGGTCGAGTACGGCAAGAAGAACCCGGGCAAGCTCAATATCAGCAACGCCGGCATGGGCTCCACGTCGCACCTGGTGGCGGCGCTGTTCGCCGCGTCGGCGGGTATGCAGGTGTCGCTGGTGCCGTACAAGGGCGCCGGCCCCGCGCTGATCGACGTGATCGGCGGGCAGGTGGATGGCATGTTCGACCAGACCAATACCGCGCTGCCGCAGATCACCGAGTCCAAGGTGCGGCCGCTGGCGGTGACCTCGGCCACCCGCGTGGCGCAGCTCAAGGATGTGCCCACGCTGGCGGAGTCGGGGCTGCCCGGCTTTGAAGCCAGCACGTGGTACGGCATCTACGCGCCCAAGGGCACGCCGCAGGCCGTGGTCGACAAGATGCAGCAGGCCTACCTGAAGGTGATGAGCGACAAGGCCTTCACCGACAAGATGACCGCCCAGGCAATCCAGATGCTGCCGCCTGAGCAATACACCGCCGCGGCGCTGGGCAAGCACACCCAGTCCGAGATCACCCGCTGGAAGACCGTGGCGGCCAAGGCCAACATCTCGCTGGACTGAGCACCATGACCGGATTGCGCATAGAGCACGACGCCTTCGGGCCGGTCGACATCCCCGCCGACCGCTACTGGGGCGCCCAGACGCAGCGGGCGCTGGCGATCTTCGAGGTCGGGGAAGAGCGTTTCCCCGCCTGCCTGGTCCACGCCTTCGGCGCGCACAAGATGGCGGCGGCCAGGGCCAACCTGCGCTGCGGCGTGCTGGACGCCGCCATCGCCGAGGCGATCATCGCCGCCGCGGCGGAGTTGCGCAGCGGCCAGTTCGACAGCCATTTTCCGCTGACCATCTGGCAGACCGGCTCGGGCACGCAGACCAATATGAACGCCAACGAGGTCATCGCCAACCGCGCCAACGAGCGGCTAGGCCAGGCCCTGGGCACGCGCGCGCCGGTGCACCCGAACGACCACGTCAACGCGTCGCAGTCTTCCAACGACAGTTTCCCGACCGTCATGCACATGACCGCCGCGCTGGAACTGGAAGACCGCCTGCTGCCCGCGCTGGCGCTGCTGCGCGACACCCTGCGCGAGCGCGCCCATGCCTTTGCCGACGTGCTCAAGATCGCGCGCACGCACCTGATGGATGCCGTGCCCATGACCATGGGCCAGGCCTTCGACGGCTTCACCGCGCAGGTCGATCATGCCATTGAGCGCGTGCGCGACGCCCTGCCCCGCATGCTGTTGCTGCCGCAGGGCGGCACCGCGGCCGGCACCGGCCTGAACGCGCCGGCGGGCTTCGCCCAGGCGTTTTGCGCGGAAGCCAGCCAGCTGACGGGCCTCGCCTTCCGCCCCAACCCGTGCAAGGTCGAGGGCATGGCCGCGCACGATGCACTGGTCGAGCTGTCCGGCGTGCTCAACGTGATCGCCGTCTCCTTCACCAAAATCGCCAACGACCTGCGCTGGCTCGGCTCGGGCCCGCGCTGCGGGCTCGGCGAGCTGCTGATCCCCGAGGACGGCCTGACTTCGTCGATCATGCCCGGCAAGCGCAACCCGACCATCGCCGAGGTGATGGTGCAGGCCGCCATGCAGGTAGCCGGCAATCACGTCACGGTGACCATGGCTGGTGCCTCCGGCAGCTTTGAACTGAACGTGGCCAAGCCGGTGCTGATCTACAACGTGCTGCAGTCGGTGCGCGTGCTGGCCGACAGTGCGCGGGTGTTCGCGCAACGGCTGGTGCAGGGGCTGGTCCCCAACCATGATCAGCTGGCACGCAACCTGGACAGTCCGCTGCTTGCAGTGACCGCGCTCAACCCGGTGCTGGGCTACGACCGTGCGGCGCAGATTACGACGCATGCCGTTGCACAGGGAATTTCGCCGCGGGAAGCCGCGATTGCGCTGGGATTTCTGAGCGGTGAGGAATTTGACCGGCTGGTGAACCCGATGCGTCTGGCGAAGGGGAACCCATAGGCATCAACCGCTGCGGCAATACTCACGGTCGCGAAATTGGTGATCACTTAGTCGTCTGCTTTCGGCCAGGACGAGACTTGCTACGACCCACTCGGCGGTTACCGCATTAGCATTCGATGCTCTAGTGAAAGACGGGGGTAAAGCCGTCAGCACAAAGTTCGTCGGCTTCAGCTTTTCTCAGCAGTGCCCCCGTCTTGCATCAATCGGCTGGTGGCGACATCGCGTTACCAGCCGAGGCAAGGATCACGCCGACGCTTCAGGCGACGCTACAGCCGGAACCACTTTCTTCGCCGAAGCCCGCTTCTTCGTCACAGATTTCACTGCGACCGCCTTCGGGCCTGCTTTCGCGGCAACCTTGCCCTTAGTACCGGGTGCGGCCTTTTTCGCGACTGCTTTCGTTACGGCAGCTTTACTGCCCGTCGCCTTCTTGGCGCCTGCAGCCTTGGCCTTCTTCGCCAAGAGCTTGTCCTTTGCCGCTTGCTTTTCAAAACGGGCCGCGGCCTTTGCGGCTTCCACGGCCTGGGCAATCTCGCGCTTGGCGGCTTCAATTGCCTTCTTCGTGTCGGCGCGCAGCTTCAGCAAGCGCTTCTTCGCTGCCTGTGCCTCGCGGGCAAGCACGCTGGCCTTTTTCGTTGGCAGGACCACCTTCTTTGCGGCAGGTTTGCCCTTGGCAGTTGCACTTACCCGTGTCGTTTTAGTTGTTGCGACCATGTTTTGTTATTCATAGTTGTGAGTGAAGCGCGGAGTATAACCGCACGAGTGGCGTTAAATAATAGAGATCAGTTTCTTCTCTGTGTTTCGTCCAAGCGCGATCAGTCGGCGGCCGAGATGCTGTCCCCTCTTCCGCAGCGCTTTCTCATTGATATGTGGTACGTTCGCAGAGGTCACCATCCTGGACATCCCGCCTCAAAGATTGAGGCGCTGGAAATACCCGGTTAGTTCAAGGTAACCCCGTCCGACCGCGTTGCCTCCCCGCAATGCAGTCACCGCGCCCTCCCAGTAGACCGCGCCGGTGCTCGCGCGGCTATCGAGTTCCTGATCATCCATCAGCGGTGCCAGTTCGAGCGTGAAATCGCCTGCGTTCAACCGCATGGCAACCGGATAGCTGGTGCCGGTACGAGGCGAGCGCCAACCGCGCAGCGGCATGAAATTGACCACTTCGGGAGCCAGTACCTGGACGCGACCGTCGCTGCCGCGCAGCGTGCCGCCGCCCCAGAGCTTGCGCCCCGCCTTGTCCCGGATCTGGAAGGCCATCAACGCGCCGCCGTCATCCAGGTTGAGGCCGAGCCAGTCCCAGCCGACGGCCTCGTCGGCCAGCAAGGTCGACGACCATTCGTGATCCAGCCAGGCAGTGCCATGCACGGTTTCCTGCTGGCTGCCCCGCTTCAAGGTGCCGCTCACCTTGAGCCCCGGCTGGCTGTAGTAATAGCTCGCCTGTGCCGCCAGAGGGCCTTTGCGGCTGTAACCCCGTTCGCCCTGTAGCAACACCCGTTGGGTTGGCTCCATTGTCAGATCGAGGGTGAAATCCCGCGCGGGAAATCTGGCTCGGTAGCGCCCCGTCGCCTCTCGGCGCAGCGACCAGTTGTCGATGTAGACATCGGTATCGGCAGTGTCGGCAAGCGCCAAGCCGAAGCCGCTGCGCGCCGCGCGCTGGTCGTGCTGGAGCTTGCCGGCCACGGGATCGCTCAGGGCGACATTGGCGAACAGCAGTTGCTGCGGCGCGAAGCGGCTTGGGTTGGCCTGGTCGAACTGCGGGCGCGAGCGGAAGAACGTAACCTGGAAGCCGAGCGGCGCTCCTGCCGGCGTCTGCAGCCAGCCGGTGGCATACCACCATTCGGTGCGATAGTCGGGGTGTGCGCCGTGGTCGCGCGGGAAAGCCAGGGTTCGGCCTGCGTCGACTGGCGGATAAGCGGGCGCTGCGCCCAGCGCCGCGCCCGCCACGCCGCAACCCGGCAACAACAGCAGGAATGAGCGCCGCTTCACCAATCCTCCTGAACCGCGCGCACGGCGCTACGCGACATCGCGTGCCGCCCGCTCGCCAGCGCAGCCAGCGAGGCCGCCGCCACCACCGCGCTCGCCACCTGGGCCAGGAATGCCCAAGGCATATGCAAGCTCATGGTCCAGTGGAACGACTGCGGGTTGACAACGTGAACCAGGATGACGGCGATGACCCATCCCAGCGCAAGACCGGCTATCACGCCAAGCAGAGCGAGTAACGCGCCCTCCAGTGCCAGCATCGCGCCGACCTGCCAACGCATGAAGCCGAGATGCCGCAGCATGCCAAACTCGCGCGCACGCGCCAGGGCCTGCGCGCTGAAACTGGCGCCGATGCCGAACAGGCCGATCACGACCGCTATACCCTCCAGAAGGTAGGTCACTGCGAAGCTGCGGTCGAAGATTTTCAGGGTGATGGTGCGAATCTCGCCGGGCTCGGCGAAGGTAATGTGTTCACCGCCGGCGACGCGCTGGCGCAGCCTCTCCTTGACCTGCGCCGGGCCGGTGCCCTGCTCCAGCCACAGGGCGACGTCAGTGACACGCCGCTCGTCCGTGAGCCGCCGATAATCGTCCTGGCTGATCACCACCGTACCATGCTGGCGTGCGTAATCGCGCCACACGCCGCCCACCAGGAAGGCGACGGGCCGGCCCTGCAGCGGCAGCGTGATACGTTGCCCCGGGCGGAAGCCATAGAGGTCGACCATCGCCTCGCTGACCCATACCGCCGGCGGATCACCCGGCTGCGCCGCGACGGGCGCAGCCGTCAGCGGCAACCGCGCGCCCGGATTGCGCGGGTCGATCGGCCTGGCAATGACCGTTACGGGGGGACGCTCGGGATCAAGCAGGATCTGGCTCGAACGTAGAAACTCGGCACGCGCAACGCCACGGACGCTGGCGATGGCCGCCTGGTCGTCAAGGGAGAAATACGCGCTATCGCCGCTTGACGAAGCACGCAGATAGAGATCGGCCGGCAGGACATTGTGCAGCCAATCGTCCACCGAGATGCGGAAGCTTGACACCATGATCGCCATCGCGGCCATCAGGCTAAAGCTGGCGACAATGCCGGCCAGGGCGATGGCCGCGCGGCCCGGTGCGCCGGCGAGCTGGGTCAGGGCAAGCTGCGGCACAGCCTGTCGCCAAGAGGGCAGCAAGCCGAACACAAGATGCGCCAGCCGTGGCATCAGCAGGATGGCGCCCACCAACAGAAGCGCGATCGCCGCATAACCGAAGACCGGCAGATCCGCCACCGGCCGCAGTGGCGTCAGCCCAAGCCCGGCTGCCATCGCCGCAAGCCCGGTCCACGGCGAGCGCAGCCGCTTGAGCGGTGTCTCCTCATCGCCCGCCTTGAGCGCCTGCGCCGGCCGCGCGCGGGCGGCCTCCCATGCCGGCGCGAGACTGCCGAGCACCGCCGCCGACAGCCCGAGCGCGAAGAAGATCAGCGCTGCCGGCGCGTCGAAGCGGACCTTGGGCTTTACACCTTCAAAGTAGCCACCGCCCAGATCGCCCCCCGCGTACCCGAGCACCGCGGCAGCGAGGACGAAGCCAAGCGCCAGGCCGAGCATCGCGCCGAGCGCGCCTTGAGCCGCGCCTTCCGCCAGCAGCAGCCGCAGCAGGCCACCGCGTGTCACCCCCAGGGCGCGCAACAGAGCAAGCTGCGAGCGCCGCCGCAGCACCGATACAGCCTGCATCGTGAACACCAGGAAGGCGCCTGTGAACAACGCCACCAGCGCAAGCACGTTCAGGTTCACCCGATAGGCGCGCGACAGGTTGGAAGTTCGGCGCGCGTTGTCCTGCGGCGAACTCGCCACCACCCCTGGCGGCAGCAGCGCGGCCAGCGCTTGCGCAAAGTTGTCGGTGTCCACTCCCGGCCTGAGCTTGACGTCGATCCGCTGCAGCAGGCCAAGCCGGTCGAGGCGCCACTGCGCCGCACCGATATCCATCACGCCCAGGCGCATGCCCTCGCCCGCCGCCGGCAGCGTGCCGGCAATACGCAGCGTAAGCGCGGTGAGCCCGACTTGTACGGTAAGCGGGTTCCCGGGCTTGAGATCGAGCCAGCTCAGCGCCGCCGGCGAAAGGAACACGACGTCGGGATCGAGAACGTCGAGCTTGCCCGCGCCCTCCTCGGCGGGGCGCCCGATCAGATTGGGTGTCACAGGCGCCGCCCGGAATACATCGATGCCAAACAGCGTCAGCGCACCGGTGCGCCCCGGCACCCGCGCATTGACTTCCACCACGGGGCTGGCCGCCGCCACCTCCGGCAGGCCCGCGATGCGCGGATAGAGCGATTCATCGAAGCCCATGCGCGGCCCGCGGATCTCCAGATCGGCATTCCCCATTAAGGACCGCACCGCCTGGGAAAACTCCGCCAGTGCAGCGTGGTTGACCAGATGCACGCCATAGCCCATTGCCACACCGATGGCCACGGCAAGGATGCCGATGATGGCGCGTCCGGGATGGGCGCGCAATTCGCCCAGGAGTAGCGTAAGTCCGAGCGAGCTTCGCGTTCGCATGGCTTAGGCGGCCGCGCTCATTGGCGGCAGTGGCCCCAGCGGCGTCAATCCGCCTGGCGTCAATTGCAAGACGCGATCCGCCGTCGCCGCAGCCAGTGCCGAGTGCGTGACGATAATCGCGGCCGTGCCGTTTGCGTTGACCAGTTCGCGCAGCAGGCTCAGCACCCGCGCAGCCGTCTCGTGATCAAGGTTGCCAGTCGGCTCATCTGCCAGCAGCAGCATCGGCCGGTGTACCAGGGCACGTGCAATCGCCACCCGCTGCAGTTCCCCGCCGGAAAGCTCGCGCGGCAGACTGTCCTCGCGCCCCTCAAGCCCAACCGCGGCAAGCATCTCGGCAACGCGGGCCGACGCCTTTTCCCGCTTGAGGCCGTTCAACAGCAGAGGCAGCGCCACGTTCTGCGCCGCGCTCAAATTCGGCAGAACATGGAAGGCCTGGAACACGAACCCCAGCTTTCGCCGCCTCAGCAAGGTTGCGGCATTGTCGTCCAGCTTGCCCAGGTCCTGTCCGTCGAACTGGATGCGGCCACTGTCGGGCCGATCCAGGCCGGCGATCAGGTGGAGCAGCGTCGACTTGCCCACGCCAGATTCACCCATGACGGCGACATATTCGCCGGCGTCCAGCGCAAGACTGACTCCGCGGAGAACCGTGCGCGGTCGGGCGCCGTTGTATGTCTTGGAGACGTCTGTAAGGGTCAGCACAATGTTGTCAACCTCGCGTGGCGCGCCTCTCTGTCCGTCTCGGTTCCCGGGTGAAATCCAGGCCGGAAATACACCTGCTGCGCCTATGGATGGCTCGGGGAATGAACCCGGCGGCTTCATCAACCGTGCTTCAGGTCACCGCCGGAACCACAACATCGAGAGCCCGCACGCCACCCCCAGCAGCAGGACCGCTGCTGCCGAGAACAATGCACTGATCTCGGTTTCCTTGCGCTCGAGCGCGAAGCGGGCGCTGAGCTGGCGATACACTCGGCTCAGGTCCGCAGCCGAGCCTGCCTGGAAGTACTCGCCGTCCGTTATCGCCGCTACCGCCCGCAAGGCCGGTTCATCGAGCTGCATGTAGTAAGACAGGCCCGACTCTATCGTGGCTGCGCCCTGCGGCGTACCGAAGCCCACCGTATAGACGCGCACGCCGCGCTGGGCGGCCATGCGCGCGGCGTCCAGCGGGTCGGGGCCGGTGGTGCGGCGGCCATCGCTGAGCAGGATCACCGCGCCGTGCCGATACGAGCCGGGCTGCGCCGCCGGCCGTTCCTGTTCGCGCTTGCGGACGGCGTCCGCCGCGGCGGCCTCTGCCAGCGATCTGCCGCCGGGCCCGGGTGCGAGCGACTCGCCGCTGAAAAGGATTGCTTCCAGGTCGATGCCATCGTCGGGGAACAACACTGCCAGCGCCTGGATCAGCCCGCTGCCGGTCGCCGTGCCGTGCTGGAGCTGGAAGCGATCGATGGCGTCGAGCATGTCCTGCCGGTTGTCGGTGGGGGGCAGTACCACGGTCGCCGTGGCGGCAAAAGAGACCATGCCCAGGCGCACGCTGGCCGGCAGCCCGACGATGAGATCCCGGGCAGCCTGCTTGGATGCGGCGATCCGGGTGGGTGCAACGTCGGTCGCCGCCATGCTGCGGGAGGTGTCCATGGCCAGTACCAGGGTGATGGTGTCGGATGGCAGCGTGATCGTCGCAGTAGGACGGGCGCAAGCCAGCAGGGCCACGCCCAGCGCGAGCAGGAAGAGCAGCGGCGGGATGTGACGCCGCAGTCGTTGGCCGGGACCCAGGGCGGCGCGCGGCAACGCAAGGCTGGCATACAACAGGGCGATTTTTTTGCGCCGCGCAAGCAGGTACAGGTAAGCGGCTGCCAGCAGGGGCAGCGCGAGCAGCAGCCAGAGCATTTGCGGCCAGAGAAACTGCATACCCCTGCTCCTTGGCGCGTGGGTAAGACGATGGTACTGTATTTTCCACGGCGGGACGGGACCTCAGGGGCGGCAATGAAACGGGTAACGATCTACGGATGGGTCTCGGCAGCGGTCGCGCTGGTTCTCGCCGCGGTCGTGGGCTCTGCCTGGCTGTTGCAACCGTCGCCGCGCGTCCTCAAGCAAGCCGACATCGACGCGGCCGTGCTGCACACGCTGGAGACCAGGCGTCTGCCTTCGCGCACAGCCAGGGCGGCAGAGGCGGTTCGCGAGGCGGTGGTGGAAGTTCGCAGCTATGCGCCAGCGGAAAAGGCGGCGGACAAGCCGACGGAAGCGGCATCCGCCCGAAACGCCAAACGTGATCCCCCTGCCACACGCCCCAAAACCAAATCGCACCCGCCATCCCCGCCGCCCTCTCGCGATGAACTCGCAAAAGGCGACCCATCGGGCGGCAAGGGCGAGTCCGGCGGCAAGCGCAAAGTCCGCAACATCGGTTCGGGTGTGGTCGTGACCGAAAGCGGCATCATTCTCACCAGCTACCACGTCGTCGCCGACGCCCTGCGCGTGGAGGTCATGTTCCACGACGGCCACACGGCCGAGGCCTCGGTGGTGCAGGCGTTCCCGGAGAAAGACCTCGCCGTGATCCGGCCCAGTTCAATCCCCGACGACCTGCCGCCGGCGACGCTCGGTTCCAGCCGGAACCTCGCGCCCGGGACCGAAGTCGTCGCGGTCGGCTTTCCGTTCGGCATCGGTCCGTCGGTGTCTGCCGGCGTGGTGTCGGGGCTCGACCGCAGGTTCGTTTCGCCGGACGGCAAGCGGGACCTGGACAAGCTCATCCAGTTCGACGCCGCCGCCAATCCGGGCAACTCCGGCGGACCGCTGGTGAATCTGGATGGCGAGGTGATAGGGATCGTCACCGCCATCCTCAACCCCAACCAGAGCGGCACTTTCCTCGGCATCGGCTTTGCTGTCACGATCGAAAGCGCCGGCATTGCCATCGGATCCTCTCCTTTCTAGACGCGGGGGCCTTAAATGAACGACCAAGCCAGGGGCACTGTGGACAGCGCCGACTTGATGGAGCGCCTGCTGTATGAGGTGAAGCGCGTGGTGGTGGGGCAGGACCAGTTCCTGGAACGGGTGCTGGTGGCGATCCTTGCGGGTGGCCACCTGCTGGTGGAAGGCGTGCCGGGCCTGGCCAAGACGCTGACCGTCAAGACGCTGGCCAGTACCATGAGCGGCTCCTTCAAGCGCATCCAGTTCACGCCCGACCTGCTGCCGGCCGACCTGATCGGCACGCGCATGTATAACCAGGGCACGGGCGAGTTCTCGACCGTGCGGGGCCCGGTCTTTGCCAACCTGCTGCTGGCCGACGAGATCAACCGCGCGCCGGCCAAGGTGCAGAGCGCCTTGCTGGAAGTCATGCAGGAAAAGCAGGTCACCATCGCCGGCGAGTCCCATCTGGTGCCCACGCCCTTCCTCGTCATGGCCACGCAGAACCCGATAGAAACGGAAGGCACCTACCCCTTGCCCGAGGCGCAGGTCGACCGTTTCATGATGAAGGTCCTGGTGGGCTATCCCAGCGAAGAGGAGGAGGCCGTCATCGTCAACCGTGTCACCGGCCCCCGCATCAGCGTGAGCCCCATCGCCACGCCCGAGCGCCTGGCAAGCCTGCAGGAGGAATGCGGCAGGATCTATGTGGATCCGAGCCTGGTCCAGTATGCAGTGCGCGTGGTGTCGGCCACCCGCAAGCCGGGAAGCTACGGGCTGGAAGACCTGGATCGATACATAGCGTTCGGTGCCAGCCCCCGCGCCACCATCGGCCTGATCGAAGGCGCGCGCGCCCTGGCGTTCCTGCGCCGCCGGCACTATGCGCTGCCCGAAGACGTGGTCGACCTCGTGCCGGATGTCTTGCGCCACCGCCTGGTGCTCTCATACGAGGCCATGTCCGACGGCGTGACTGCCGGCCAGCTCGTCACCCGCATCCTGCAGGCGCTGCCGGTCCCGGAGCGCCCATTGGAATCCCATGTTCGGGCGCCTGCGCGCTAGGCGCCGGAGCGGCCCGGAAGCCGCACCCGATAGCGCGCCCGGTAGCGCACCCGCCGGCACGCCTGCCGGCACCGCGCTGGCCAGCGTCGACGCGAGGCAGGCCGAGGCCTTGCTGCGCCGCCTGGAATGGACCGTGGTGCGCCGCCTCGATGGCCTGCTGCAGGGCGACTACCGCACGCTGTTCCGCGGCTTTGGGCTGGATCTTGCCGACCTGCGCGAATACCGCCCCGGCGACGACGTACGGCACATCGACTGGAACGTGACGGCGCGGCTGCAGACACCGCATGTGCGTGAGTACCAGGAAGACCGGGAGGTCTCCGTCTGGTTCCTGCTGGACCTGAGCGGATCGGTCGGTTTCGGTTCTGGCAGCGTGAGCAAGCGCGACCTGCTGAGCGACTTCACCACCGTCATGGCGCTGCTGCTGACGCGCTATGGCAACCGGGTCGGCGCCCTGCTCTACGGCGGGGCCACAGTCGCGGGCGCGTCGGTGGTGCCGGCGCGCTCGGGGCGCCGGCATCTGCTGCACCTGCTCGACCGCATGCATGCCACGCCCGCCGCGTTGCCGGGCGACACCCGCTTGCGCGACCTGCTGGAGCGCGCACGGGCGGTCGCGAAACAACGATCGGTGCTGTTCGTGGTCTCCGACTTCATCAGCGCCCCGGGCTGGCAGGCATCGCTCGGAATGCTGGCCCGGCGCCATGAGGTCGTCGCCGTGCGGCTGGTCGACCCGCTGGAGATGGCCTTGCCCGACCTGGGCCTGGTCGTGTTGCAGGACGCCGAAACCGCGGAGCAGATGTTCGTCGACACGCACGACCCGGCCTTCCGCAAACGCTTTGCCGCCGCCGCCGAGGCGCGCGAGGCCGAGTTGCGCCTGGCCTTCACCCAGGCTGGCGTGGCGTGCCTGACGCTGTCGACCTACGCCCGCCTGGACCTCGCCCTGCTGGACTTCACCCGACGGCGCCGCCACCGTCAAGGGGCCGCCGCGGTAGCAAAACAGGAAAACGGGCCAAAGGGGGCAGCATGACCGATGCCATAAGCCGGCTACCCGTCTTCAGCTTCCTGTGGCCAGGCATGCTGTGGTTGCTCGCGCTCGTCCTCGTGCTGTCCGCTGGCTACGTATGGCTCGATAGGCGCCAGCGCCACGCGACGGTGCACTATCCCACCCTGAAAACCGTCGGCGTTGCCATCAAGGGCGGCGCGACCTTGCGCCGCCACGTATCGCCCATGCTGCTCCTGCTGGCCCTGGCCGCGCTGACCTTCGCCATCGCCCGACCCCAGGCGGTGATGCTGCTGCCCTCGCGCATCGAGACCGTGGTCGTGGTCATCGATCTGTCCGGCAGCATGCGCGCGCAGGATATCCAGCCCAGCCGCATCCGCGCCGCCCAGCAAGCGGCCAAGGTTCTGCTCGACGCACTGCCCGCGGGCGTCAGCGTGGGAGTCGTCGCGATGGCCGGCACCGCCGCCGTGGCACAGGCGCCCAGTCGCAGCAAGGATGCCGCAGCCACGGCAATCGACCGCCTCAAGCCGCAAGGCGGCACCGCGCTGGGCAATGGCCTGCTCATCGCGCTGACGACGCTGCTGCCGCAGACGGCTGATGACGCCGAGCGCCTCATGAACGGCGACACCACGCCGCAGCAAAAGCCGGACGCATCCCGCAGCGGCGAAGCCGTGACGCCCGGCTCCTATCCCTCTGGGGCAATCGTCCTGTTTTCCGACGGTGAAAGCAACACCGGCCCGGCCGCGACGCAGGCGGCGCAGCTTGCCGCCGCGCACGGCGTGCGCGTTTACACCGTCGGGGTTGGCACGACCGAGGGTGTGGTGCTTTCGGTCGATGGCTGGTCGGCGCGCGTCAGGCTGGATGAGAAGGTGTTGAAGGAAGTCGCCAATGCGACAGGGGCGGAGTATTTCCCGCTTGCGGATGCCGCGCAACTGAAGAGGGTGTACCGGGCGCTCAATACGCGGCTGGCGTTTGGCAAGCGCGAACAGGTTGAAATTACTGCGTTCTTTGCCGCGCTGGGAGCGTTGCTGGCCACGTGTGCGGGGCTGCTGTCGTTGTGGTGGTTCGGGCGCGTGATGTAGGCAGGGACTGGCTCTGGCAGAGGAAACCCGGGTGTCCCTTTGCCAGAATACTGGGCCCCCGGTTTGGCGCGCGCTCCGTGGCAAGGCGCATCAGAACCGGTGACGAACGCCCATCACCGCGCCCACCTGATCCTTGCCGGGCTGTACGTTGAAGACGGCCGACGTGCCGCTGCCACTGTTGAAGCCGTTGACGCCTAGTGCCGAGTTATCCTTGTTTAGCGCGTAGGAGACTGACGCGTAGAGGTCGGTGCGTTTGCTGAGCGAATAATCGCTCGTAAGCACGAACTGCCACGGGTCGGATCCGGTCTGCCGGAAGTCCTGGTAGTAAGCCGCGCCAGTCAGGGAGAAAGCCGGCGTCACTTTGTAAGCCAGGCCCAGCCAGTAGAGGTTCGAGCCGGCATCAGCCGCCTGCGCGCCCGGCAGGATAGCACCATCATGGGCCTTCGCCAGACGGTAGCCCGCATAAACCTTGGCATCACCCACCGCATATGTGGCAGCCACCGAAACGCGCCTCAGGACCGGCGCCTGGTTTGACGGCGTGCCGACGTGCGCATCGTCATAGGCCGCGCCCAGCGCAAAGGGGCCGGAGGCATAGTTGACGAACGCGCCGAAATTACGTCCGAATACGTTGCTGCCAGCCACTTCGCTGCCATTAGCCTGGAATGAGTAGAAAGCCAGTCCAGTCAGCTTTCCGAACTTGCCGACATACTTGATGGCATTGTCCGCGCGCGCGCCAAACTCCGGCGCAATCGAGAGGATGCTGTAGCGGTCGGCAATCGCATTGGGATCATAGAGATTGCCGAATTCGCGCATGCCGGTCTGCTGCCGCCCCAACAGCAGTGAGCCGTGTAGGCTATCGAGCCCTACATAGGCATTGCGGCCGAACAGACGCCCGCTCTGGCCCGAATTGCCGGTATCGATGTCGAAGCCGCTTTCCAGCAGAAAGACTGCCTTCAGCCCGCTGCCCAACTCCTCCACGCCCCGCAGCCCCCAACGCGAGCCAGACTGGTTCCCGGAAACCAGCCGCACGAGACTGTTGCCGTTGCGCCCTGCATTATTGTTGAATTCGATACCGGCGTCGGCAATACCGAACAGCGTCACGCCTGACTGGGCGTGTGCGCTTGCACAACACCCTATCATGGCGAAGAACAAGGATATATCAACGAGACGTAGTCGTCGCATGGTGGTCCCCCCTCTTTCTTCTTGATTTTTGGCCAGCAATGCGCCCGCGGCAATCATCCAAACGGTGGGCCCCCAAAGGATGGTCCTGGTAAAACCCATGCGGGCTTGAAGTCACGCCAGAAACCAACTGCATATCAGCATAAAACACCCCTCAATTGCACTCCGACAGCGGCCACCTACGATAACTCCATTGTCAGGGCTCGCCTGCCATACCGCGCCTCGACTCCCCCGCAGTCCATCACCGAACTTCCATATCGCTCCGGGGTGCGGAATGCGTACTGTTCTCTATCAGGAAGATGCCGGGCAAGTCACGCACGCGCTGTGCAGGCACGGGTTGCCTGACGGAGTGGGCCTATCCGCAAGCGGTGACGGGCTGCTCGTGGTCGTCGTGCGTGCTGCGCCCAGCCGCGTGGCGGAGGCCGCGGAGCAATGGCTGCGCGGGCGGCCGTTGCCGGATGCCTTTATCGTCGGCTGCACGGACGAGACCCGCTGTCATTGCCGCCCCGAATCCTGGTGGCCATCGTCGGTCTGCGATATCGTGACCGCTGTCGATGATGACTCACTGCTGAAAGAACTGGCGCTGCGGCTTACGCGGCTGGCGGAGCTCGAGGAGATCGTCACGTCCGACTGGCTGCGCCGGCGCGCTGTCGGAGAATCGATTGCATGGCGCAGCACCTTGCGCGCGGTGGCGGAGGCCGGCCGGCTTGGGCGCGGCGCTTGTCTGTTGCTTGGGGAAAGTGGCGTCGGCAAGGAGTTGCTGGCCCGGCTGGTGCATGATCTCGATCCTTCGCGCAGGCGTGGTCCGTTTGTCGTGGTCGACTGCACGACGCTGAGTCCCGAACTGTCCGGCAGCGAACTGTTCGGCCATGCCAAGGGTGCATTCACGCATGCCGTCACGGCGCGCGACGGCGCCGTGGCATTGGCGGACTGCGGAACGCTGTTTCTTGACGAGATCGGCGAACTCGAGCTGCCGCTCCAGGCACGGCTGTTGCGCGTGATTCAGGAGCGGATGTACAAGCGCGTGGGGGAAGACACCTGGCGGCGCTCTGACTTTCGCCTCACCTGTGCGACGAATCGCGATCTCGAAGCCGAGGTGGAGGCCGGGCGCTTTCGCTGCGACCTGTATTTCCGCATCTCGCAATGGACCGTACGCGCACCGTCATTGTCGGAACGACGCGAAGATATCCCGCTGCTGGTGCGGCACTTCCTGAGCGAGCATGACGACGCGCCGCGTATTATGCCGGAGGTCATGGAACAGCTGATGTGCCGCGACTACCCCGGCAATGTGCGCGAGTTGCGCAACGTGGTATTACGCATGGCCGAGCGTCAGCGTGGCTTCGGTGTGTTGAGCACAGGATCGCTCGATCGTCCGTCCATCCCTGCCGCTGCCGATACGCTCGCGGCATGGACGCAGATGCTGGCGCTCGCGGTGGAAGGCGCGCTTGATGCAGGGCTGGGTCTAAAACATATCGGGCAAATTGCCGAGACCATTGCCGTGCAGGCTGCCGAACGACGCACGGGATCGACCAACCGCGCCGCCGAGCTATTGCAGGTCACGCCGCGCGCCTTGCAATTGCGACGGCAGGTGCGGCCCGACGGTGGCAGCGCGTAGGACCCGATCTCACGCAACCGATACACGTCGCAGCAATCGCAAGGCATTACCGCCCGCGATCGACGCGAACGCGTCGGCGGATGGACGCAAAGCGCGGATCTTGGCAAGTTCGAGGCCCGGGTGCAACCAGGGACCATCGGAGCCGAACAACAGCTTGTGCGGCCCCGCGCGATGCAGCGCCTCTTCAAGCAGATCGAAGCGGCGCACACCGGCGGTGTCGGCGAACAGGTTGGGATGCCGTTCGATCAGGTCAATCACGCGGCGCTGGGCCGCCCAGTCGTCGGCGAAACTACCAAGATGCGCGAACACGAACGCGACGCTGGGGTGCGTCTGCGCCAGCAGGCTTAGCGCACCGACATCGCCACCGGGGTCATAGAGTACCGGCAGTTGCCAACGTTGCGCAGCATCGCAAACCTGTCGATGGATAGGTGCGTCGTGGTGATGCACCTTGATGCCGCGCAGTCCCAGCCGCAGGACCGCCTCCTCGATCATCGCGTGCACACGGTCACGGTCGCGCACGGCGTGGACCATCGCGAAGCCGGTCCAGCGCCCCGGATCGGCACGCACCAACGCGGCGACGTCGCGATTGCCTTGCGCATAGTCAGACTGGAATACCGGCAGCAGAATCGAATGGCTGATGCCCGCTTCGCGCGCCCGGCGTGCGTAAGCGGCCAACGGTGCCGTGGTGTCCCAGGGACCGGTCATGCCATCGCCCTGCCCGGCGTGGACGTGGAAGTCGAGGATCATGGCGCGGCGTAGGCATCGAAAGGCACTTCGAACTGCGTTCCCGCCTTGATATGCATCGTATTGGCCGTCGGCCGAAAGTCCTTTGCCAGCTCCGGGGGCATGGCGTTGCGTATGACAAGGTCTTTCTCACCGACTGTCACCAGATTGGTCAGCACCCGGTTCGCCAGCATCGATGGCATTCCCGATCTCAGCCTTCCGTTCAATCGCAGCTTCCGATCCACCCAGCTGAGCAATGTGTGCTCGATTGCCGCCGCTACCGGGTTCTTCCGCGTAGGAGCGGTCCAGATGAATTTCGGCCCCACGCATGTAAGCGCCCGCTGGTACTGAAACCATTGTCTAAGCCGGGCTTCGAGCGCATTGGAGTGACCGATGTAGGTGGGCACCGCGCCATCACTGAATATGTAGACCCCAGGTCCCGCAACGCCGCGAGAAGCGTCTTCCAGGGAGCTCCAGCGCCTCCACTTCAGTTCGATATCCAATGACACGGGCGGCGGTGCCAACTTTGGCCGCAGATGTGTCAATTCCTCATCGAAGGCTTCGGACAGGTGCCCCGGCGACGGCATCGGGGACAAGCTCAGTCCCACCAGCGACAGCACGCCCTGCTGCTGGCGCGCCAGTAGACACGCCTGGCAACATGCCCCCTCGCCCCGGCTCTCGAATCGCGCGGTACCCAGCCGCGGCTGGGTGCTGACGCGCCGAGCGCGCGCAACAATCTGGCGCAGGTCGTTGACGAGCATCTGCGGCGGCGTGCCGGGCGGATAGCGGCGCGCGTCGGCCACGAGCCGCATCAGCCGGCGCATGCGCCACGGTGCCAGGTCAAGGATTTCGCCGTCTGCGGTCTTAAACATGATGCCTCCCCATGGACTTGGATAGCGTTTCGTCGGACGCGGGCAGCGCAGGCGCCGTCGCTGCCATCGTCTGCACCAGTCCGTCGATATCGGACAGCCGATGATCGGCACGCACGATCACGACCACCGCATGGCGGTTCTCGGCATCGTGCAATAACGCGGTACGAAACCCACACGCACGCAGCGAGGCATGCAGCGCCTGTGTTCGCCCCGGCGTACTCAGATGAATACGTTGCATCGGATGCAGTGGCAGCGTTGCGGACAGATCTGGCAGCACGGTACGAGCCAGCGACAGCAGGCCCGCACGCAGCCGCCGCACGAAGTAGAGCAGGCGCGTACGCAGCCAGTCTCCGGTGCGCCGATTAGCGTCTAGTGCATCGAGCGCCGCCAACAGCGCGGCCTGGTTAGCAGCGCTGCAATGCGACTGCGTGGGACCATTGCACGCAATGTCACTGACCAACGCGGCGGGCCCGCACAACGTGGCCAGCGGCACGCCGAATGCCTTGGCCCATGACGCCAACAGCAGGACCGGGTCCGATGGCCCCAGGCCGCCGTGCACGGCGATGCCACCACCACCCAGCCCCCACGGCTGCCTTGGTATGGGATGCTCACCGAGGAGCCCAAGGACCTGACTGTGGTCGATCACGAGCAAGCCATCGCGTGAAGCGACGGCTTCCAGATATCGCTCCGGCGCGATCGGCATGCCGTTCCGCAGTGTGGCGTCTGTGATGACTGCCGGCGGCTTGCCCGCCCTGCTACGGCGCAATACGCGTACCAGTGCGGCAGGATCGCCGTGCGCGAACCACGACAGCGATGCGCCCAGGCCACTTACGCGCTCAAGGCTCCAGCGCATGACCGGATATAGCGCTTCGTCGGCAATCAACACGTGGCTGCGCGCGAGGCGGTCGAAGGTATCGATCGCCAGATGCAGCGTGGACGGCGCCACCGCACCGGCCTCGCAACCCTGCAACTCGGCTGCGCGCGCGGCAACGCCACGCGCCTGCGGCGATGCCGCGAGCGATGCGGGCACACCGCTCGTCAATGCCACATAGTCGCCGAGGCGCGCGGCCGGATGCGTCATGCCAAGGTATAACGCCGAGGCAAAGTCGATCATGGCCGCGGCCCCTCACGCCACCCGCTTCCCTTTGTACTCGTGCAACCGGCGCAGCAGATGCATGCCCGGCACCTGCACGTCCACCGGCTCAGCACCCACGTCGACGCCCGTCACCGCGCGATACGAGTGGATATACGCCTGGATCTCAGGCCGGAAGAATGCGGCCCAGTTGGCAGCATTCGCGGGATCGTGGATCGAGTTCCAGTCGCTCCAGCGGATCGACGCCACGATCTGCTCGCCCATGGTGGCGAGCTGCCAGAACTGGTAGGGATTGGTGTCGCCCCAGCCCTGCAGCTTGCGCATGCTTTCCACCGAATGCATCCACGGCTCAGGGTACGCGATCATCGAGCGCCGCGGCAGGAACTCGCGGAACTCGGGCCGCGCCAGCATCCATTGCTGCATCATCATTTCCACGCGTGAAGTGGTGGGCAGATCGCGGAACTGGTTGTGCGCGCCTTCCGAAAGAATCAGGTGGACTTCGCGCAGCGCGTTGAGCAGCGGGAACCCGTCCGGCACCACCGTGGTGTCGTCGGCCTGGCGGAAGAACGGCACGCACAGATTGAGCAGCGTATGGAACGCGGCGAGGAACTTGCTGCGCGTGTCGGCCGCTTGCATGCGCGGCACCGCCTTGCCGATCAGCTGGAACCCGTATTCGTGCAGATACTCCGCGGCGCGGCGCTCGATCGGCAGCCGGTGCTGCTCGTCCTGGACCCAGCCCCAGATCATGTTGTTGAGTGGCCGCAGCGGATCCATCTCGAGTGCGCCAAGCGGATCGTTCGGGCCCGACGCTACGTTCTGGAAGCGGCGCGAGATGGCGTTCATCGTCTGCACGAGCTGGAGCTCTTCCATCCAGTAACTCCAGATCAGTTCGACGAGGGGCGGCTGCGCGAGCTTGGCCGAGACATTGCGGTTCCAGAATTGCAGCCAGAGACAACCCTCGCCACACATGTCCCGCTTCTCGCCGGCGAGCGTGATTTCATCGTCGACCATGTTCTCGATCATGCCCGCGGCATCGGTACCGCCCATGGCCAACGCCACACGCTGCAGGTAGGGAATGGCCGGCGGAATGTTGTTTTCCTCGCCGAAATACTTGAGGGCCAGTGCCTTGATATCGGGCTCGGTGAGGTTCAGCCCCAACCGTTCATTCGCGAGGTCGCGAACAGCCGGATCGGCAATCAGCAGGTCTACCATCGTCTGCAGCTCCGAGGCCGGCGGTACCACAGCGCCCCAGGTCACGACGAATGCTTCGGTCGCGACCTTGAGGGCGCGATAGGCATCAGTGTCCGTGAATGGCAGAAAGCGGCGGTGACTGAGTTCGACGGCCTTTTTGTACAGCGGTGCGTTAGTGCCGACGTCCCTGCCGACATCCACCGATTTGGCGAACGATTTCGGGAAGAACAGGCGGTCCATCTGTTCGATGTAGTTGTCCCACCCGAGCGTCACCGAATTGAGTTTGATCAGCATCCACAAGCCGACGTCACCGGTCAATGCGCGGGTGGTGCGCTGGAGCGTGACGGGCCTGGGATGACCGTCGTGTTCCCGCGACATCGGGCCGGAGCGCTCGGTGATGGGGTCGGGGAGCGGGAGATAGCGGTGCGTCTTAGGTGTTACCGCCGGCAGATTGGCTGAGGCGGCGGCTTCGGCAGGCATCGCGATCGGCGTGGCATGCAGAGCAGTGGCCGTAGCGATGATCGTCGGATCCGGTGTGGGCGCCGGCGCCACGACGGCGGGTGCCGCAACCGTCTCCGGTTGATCTGCGGCCAATGTCGCGTAGATCATCACTCCGTTGTCATGATCTAGCGTCGCGCTCAGAATCGTATACGGCATCGCGTGCGATTCAAAGTCCGATAAGGTGAACATGCTCTGGAGCTTGTGCCTGAATTCGACTATTTGCTTGTCGATGTCCGGCCCGTTTGGACCTCTCTCAACCCCTTGCCCTTTAAGCCAAATCTTCAATTCGACACGGTACGCGGGATCGTAGTCCACGCTACTTTCGTTGGGGAAACTCAGGAAATCGGGCATGGAATCAGCGATGTACTGACAGTCTCGGACGACCACCCATGCGTGCTTGAGCACGCTGCGGGGGTTCGGTAGCTCGTGCTTCCCTTTTCCAATCGCCGCACGCGGGCGAAGCTGGACCGGCAGATAGATCTCGCTCATCATCGTTCTCCTTGATCATCGAGCTTCACGCATACGCCGCAAACGGCAACTCATGACTCTGGCGCGGCGCTGGCACCGGCCGCCGCTGATTCAGCACTACGCTCAGTTGCGGGTCTCCCGCGCGCCACGGCAGATACCCCGCCAGTGCCCAGCGCTGCAGCAGTTCCGAAATCACGCCCAGTTCCTGATTGGCGGGCAGCAGCCCACTGAAGCGCGCCTGCCCGAGTACCGCGAACGCGAGCGTGGGGGTATCGGCCAGGTACTGCTGCGGCCTGGACCTGACCATGTGCCAGCGTTGCAGCAGCAGGCGCGGATGGCGGTCGGGCAAACGCAAGGCTTCGCCAAGCATGCGTCCCTGCAACGACGGCGGGCGGATTGACAGCAGCGCCGACACGAAAGCGGGGATGGCCGCGCCTAGCGTCTCGAACGACTTTCGCTGGCTGGCCGACATTTGCGAGGGCGGATACAGTCGCTCCCACAGCTGCGCCAGTTCGTCCCACTGCGGATGGGGATAGAGCGCGTTGCCCATGGCGATCGACAGCTTGACGCGGATCCACGGCGCCGGGTGGGGATCGTCGAGGTTGATGCGCAGGACGAACGCGCGCGGCAGGCTCACCACGCTCATCAGCCCGCAGGTGGCCGCGATGCCAACGCGCGACACCGCCCACAGATCCGCGACAATCTCGCTGATCCAGCGCTCCCAGACCCGCCAGATCGAATGTGCCGGCCCGCGCCCGAAGCTGGCCGCCGACGCGCGCCGGTAGCTGTTCACGAGATCGAGCAACGCCGCTGCCTGGTGCCCGACCTCATGAAACAGCGACGCGGCCACGCCGGTGCCGACCATGCGTTCGCGCGGCATGCGAATCACCGCGACCGGATTGGCGCCACCGCCCGGCAGGCGCGTGCGTGCGCGCCGGATGGCACCGCCATGCCCGCGCTCCACGTAGCAGATGACCGGTGGCGGCGCCATCGACAGGCCCGGCTGCCTGAGCCCGTCCTGCGCTGCCACGTCGAGCCCCGACAGCCAGATGCCCGTGCCATGCTGGCTGCGCTGCGTCAGCACTTCCGCAAAGATCTCGAAGTGCGTCAGTGCCGCATGGAAATAGAGCTTGAGCAAGGCGTAGCGTTGCTGCGCACGGGCCACGTCGACGGGCACCGGCCGCGCGTGCCGCAGATCGCGCAGGAACCGCGCGATGCGGATGCGCAACTGCCTGCGCGCGGCCTGCATATGTCGCTCGATGGCCCCCATCGCTTCGTCGCTGACATTGGCGGCGGGCACCATCGGCATCTGCAGCGCATAGGGCAGCTGGGCATCGAGCCGGGCACGTATGCCCAGCACCTCCTGCTCGAGCAGGCGCAGCGCGTGTGTGCATGCGTTGGTCACGGCGGGTCTCCGCGCGCTCAGTACGCCGGCCGCGGCGACGCGAGATACAGAATGATGGCGCGGCCATTGCGCGAGCGGCGCCAGGTGCCGCGGGCGGGGATCGCATGCACATGGCCCGTCGGGCGGGTGCCGCAGGTGGGGCAGGTCGCAGTCGCGCCGGCAATGCCCGTAACGCCGGGAGCGCCGGTCGCGCCGTTGACAGCGGGGACGCCGCCGAACGTCTGGGGCGCGGGCACAGTTTCCGTTGCCCCGCCGAAGATCGGCATGGGCAATTGGCGTGCGGAAGCCACACCGTTCTGCGAGATGGCACGCATCGCTGGCAGCAGGCCCGGCGCCACCTGCCGCGCACCGCGCAGGAACGCAATGCGCGCCGCGCGTGCGGGCGGCATATTGCGCGGCATCGACATGAGGTGGTTGGTCGCATGCTGGCCGATCCTGACCAGCCGGCGCGCGACTTCGAATTCGCGGTCTTCGTTACTGAGTCCCTCGAGCTCTAGCCCGAGCGCACTGCCGGCCATGCCCGCGAGCTTGCCGCCGATCAACCCACCCGCCCCTGGAACCACCAGATTGCCGAGCGCCGATCCGACGATCGGCAGTGCCGACTTGGCTGCGGAACGCAGAATGCCGCCGAGCGCCTTGCCGGCCGCCGACCGGGCGAATCCCGTGGCCGCACGGCCTACAGACCTGACCAGGCCGCCAAGGAACTGTTCGAGCTCCTGCTCGCTGTTCACCGCCAGCAGCTCCGCGGCGAGCTCGAGCTCGTGCATCTCGCCCGAGACTTCCTGCTCGAACTCGTTCTCGAACTCATGCTCGGCCTGTTCGAACTCGTTCTCGAACTCGTTGGCGAATTCGTTCTCCTGCTCGAATTCACCCGACATTTCCGTGGCGAGTTCGTGTTCGAACTCGTTGTAGCCAGCGCTCCAACCGCCAGGCCTCGAGCTTCCGATATCGTGCATTTGCGGCTCCTTTCCGTTGAGGTAGGCGAGAGAGAACCTCGCGAACCAGCTAACGCAGGAGCCGTGCCATCGCGACACAAGACGATAGGCCGCTGTTTTATCGGGGAATTTTGCCGATGGGCGGACGACGGGAGCGCGAAGATTGCTTCGCTTTCAAGGGCTATCGCCAGACTGGACGCGAAGCAGGCTTCGCCGATGGCATCCAGTACCGCGGCGAAAACAGCATTTCCTGCCGCTGCAGCCTGCACAGCTGCGCCAGTGTCTGCCGTAGCACAACTCGCGCAGCATCGCGGCTAGATTTCAGCGCCACCATCTCAATGGCGTGCCCGAACCAGACGTATGGCCCCCACTCGGACCTCGGGGGAAAAAGGCTTTCGGGGCAGGAATTTGCTTATGACAACAATGTCCTTCGCCGGCCCCAGACCAGGGTATACCCTTGCGTCTTTGCCGCATTGCCGGCTGCTTTCCGGTTTCCCCGCATGCCTGCCTTCACCCTGCCCGCCCTGTCCGCCCGACTCTTCCGCGCCCGCCGCTCGCTGGCGGCTGTCGCCCTCGCCGCCATATCCGCTGCCGCGCTGGCGCCGGCGCTGGCCCACGCCCAGAGCCCTGTGCTCGACAAGATCCGCGAATCCGGCACCATCGTGCTCGGTTACCGCGAGTCGGCACTGCCATTCTCATTTGCCGACGACAAGGGCCAGCCTGCCGGCTATGCGGTCGACCTGTGCCTGCGCGCGGCCGAAGCGGCGCGCCAGCAACTGGGCCTGAAAGACCTGAAAGTGCGCTGGATGCCGCTCACGCCGCAGAACCGCATTCCCGCCGTGGTCAACGGGCTGGTGGACCTGGACTGCGCCCCCAACACCAATTCGCTCGAGCGCCAGAAGCAGGTTGCGTTCAGCGTCTCGCACTACGTGTCGACCGTGCGCATGCTGGTGCGCGCCGACTCGGGCATCCGCTCGTTCGGCGACCTGCGCGGCAAGACCGTGGTCACCAGCGCCGGGTCGACCGGCGACCGCCACGTGCGCCGCATGAAGGCCCAGTACGGCTACCACGACGTCTACGCCAAGGACCACGGCGAATCGTTCCTGCTGCTCGAATCCGGCCGTGCCCAGGCCTTCGTCATGGACGACGTGCTGCTGGCCGGCCTGCGCGCGCGCGCCAAGGACCCGTCGCAGTACGTGATCGTAGGCCCGGCGCTGTCGGTGGAACAGAATGCGCTGATGCTGTCCAAGGCCGATCCGGAATGGAAGCGCCTGGTCGACCAGGCGCTGGCCAACACCTTTGCCGGCCCTGAGGTCACGGCGCTGCAGAAGCGCTGGTTCCAGCAGCCCATCGGCAGCCGCGGCATCAACCTGGCGCTGGCGCCGTCCGGCGAGGTGCGTGCGGCCTGGAAGCACCCGTCGGACGCGGTCACGGAGTAAGCCGGCAAGCGGCCCCAACCTCAATCGGCCTGGGGCCGCAATTCAGGGTTTCCATGAGGTCGTGGCGCCTGGGCAAGCCCCAAGTTGACAGCGATCAACGATGTTGGCGACACTGGGCCAAGCCGTCCCGTGCAAGGGACAGGCCACATACACGACCGCCCGACGGCGGCATTTTTCAGGAGAAACCATGAACAAGTTCGTCGCGACCGCGATCGCACTCTGCCTTGGCGCCGCTTCGCTGGCCGTGCAGGCACAGACCGGCGGCAAGAAGCAGTTCGATCCGTATTCCCAGGGCGCCAAGTCGGGTGAGAAGTTCGACCCGTACACCCAGGGGGCCAAGGCCGGCGACAAGTTCGACCCGTACACCCAGGGCGCGAACAAGAGCACCCGCAGCGAGCTGACCGACGCTTCCGCGCCGGCCGCCGAGCAAAAGCCGGCCAAGAAGTCCACCAAGAAGAAGAGCAAGAAGAAGGCCGCTTCGGCGCCGGCCGCCAGCTGAGCCGCAAGCGCCTGACGCAAAAAAACCCGCCTTGGCGGGTTTTTTTGCGTCCTGCCCAGGCGCGCAAGCCTATGGCGCTTGCGTGTCGCTCTCCAGCGCGGTGACATCGATGCGCTGCACCTTGTCATCCTGGCGCACTTCCGTGCGCAGCACGAAGGCGTCGGCCGGGCAGTACCATTCGGTGACGTGCATCACGGTCGGCTCGACCTGCACGACTTCTTCGCCAACCAGCACCGGCCCCAGCGAGGTGCGCTTCTCGTAGGTGACCGGCAGGCATTCCTTGCGTCCCAGGACGGTATTGATCATCTGCCGCTTGCCGACGTGCCGCGAGCCGATATGGATCGACGCATGCTGCGCCCGCATGGTGCTGACCGCTTCATCCGATCCCAGCGGGTAGACCTTCAGCGAGACGCTCGATTCAAAGGTCTCGCCCTCCAGCGTGGCGCCCTCGCGCAGGTCCAGGCCGGCGTAGTTGAACACGCCCATGCCGCGGAAGGCCGCCTCGCCGTACATGCGCGCGTAGCGGGCGCGGGCATTGATGACGGCATGCTGGCTTTCAATGCTGGTCTGGCCGCCGGGCGAACGGCGGTCGATCACCACTTCATGCACCTGGGTGGTAATCACCGGCGGCCCCATCAGCGCCGACAGGGCAGTCTTGGAATTGATCTCCAGTTGGGCGCGGCAGCCGGTCTGACTACGCACCACGTCGCGCAGGGTCATGCCGACCGACATTGGCATCACGCCGTCGCCTTCCATCTGCACGTGCGAGCCCGAGCGGAACCATGGGGCACTGCACAGCACGGCCGCCGCCGATGCCTGCGCCTGGGTTGCCGCGGCCTGCGCCACGGCCGGGCCGGCGCCCGGCAGCGCCGCCGCACCCTGTGCGCCGGCGTCCTGCGCCAGGGCCATGGCCGCGCCCGCCACCAGGCCTGCCAGCCAGTCTTGCTGCGCCTTTGTCTTCACATGAATCCCCGTCTAGAATGTCCAGGCGCCCCCGACCCAGCGCCCGGCTTGCCAGGCGGTCGCCTGGACACCGAAATTATCGCGTTTTGTTGCGTGTGTAACTCGGATTTTTCGCGCAGCATGGCCTGCAAGGCCAGACGCCATATCGTCAGGCCGTCAGTAATTTCCGTGCCGCCGGGTTTTCTCGATGCCGGCCCATTCCGGGCCCAGTGGGAGATTCCATGCTTCAGTACTACGCGAAACTCTGGTGGGTGGTTGCCTTGCGCGGCCTGTTTGCCGTGATCTTCGGCTTTTTTGCCTTTTTTGCGCCGATCGCGACGCTCGCGGCACTGGTCATTGTCTTCGGCGCCTACGCCGCGGCGGATGGCCTGATGGCGCTGCTGATGGCGATCTCCGGCAAGGAGCGCGAGACCAGCGACCGCTGGATCCTGGCACTGCAGGGCCTGCTTGGGCTGGGCGTGGGCGCGCTGACCTGGTTCAGCCCAGCCATCACCGCGCTGTCGCTGCTGCTCTATATCGCCGCCTGGACGCTCGCCACCGGCGTGCTGCAGATCGTGGCGGCGATCAAGCTGCGCAAGGAGATCCCGAACGAGTGGTGGCTGATCCTGGCCGGGCTGGTCAGCATCGCCTTCGCCTTCCTGGTCCTGTGGCGGCCGGTGGCCGGCGCGCTGGCGGTACTGTGGCTGATCGGTTCCTGGGCCATCGTTTGCGGCATCCTGCTGATCGGCGTGGGCCTGCGCCTGCGTCGCGCCCGCCAGACGGCGCCTGGCGTGCAGCATCCGGCCTGAACAGCACTTTCCTTTCCCTGGCGGCGGCAATCCCGCCGCCCCCTGCAGGCCCGTCCCCGGCACGGCCGGGGCAACCTGCCCGCCGTGCTACCATTGCCGGCCTCGCGTGCGCCGAGGCGGTAGTGGCGCCCCGGGCACATGCCAGCCTGCCGGCCGCGGGCGACTTGCCTGCCTGGTGTCCACCAACAGGCAAGGCCAAGCGTTGTGATGGCTTCCCCTCACCGCGCGCCCACGCAGGACCATCGATCATCGATCCGTCGCGCTTTTCCAGGAGATCTATGCGTAGTTCATCGACCTCGCGGGCTGCCGCGCTGTCCGTTGGAGCCGCCACCGCCGGTGCGGTCGCACTGGCCAGCCTGTTTATCCTGCTGGTCTGGTTCGGCACCCTCGACATGCGCCACCTGCTGCGCTCCGATGAAGGCCGCTACGCCGAGATTGCCCGCGAGATGTTCGCCACCGGCGACTGGGTGACGATCCGCTACCACGAACTCAAGTATTTCGAGAAGCCGCCCTTCCACCTGTGGGTGACCACGCTGGCCTACACGCTGTTTGGCGTGGGCGACTGGCAGGCGCGGCTGTGCGTGGCGCTGTCCGGCATCGTGGGGCTGGGCGTGTCGATGCTGGCCGCGGCACGCTGGTACGGCCAGCGCGTGGCGGTACTGACGGGGCTGGTGCTGGTTTCCGCGCCGATGTGGAATATCGCCGGCCACTTCAACTCGCTGGACATGACGCTGGCCGGCGCCATGGCGTGCGTGCTGGCCTTCATGCTGCTGGCGCAGCACCCGGATGCCACCCGCGCCGAACGCCGCAACTGGATGCTCGCCTGTTGGGCGGCAATGGGCGTGGCGGTGCTGGTCAAGGGGCTGGTCGGGCTGGCGCTGCCGGGGCTGGTGCTGGTGGTCTACACGCTGGTGACGCGCGACTTCGGCCTGTGGCGCCGCCTGCATCTGCCGGGCGGCATCATCGCGCTGCTGGTGGTGACGGTGCCGTGGTTCTGGCTGGTGTCGGAGCGCAATCCGGAATTCCTGCGCTTCTTCTTTATCCACGAGCACTGGCAACGCTATACCTCGAACGTGCACCAGCGCGAAGGCGCGATCTGGTACTTCGTGCCGCTGCTGCTGGCCGGTTTCCTGCCCTGGCTGGGCCTGTTTGCGCAAATGTGGAGGGCCGTGCGCGAGCGCGCCGGGGTCGAACGCGGCACCTCGCCGCGGCCATTCCAGCCCGCCTTGCTGGCAGCGCTGTGGGCCGTGGCGATCTTTGTCTTCTTCAGCCTGTCTGGCTCCAAGCTGCCCGGCTATATCGTGCCGATTTTCCCGGCGCTGGCGCTGCTGGCCGGCGTGGCACTGGACACGGTGACGGAACGCACCTGGCGCTGGCAGGTCAATGCCATGATCGCACTGGGCGTGGTCGGGCTGCTGGCGAGCCCGTTCGTCGGCATGATGGACAAGCCCGGCACGCCCAATGTGGTCTATCGTGAATTCGCCATGTGGATCGGCATCGCCTTCGCGGTGCTGCTGGCCGGCGCGCTGCTGGCGCGCCGGCTGCTGCGCACGCGCGGGGTGTTTCCCAGTGTGGTGGCCTATGCGCTGGCAATGTTCCTCTGCTCCACGGTGGCGCTGCGCGGTCACGAAGCCATGGGCCGGCCCAGTTCCGGCGTGGACCTGGTGCCCGCCATCAATGCCGTGCTGACGCCGGACATGCCGCTGTACAGCGTGGGCATGCTGGACCACACGCTGCCGTTCTACCTGCGCCGCACCACCATCATGGTGGAGCATCCGGACGAGCTGGAATTCGGCGTCGGCCAGGAACCGCAGAAGTGGATCCCGACCATCGATGGCTTTATCGCCCGCTGGCAGGACGGCAAGCGCGCGGTAGCGATCATGTCGCCCGCGACCTACGATGCACTGGCTGCGCGCGGCGTGCCGCTGCACCGGATCGCCGGTGACCGCCGCCGGGTGGCGGTCGCCAATTTCGCGCTGCCGGGCAACGGCCCGAAGACGCAACCCCCAGGACAGTAACCTGCAACTCCTGCAACCCCTGCACTACGCAGCGCCATGACGCTTACCACCTTCGCTTTCATCCTGACCGGCGTGCTGCTCAATGCAGCAGCGCAACTGTTGCTCAAGGCCGGCGTCAATGCCATCGGCGCCATCACGCTGGACCGCGGCACGCTGCTGGTCACCGCGCTGCGCGTGCTGACCCAATGGCCGGTGCTGGCCGGGCTGACGCTGTACGTGGTCAGCGTGGGGGTATGGATCGTGGGGCTGTCACGCGTGGACGTGTCGATCGCCTACCCGATGCTGTCGCTCGGCTATGTGGTCAACGCGCTGGCCGCCTGGTGGCTGTTCGGGGAGATGATCGGCCCCTTGCGCGTGGCCGGCATCCTGCTGATACTGGCGGGCGTCTTCCTGATCGCCCGCTCATGACGCGCCTGCGCGCCGCCAGGTCCGACACCGACCGTTCTCCTTCGCCCTGCCATGACCGCATCTGCCCCTGAATTCCTGCCTTTTGTCCGGCCTGACATCGACGCCGCCACCATTGCCGAAGTCGGCAAGGTGCTGGCCTCGGGCTGGATCACCTCCGGCCCGAAGATGCAGGCCTTCGAGGCCGCGCTGTCGGACCTGTTCGGCGGACGCCCGGTGCGCACCTTCGCCAACGGCTCGGCAACGATGGAAATCGCGCTGCGCATTGCCGATATCGGGCCGGGCGATGAGGTCATCACCACGCCAATCACCTGGGTCGCCACTGCCAACGTGGTGCTGGCCGTGGGCGCGCGGCCGGTGTTCGTCGACATCGACCCGCGCACGCGCAATCTCGACCTGGATGCCGTCGAGGCCGCGATCACGCCGCGCACGCGCGCCATCATGCCGGTGTACCTGTCGGGCCTGCCGGTGGACATGGACCGCCTGTACGCCATTGCCAGCAAGCACGGGCTGCGCGTGATCGAAGATGCCGCGCAGGCAATCGACTCGCGCTGGCGCGGCCAGCGCATCGGCGCCTTTGGCGACCTGGTCAGCTTCAGCTTCCAGGCCAACAAGAACATCACCACCATCGAAGGCGGCTGCCTGGTGATGAACACGCCCGAAGAAGCCGTGCGCGCCGAGCGCCTGCGGCTGCAGGGCGTGATCCGCACCGGCATGGATGGCATGGATGTCGAAGAACCCGGCGGCAAGTTCAACCTGACCGACGTCAACGCCGCGGTCGGCCTGGCGCAGCTGGGCAAGCTTGACGCCATCACCGCGCGCCGCGCCGAACTGGCCGCGACGTATTTCCGCTGTGCCGCCGACAGCGGCCTGGAAGCGCTGGGCATCGAGCTGCCGCAAGCGCTGGATGCGCACGCCGCCACCACCAACTGGCACATGTTCCAGGTGGTGCTGCCGACCGAGCGCCTGCAAGGCGGCCCGGCCCAGGCGCGCCAGCAGGTCATGGAGGCCATGCGCGAGCGCGGCATCGGCACCGGCGTGCACTATCCGCCCATTCATCTTTTCACCTACTACCGCTCGCTCGGCTGGCGCGAAGGCATGCTGCCGCATGCCGAACGCATCGGGCGCGGCATCGTCACGCTGCCGCTGTTCCCCGCGATGCAAGCCACCGATGTCGAGCGGGTCTGCGCAATCCTCAGCGAAACATGCAAACGTCTCTCCAAATGAGCCCGGTCGAAGTCTCGGTCGTCATCCCGGTCTACAACGAAGAAGACGGGCTGCAAGCCCTGTTCGACCGCCTCTATCCGGCGCTGGATGGCCTCGGCGAGTCGTACGAGATCATCTTCATCAACGACGGCAGCGTCGACCGCTCGGCGCAGATGCTGGCGGCGCAGTTCCACAAGCGCCCGGATGTGACCCGGGTGGTGCTGTTCGCCGGGAACTTCGGCCAGCATATGGCGATCCTGGCGGGCTTCGAGCACACCCGCGGCAAGATCGTGATCACGCTGGACGCCGACCTGCAGAACCCGCCGGAAGAAATCCCGCGCCTGGTCGAAGCCATGCGCGCCGGCCACGACTACGTCGGCACCATCCGCCGCCAGCGCAACGACACCGCGTTCCGCCGCTATGCCTCGCGCGCGATGAACCGGCTGCGCGAGCGCATCACCAAGATCCGCATGACGGACCAGGGCTGCATGCTGCGCGCCTATGACCGCAATGTGATCGACACGATCAATGCCTGCCGCGAGGTCAACACCTTCATCCCCGCGCTGGCCTACACCTTTGCTTCCAATCCGGTCGAGATCGAAGTCGGTCACGAACAGCGGCATGCGGGCGAATCCAAGTATTCGCTGTACCAGCTGATCCGCCTGAACTTCGACCTCGTAACCGGCTTCTCGATCGTGCCTCTGCAGTGGTTCTCGGCCATCGGCACGATCCTGTCGCTGTGTTCAGGTGTACTGGTGGTGGTGCTGCTGGTGCGGCGCTTCCTGTTCGGTTCGGAAGTCCAGGGTGTGTTCACCCTGTTCGCCATGAACTTCTTCCTGATCGGCATCCTGCTGTTCGGCGTGGGCCTGCTGGGCGAGTACGTCGGCCGCATCTACCAGGAAGTGCGCGACCGCCCGCGCTACCGCATCAAGGCAGTGCTGGAAGCGGACCCGCAGCGTGTCAAGCCGGCTGCCGCAGGCGCGGAGCAATGATGCGCGCCGTCGTCTTTGGCTACCACAATGTCGGCGACCGCTGCCTGCGCGTGCTGCATGCGCGCGGCGTGGAGGTAGCGCTGGTGATTACGCACCGCGACCGCCCCGACGAGAACATCTGGTTCCGCCGGGTGGCCGACACCGCCGCCGAGCTGGGCATCCCCTTCGTCTATGGCGAGGACCCTGCCGATCCCGCCGTCGCCCAGGCTGTGCGCGACGCGCGCCCGGACGTCATCTTCTCGTTCTACTACCGCGCCATGATCCCGGCGGACGTGCTGGCGCTGGCCCCCGGCGGCGCCTTCAACATGCACGGCTCGTTGCTGCCCAAGTACCGCGGCCGCGTGCCGGTGAACTGGGCGGTGTTGCGCGGCGAGACCGAGACCGGCGCCACGCTGCACGCCATGGAAGCCAAGCCTGACGCGGGCTATATCGTCGACCAGACCGCGGTGCCGATCCTGCCGGACGACACTGCCGGCGAAGTCTTCGGGAAAGTCACCGTTGCCGCCGAGCAGACGCTGTGGCGCGCCCTGCCCGCGATGATCGCCGGGCAGACGCCGCAGCACCCCAACCGGCTGGCCGAGGGCAGCTACTTCTCCGGGCGCAAGCCGGAAGACGGCCGCATCGACTGGAGCCGCCCGGCCGCCGAGGTCTACAATCTCGTGCGCGCCGTCGCACCGCCCTATCCCGGCGCGTTCACCGATCTCGCCGGGCTCCGCTTCATTGTGGCGCAGGCGCGCCGGCCGCTGACGGAGCCGGCGCTGCCCGCCGGCACCGTGCCCGGCCTGCATGTGCACGACGGCCAGATCATCGGCCTGTGCGGCGACGGCGGCCTGGTGATGGTCACCCGATTGCTGGCACAAGATGGCTCGGCACTCACGCCGCAGGCCTTCGCCGAACTTATCCATACCGAACAATCCAACGAGGAAAACCGTTGACATCCTCCCCTCCCTAAAGGGAGGAGATTCCCTCTGCAGGCGATCGATGTCCCGATCGGGCAAGGATATTTAGCGCAGCGTTCACATCGCGATCATGTACAGCACCGCATCCACTGCATACCCACTGCCTTATTCCAAGGTCTGCGATACCTTTCGGCCTCTCCGGCGGCATCGTGCCGCACGAAGAGCAGACCTGGGTGGTGAAACGTTCGTCGACTTCCTCGTACCACGCGCCATGCGCAATCGCCTTGTACGCGAGCATTGTGCGGAAGGACGACCAGCCCGCATCGAGGACGGACTTCGCCATGCTGGTCCTGGCGAGGCCGGCGGCGTTCACATTCCCCACCGCGATGTAGTCAAAGTCCCGCACGATGCGATGCGAGAGCTTGTGCAGGAAGTCACGCCTTGCGTTGGTGATGCGGGCGTGAAGGTTCGTCGCCTGTCGCCGCTTGCGCGCACGCTGCGCTTTGGCCAGCGCTTGCTCGAGTCGGCCAAGGTGGCGCGGATTCTCGACCTTCTCGCCGGTGGACAGCGTGGCAATGTCCTTCAAGCCCAGATCGATGCCGACGCCGCGTTCCGGGCAGCGGGCCTGGGTGTCGGCAACTTCAATCACGATGTTCAGGAACCAGTTGCCTCGCGCGTCGCGGGAGAAATTCGTGCCGTCCTTGATCTTGCCCTCGGGAAGAGGGCGGGAGCTGAACACGCGAAACGTGTTGCCGGCAAAGCGGAAGGCGTCGCCCGAGCGCTTGAGATCCCGGCCCTTGAGCGGCACCCAGCCGAGCGACTTGCGGCCGCGATAGCGCAGGTACGGCCGGCGGTGCTGGCTACGCGACTTGGCGTACTGCTCGCAAACCGCATTGACGGTGCCGGAATGGATGCGCAGTTCCTTGCTGCTGCCGGTGGTCAACACGTTCAGATCGAAACCCGTGGGCCACTTCTTGCCCCACTTCAGCGCGTGCTTCTGCATGTCATTGCAGAAGTTCCAGACGTAGTTCACCGCTCGGCTCTGCTGATTGAGCAGGCCGTTCAGCGACTTCACCCGGTAGCGATAGACGAGAAGCATGCCGGTCATTCTAATTCGGGAGTGCTTGCTGCCGGCAGCGCTCCTTTCACTCCCCGCCCTGAAGGGCGAGGTTTCTCGGAGCAAGTCTGATGAAAAAGGTCCTGATTCTTGGCGTCAACGGCTTCATCGGCCACCACCTGACGCGCCGCATCCTGGAAACCACGCCGTGGGAGGTCTACGGCATGGACATGTCGTCGGACCGCCTCGGCGACCTCATCGACCATCCGCGCATGCACTTCTTCGAGGGTGACATCACCATCAACAAGGAGTGGATCGAGTACAACATCCGCAAGTGCGACGT